>JBFLXC010000041.1:0-20051 GCA_040757435.1 Spirochaetota bacterium | reverse complement strand
CGCTTTGGGGGAGATGTTCAACCAAAGGGCGGGAGTCTTCAACCTTGGCTGCGAGGGACTCATGGCCATGGGAGCCTTCCTGGCCTTCATCCCCGCCTACTACCTTCAGAAGACAGGACTCGCTCCGTGGGCCAATCTCATAGGCATAGGAGCCGCCGCGGCGGTCGGAGCCCTCCTGGGACTGCTGTTCGCCCTGGTGACGGTTAGCTTCAAGACTCCCCAGGGAATCGCGGGCATAGGCCTCCACCTCCTTGGCTGGGGGGTGGCGGGAACGCTTTTTAGATTTTTCGTGGGCGGAGTCACGGGGGTTCCAGGGCTTCCCAACCTTCCCGTGCCCGGCCTATCCAAGATTCCCCTTGTCGGGCCGCTGCTCTTCAATATGAACGGCATGGCCTACGCCGCCTTCCTGGCGGTCCCTCTCTCGCTCTATATCCTGTTCAGGACTCCCTGGGGGCTCAAGGTTCGGGCAGCCGGCACCCACCCCCGGGCGGCGGATACCATGGGAGTGGCGGTAATCCGGACACGGTACCAGGCACTGGCTCTAGGCGGAGCCTTGGCCGGCCTCGCGGGGGCTTATCTCTCCCTGGGCCAGGCGAAGATGTTCGCCGACGACATCGTTGCGGGACGTGGGTTCATCGCCGTGGCCCTTGTCTACTTCGGACGCTGGCATCCCCTCTGGATCCTGGGCGGGAGCCTCCTTTTCAGCATCGCCCAGTCCCTCCAGCTCGCCATCCAGGTGCTGGGCATTAAGTTCCCCTACGAGTTCGCCGTGATGCTTCCCTATGTGCTGGTCATCCTCGTTCTCTCCCTTTCGAAGAACTCCACCATCCGTGGTCCCGCGGAGCTTGGAAAGCCCTATGACCGGGAAAAGAGGGTATGATACAATAGAATATAGGGAAAAAAATTCCCACGCCGCCCGTTTTTTCTCCTTCCCCACGTGACGACGCCTCATTTTTTTCCTTGCCTGCGCCGATTTTTGCGGTTTTTCTCTTTTTTAAACTTGGCATGGAATTTGCTTATGTGTATATGCCAATCTCTAGGAGGAAACTATGGCTGTCGCAAACAAGAAGTTGCATGCGCGGAATGTCCGAAACCTGAGGCACATCGTCCAGGCGGCATTTTTCGTCCTCGTCGCCGTGACGGTGACTATGGAAAAATTGGGTGAAGCGGGTATAAAGATTCCCATCCTACCCTCAGGCTCCCTCCATGCCATCTGCCCCTTCGGCGGGGTGGTCTCCTTCTGGAACATGGTCAGCCTAGGCACCCTGGTCAAGAAGGTCCACGAATCCTCAGTTGTCCTGGGGGTGATAGGCCTCTTCCTCGCCCTGCTTTTCGGACCTGTCATCTGCGGATGGATCTGCCCCTTCGGAACCTTCCAGGAGTTCATGGGAAAAATCGGAAGGAAAATCTTCGGCAAGAAGTACAACAATTTCATGCCCAAGAAGCTTGACCGGATCCTTAGGTACCTGCGGTACCTTGTGTTCGCCTGGGTCACCTACATGACCATCGTGTCCGGAAAGCTGATTTTCGAAGCCTACGATCCTTATTTCGCCCTGTTCAACTTCTGGACGGGAGAAGTGGCCATAACCGGCTTCGTGGCCCTGGGCGTGGTCATAGTCCTTTCCCTGTTCGTGGAGAGGCCGTTCTGCAAGTACGCCTGCCCCTACGGAGCCTTCCTGGGAATAACCAACCTCTTCAGGGTGTTCGGCATAAGGAGGAACGCCCCGACCTGCATTTCCTGCAACGCCTGCACCAAGGCCTGCCCCATGAACATCGACGTGGCCAACGCCAAGGTCGTCCGGGACCACCAGTGCATTTCCTGCCTGGAATGCACCAGCGAGACGGCTTGTCCCGTGCCAGCCACCGTGGAAGTCCTGAGCTTCCCCGGCCAGGCCAAGGACCGCTATGCAGAAAAAGCCGGAACCGGCAAATAAGCAGGAGGGAATCATGAAAATCAACGCTAAATTCATAGCCTTTGCCATTGTGGCGTCCTTTGTTGTGGGGATAGGCGGCTCGAAGATAATCGGATATTGGCAGATGGAGGGGTCGAAAACCCCGGCGGCTATAAAGGAAGGGGATTTCGCCGGACTTCCAAACCCGGCGGACATCCGCGGCTCCTACACCTGGGAGGATCTCGGCAAGGCCTTCAAGTTCGATCCCGCCTGGGCCATGGAAGCCTTCGGCGTCACCGATAGGATGAGCAAGCTCAACAGCCTGGAGACCATCTACGACAAGTCCATGTTGCCTGAGGGAACTGAAATCGGAACCGGATCGGTCCGGTATTTCGTGAGCCTGTTGACGGGAATCCCCCTGGAGGCTGAGGCGGACAACATCTTCCCGATTTCCGCCATACCCATATTGCGCGCGCACTCCAAGGCCGATCCGGCGCTCATCGACGCCCTGGAAGCCAAGGCATTCCGGCCCGGACAGGCTCCCGCCGCTCCCGCCACGTCCATGGCTCCGGCTGCGCCCTCGGTTCCAGCCGCGGCTCCAGCCCCGGCTCCAGCCCCGGCGGCCCCCGCTGCCCAGACCCCGGCCTCCGCTCCGGCGTCTTCCGCGGCTCCGCCAACTTCCTCCGCTCCAGCCCAAGCGCCAGCGGCAGCGCAGGCACCTTCGCCGGCAACGCCGTCAGCGCCGACGCCGCAGGCCGCGCCTGCTGCTCCCGCCGCGACGGATGCCGCCCACGCCCCGGTGGCGGGCTCCGTAACCGGCAAGACCACCTTCAAGGACCTCAAGGATTGGGGCTTGGACGAGGGAAAGATAAAGTCCGCCACGGGAGGCAAGATCGGCAAGGATGGGGATGTGGTCAAGGACTGGGCTTCGGCCAACGGCCTCACCTTCTCGGAATTGAAGACGAAGCTCCAGGGTCTTATTCCCTAAGCATTAAAACAATCCTCGTTGACAAAAAGGCCGCGGCAGGAGCCGCGGCCTTTTTGTCCATCCGCCTTTTACAGGTGTTTGGTCAATCCCCTATCACCGAGTTGATGAAGGTGACAAGGACGTTCAGCGCCCTTTCGTTGGCCCCCCCCTCGGGAATGATGATGTCAGCGTAGGCCTTTGTGGGCTCGATGAACTGGTAGTGCCCGGGCCGCACCACGTTGAGGTACTGCTCCACCACGGAATCCAGGGTCCTGCCGCGTTCCTTTATGTCCCGGAGCAGGCGCCGTATGAAGCGGATGTCGTCCGGGGTGTCGACGAATATCTTCAGGTCTATCAGGTCCCGCACCTCTTTGTTGGTGAAGACCATGATGCCCTCGAAGATGACGATCTTCCTGGAAGGGACGGTGACGGTTTCTTCCCTGCGGCGGTGGTGCACGAAGTCGTAGGTGGGCAGCTCTATCGCCTCGCCCCGGCGCAAAGCCTCCAGATGCCGCACGATGAGTTCATTGTCGAAGGCTTCGGGATGGTCGAAGTTGAAGGCCGTGATGTTGGCGTTGGAAATGAACTCCGCGGATTTATAGTAGCTGTCCTGGGGGATGAAGACAAAATCCTTCACCAGCTCCGAGATCTTGCGGACTATGGTGGTCTTTCCCGATCCGGATCCGCCGCAGATGCCAATGACTTTCGTAGGCGTCATGTGCTTGAGCCTAGCAGATAGGATTCCACTTCGTCCACCATGGAATCCGGCGTGGAGGCGCCCGCCGTGAGCCCCACGCTGGGAAAGGCGAAGATTTCCGGAGGGAGCTCCCCCGCCCGCTCTATGTGCCACGCCGGCTTTCCCGAGGCCTTGGCGGCCATGAAAAGGCGCTGGGTATTGGCTGAGTTCCTCCCTCCCACCACGACGATTGCCGAAACCCTCTTCGCGAGGGCCTCCAATGAGCCCTGCCGTTCAGAAGTGGCGGGGCAGAGGGTGTTCACTTCCAGGAAGGGCTCGGCCTTCCCGCGGAACTGGGCGGCTATGGCCTCGAATTCCTGGCGCCCTATGGTTGTCTGGGCTATCAGGGCCACGGGAGATCCCGCCAAGGACCGGGCAAGCAAGGCCGCCTCGGCGGCGGATTCGACGGCTTGGGCCTTTGGGGCGTATCCCAGTATGCCCGTCACTTCCCCATGGGACTTGTCTCCCGCCACCACGATCCGGAATCCCTGGCGGGCTAGGTCGGCGGCCTTCCTTTGGCTGTTTATGACCCTTGGGCAGGTGGCGTCGACCACCTGGGCGCCCAGGGACGAAAGCCGGGCATAGACCTCGGGCGGGGCTCCGTGGGCCCGGATCACGACGATGGAGTCTCGGAGCCGATCCTCCCACTGGGGCGAGTCCACCAAGGAGGGATCCAAGACCTTGACCCCTTCCGCCTCCAAGGCGGCCACGGCCTGGGGATTGTGGATGAGGGGGCCGTAGGTGAACACCCGCCGCGCCACGGCCTCGCCTTCCCTGGCGGCCTTCCGGGCAAGGGCCTCGGCTCTTCTCACGCCCATGCACATGCCCAGCACATCGGCTCTGGATACGATCATAAGGCTATACTAGCTCCGCCCCTTTCTTTTGCCAACCCGGAGGGTCGAGAGGGTTTGAGCATAATTATGCAAACAAAGCAAATATTTATATAATAATGCGATGCCTTTGATTCCATCTTGCCGAGATCGCAATAGATGATATACTTCATCCTCTGCGCGAACGACCATTATGCGGGGTTCGCGGTACGCTGGAAGGAGACAGGATGAACAACAGGAAAACCATCGTTGTGGCGTTGGGAGGCAACGCGATCATAGAAGAGGGCACGGAAGGCACCATCGAGCAGCAGTTCGCCAACACGAGGAAGAGCCTCGGAGCAATCGTGGGCATGATCCGCGAAGGCCACAAGGTCGTCCTGACCCACGGCAACGGGCCTCAGGCGGGGGTGCATCTGATCAGGAACGAGGCGGCGAGCCAGCAGGTACCCCCCTCGCCCCTGGGGGTCATCGTCGCCGACACCCAAGGCTCCATGGGCTACATGATCGCCCAGTGCCTTTCCAACGCCCTGGCCAAGGAAGGGGTGAGGAAGGATGTGGTCACCGTGGTGACCCAGGTGGAAGTCGACCCGGAAGATCCCTCCATGAAGAATCCCACCAAGTACGTGGGTCCCTTCTACAAGGCCGAGCAGGTGGAGTCGCTGCGCCAGAGAGGCTGGATCATCAAGGAAGACCCGGGGAGAGGCTTCAGGAGGGTGGTGCCCAGCCCGATTCCCCTCGACGTTGTGGAGAAGGACATCATAAAGGACCTGATCGACGACGGAAAGATCGTCATCGCCGTGGGCGGGGGCGGGGTGCCCGTGCGCCGGGACGCCGAAGGCATGCTCCAGGGCGTGGACGCGGTGATCGACAAGGACAGGGCCTCGGCCCTCCTGGCCAACCTCATCGCCGCGGACGAGCTTGTGATCCTCACCGGGGTGGACCGCGTGGCCATCAATTACAAGAAACCCGACATGCGGTTCTTCGACAGGATGAGCGTGGAGGAATGCGAGAAGCATCTGGCGGAGGGCCAGTTCCCCAAGGGTTCCATGGGCCCGAAGATCGAGGCGGCCTGCGACTTCGTCAAGCGAGGCGGCGCCAAGGTGATCATAACGTCCATGGAGAACGCCACCCTGGCGGTTGACGGCAAGGCCGGCACGGTGATAACCGCCTAAGGCATTTGCCTTGACGAGTCTTCGGATTCCGTGCTAGCTTTTTCCGAATCTTTACGCAAAGGATTGTATATGAATGGTATAGCAAAGGGTCTCGTCCTCCTGCAGGGCGCCGCTGCCAACCCCACCGGCCAGATGCTCTCGACCATCGTCACCTTCGGCCTTGTCTTCGTGGTCTTCTACTTCCTCATCATCAGGCCGCAGAACAAGAAGCAGAAGGATATGCAGAAGATGATCGCCGCGGTGAAGAAAGGCGACAAGATCGTCACCATCGGCGGAATCCACGGCACCGTGCACGCCGTCAAGGACAGCACCGTGGTGGTGAGGGTGGACGAGGATTGCCGGATCGAGTTCTCGAAGTCCGCCATCGCCTCCGTCTCCGTCGTGAAGGCCGAGGACAAATCCTCGGAAGCTCCCGCAGAAAAAACCGAAGAAGAGAAGAAATAACCCTCGGGAACCTTCTTTCTCCCTCCTCCGACCCTGGAAAGGGGGAAGGGAGGCTCTTGTCGAGATACCTAATGTGGAGTTACCGGAATGAGTAAAATCCGTCGTCTGTTGATCGTGCTCGCGGTGTTGGCCATCGCGTTTTCCTTCCTTTTCCCGACAATCCAGTGGTATTTCCTCACCCCGAAGGAAGACCAGGCTACGGCAGTCGGAACTCGAGAGCAAATTAGGGACTATTCGCGAAGGATGGCCTACGCGGCCTTGGTGGACATAAAGGCCAAGGCGGTCGCCGGGGAAGGCGCCGATCTTGAGGCCACCTATCCGGTGGTGGCCCAGGTGGCGAAGAAGGCGTATAAAGATACGAAGCGCGCCGCGCCGGCGGATATGAACGCCGCAAGCCTCCTCGCCGCCTTCTCCAGCGAGCGGGTCATGTTCGAGGCGGTGGAGGCCAAATATAGGGAAAGAGCCTTGAACCTTAAGAAGCTCCACGGCAACGCGGTGCAGCTTGGCTTGGACCTGGCGGGCGGCATGTCGGTGATCATCCAGGCGGACCTGGACGCCTTGGCTGAAAAGCTTGGACACAGCCTGTCCGTGTCGGAGCGGGAAGACGCCATGGTAAGGGCGATCGAGGTCCTGAACAACCGCATCGACCAGTTCGGCCTCACGGAGCCTGTGATCCGCCGCCAGGGGGACGACCAGATCTACGTCGAGATCCCCGGCACGGCCGATCCCGAGCGCATCAACTCGATCATTATGGGCAAGGGCAACCTCGGGTTCTACATCGTCGATTCCGAGGCGACCTCGGCCTTGAACTCCTATCTTGGCACCAACCCCTTGGGCGTGGACGAGAGGACCATGACCGTGGCCCAGGCGGGCATAATCCCCGAGGGCAAGGTTATCCGTAAGGTCTACGAAAAGGACAGCTACGGCCTTGATGAGTTCACAGGCGAATACCTGGTCATGGAAGCGAAGCCCGGCTTGGACGGCAGCCATGTCCAGAGCGCCACGGTTTCTTCTGACCAGATCACCGGCAAGCCCGAGACCAACTTCGTGCTCGACAAGGAAGGCGGAGAACTCTTCTACGAGCTCACCAGCGCCAACGTCGGCAAGACCATGGCGGTGGTGCTGGACGACAGGGTCAAGTCCTACGCACGCATCCAGGAACCCATCAGGGAATCGGTCCGCATCTCCGGATTCAACGCCGACGAAGCCCAGAACCTGGCCACCCTTCTTAGGACAGCGGCCCTGCCGCTTTCTCTCTCCGTGGCCAATCAGCAAGCCATCGGCGCATCCCTTGGTGAAGACACGATCGTCCAAGGCCAAAGGGCCATCCTGGTGGGCCTGCTCGCCGTATTCGTCTTCATGTTCGCCTACTACCGCGGAGCTGGAGTCAACGCCACCCTCGCCCAGGTCATAAACCTCTACATCATGCTATCGGTCCTCACGGCCTTCAAGCTTACCCTGACCCTGCCTTCCATCGCCGGCTTCGTGCTCACCGTAGGCATGGCGGTGGACGCCAACGTCATCATCTTCGAACGCATCAAGGAAGAGCTCCGGGAGGGCAAGTCGCGCAAGGCCGCCATCGACGCGGGCTTCCACAAGGCCTTCTGGGCGGTCATGGACTCCAACATAACCACGATCATCGCCGCACTCTTCCTGGCCCAGCTCGGCTCCGGTCCAATACAGGGCTTCGCCATTTCCCTGGCCATCGGCAACATGACGAGCCTTTTCACCTCCCTTTTCGTTTCCCGACTCATCTTCGATTTCGGCAGCGACACGCTGGATCAGAAGAGCGTCTCCATCAGCTGGAGGATCAAGTAAATGAAGCGCATCATCCGGTTCAGCAAATATTTCCTGCCCGCGGCCATCGTTTCCGCAGTCTTGATCGTCCTGGGCTTGGTCGGCTTGGCCACCAAGGGATTCAACCTGGGCGTGGACTTCCAGGCGGGAGTCAACCAGACCGTACAGCTCGCCATACCGGTAGGACAGGTATCCTATTCCGGCAAGGGAAACGCGGAGATGAGGATTTCCGACGAAGCCGTGGTCCTGGTGTTCTCCGGGGCGGAAGTGGAGCAGAAGACGACCACCGTGGCTTTCTCGTCCAATCCTACGATCGCCGACGTGGCTAAGGCCCTCGCGGCGGAAGCAGGCGTCGAAGTCTCCCTGGAAGGAGACCAAGGCTCACAGTCCTCGAACCTCCTGGTGGCTACCTACCAAGGGAACACCCTTCTCTCCCGGGGAGCCCTCACCCTTCACAGGGCGCCGGCCGCGGAGGCGGAACGTTTCGCCAGCATCGACCTGGTGCGCGAAGCAGTTTCCTCCCTGGGGCAGGTATCGGTGCAGAATATCAAGCCGACGGAAGCCCAGAGGTTCCTGATCCGCGTGCAAGACGAAGGCACGGACCCCCACTTCACCGAGACCGTCCGGGCCACCCTCACCAAGCTCCTGGAAGAAAAATTCGGCCAGAAGAGGGTAGTGGTCCTCAAGACCGACTTCGTCGGCGCCCGTTATTCCGAAGCTCTTTCCAGGAGCGCCGTCCTTCTGGTTTCCGCGACCCTCCTCTTGATCCTTCTGTATTCCGCCATCCGGTTCAAGATCCAGTACGCCTTGGGCGCGGTATTGGCCATAGCGCACGATGCCCTCATCATGGTGGCTTTCATCGTATGGACAAGGATGGAATTCAACGCCACGACCATAGCTGCCATCCTGACCATTCTCGGATACTCCATCAACGACACCATCGTCCAGTTCGACAGAATCCGGGAGGAGCGCAAGCTCAGGCCGTCCGACAGGTTCGTGGATGTAGTGGATTCCGCCCTCACCCACACACTGTGGAGGACGATCATCACCACCGCGACAACCATGCTGGCTGTGTTGGCCCTGTTCTTCTTCACCACGGGCAGCATGAGGGATTTCGCCCTGTCCCTCTTCGTGGGCATGATTTCGGGCACCTATTCCACCATTTTCATCGCTTCCGGCTTCGTGGAGTGGTGGCAGAGGAAGGTTGCGAAGGGCAACTACAAGGACAAGGCCGCTCCAGAAGCTCAGGCGGAAGGACAGGCCTAGCCGTCGAGAACCAAGGGTCGCCTAACGGCCTCCCTTTACATTCCCGGGGCTTGCACGATATAGTAAGCCCCTCCAAGGCGCCGTACCCAAGCGGTAAGGGAGAGGTCTGCAAAACCTTTATGCATCGGTTCGATTCCGATCGGCGCCTCGAAACAGTGGCTATCGGCGAGGCATTCGCGGGTAGCCATTTTTATTTCAGATCCACAAGAGCACGACGGCGAGGAGCGCTGAGCCTATGAAGGGTCCGAAAACCAAGGATATCCTTTCGGGAAGGGGATTGGGCGTTGTCGCGGCGTTCTGCGTCCTGCTCTCCGGCGCCGCCTTTCTCACCCACCGCTCGGCGTACAATAGGATGGAGACCGTCTTGGGCTCCAGCCTCATGATCCAGATATCCCATCAAATCGAGGGGCGGCTGCGGGATAAGGTGGAGGCGGGGCGCAGGCTCGCCTCGGGCTTGGAATCTAATCCCCAGCTTTCCGAGGCGGCCATAGCCGCTATCGCCGCCGCCATAATGAAAGATGATGAGACAATAGTCGGAGTCAGCGTAGCTCCCGGCGCGGTGGTGAAGCTGCATTTTCCACTAGCGCAAGGCGACGCGAACATTGGGCATGACTTATTGTCCAATCCGGACAGGAGGGAGAGCCTGGCAAGGGCCGCGGAGACAAGGGAAGCCGTCGTCGCAGGACCCTACGAATCAGTCGAAGGCGCGAGGATCGGCTTCATCCGATATCCTGTCTACGATAAGGGCAGGCTCTGGGGCTTCGCGAGCCTTACATTCGATTTCGACGCCCTTTACAGCTCCTGGGGTCTTGAGGAGCGGTTTCCCGACCTGAAGTTCGGCCTTTACCGCGGGGAAGGGGAGGGAGGGGGCGGATCCGAGGAGAAGGTTGCTCCATCGTCGTATAAATTGGCGGGGGACGAAATCGACGGGAGGGACTCCCATCCCAAGGGCGCCATCGATGTTTTCGGCCTCTCATGGACCCTGGCCGCGGCTCCCAGGACAGGCTGGCGACTGATCGATTTTTCCCTCTATCTCCTCCTGGCCCTTGCGGCGCTGCCTTCTGCGGCCTTAGGGCTGGCAAGTCTTCGGAAGGTCCCGGTCGAGGGAAAAGGCCCCGGCTCGAACAGCCTCGCGGGGGTGCCGGAACTTCCACCCCTTGAACCTTCGGAAGAGAGGAGGCCTGAATCCTTGGACATTCTTCCTCAGGACATTCTTCCCCTGGAGGCGGAGGGAGAGGGCGGATTCCTCGACTTCGAGGAGATGGCGAGGAAGAAGGGCAGAAAGCTTCGTTTCAGGGGTCCCAGCGTGAAGGGCGCGTTGTACATGCCGGAGAAGGCAGCGCTGGAGGAGGCTGAAACGCAAGGCGCAGTCGCGGCACCGGAGGAGAAAACGGAAAAAGCCGTGGCTGAGGCGCCGACGGACAGCCAAGCCTTGGCCGATTTGGTGGTTCTTCCGGCTCGGGACAAGGCGAGGGCGCAGCGTCCCGCCCAAGCCGCAAGGCCGAAGGCCGCGGAACCTTCCTCGCTGGGGCCCTTGTTCCAGGGGGAGGATTCGGCTCTAACATCCCCTCAAGCAGTTTCCGCCCCAGCGGGGGAAAGACCTCCTTCGATCCTCGTGGTGGACGATTCGGAGGTGAACAGGGACCTTGTGGGCAGGATGCTGGGGCTAAAGGGGCTCTCTGCGGACTTCGCCGATTCAGGTTCTTCGGCCTTGGAAAAATGCAAGGCCAATGCCTACGATGTTGTGTTCATGGATTGCTTCATGCCGGGCATGGACGGATACAAGACAAGCCAGTCGATCCGGCGGGATTTACCCGGAAAGGGAATGAAAATCATAGGCATGAGCGCGCGCCTGGGTGAGAAGGAGAGGGAGAACTGCCTTGCCTCAGGGATGGACGATGTGCTGGCCAAGCCCTTCACCTCCAAGCAGTTGGGGGAAAGCCTTGAGAAAAACCTAAGTCCAGGTACCTGAAATTCCTTCCCGCGCTTTGCGATCCGGCGAAAAACCGCTATCCTAAACCTATGGCATCTCAGTCTTTGATCAGGAAACCCTTCCGCTTCGTCTATTTCAACGCCACCCTTTATCTCATCGCGGCGAATATCGCGCTGTTCGCCGCGGGATATGTATTTCCGGATTTAAAATTCGCCATGGCCCTGAATCCCGCGGCCGTGCTCTCGGGCAGGGCCTGGCAGGTGCTGACCTACATGTTCGCCCATGCGGACCTGTCCCATTTGGCGGTGAACATGCTGGGTTTGTTTTTCTTCGGGACTCAGGTCGAGCGGAGCATGGGGAGCAAGGAATTCCTTCTCTTCTATGCCTTGACGGGAATCGTAGCAGGGATAGTTTCCTTGGCGATCTTCTTGGCCACTTCAGCCTGGTACACTGTGCTCCTGGGCGCCTCCGGGGCGGTGTTCGCCGTCCTCCTCGCCTTCGCCATCCTCAATCCCCAGGCCATGATCTACATTTACGGCATCATCCCCGTCAGGGCTCCCTACCTGGTGGCAGGCTACGCCGCCATAGAGATACTTTCCCAAATGTTCAGCTTCCGCGCCTCGGTGGCCCACTTCACCCACCTCGCGGGGTTCGGCATAGCGTGGATTTATTTCATGGCCAGGTTTGGCATTAATCCCTGGAAAAGGCTCTTCAACAAATAGGAAAACTATGCGGCAGGGCTAGGGACGGCTCCTCTTTCCCTCTGCCTGGGCATGCATCCTGTCCAATTCCTCCATGATATGGTCCACGGTCTCCTGCTTCTTGTCTTCCCTGAAATGATGCTCTTCCTTTACATGGGCCAGGAGGTCCGAGCATTTCTGCACCGGGCCGAAAGTGAAAAGGAGGGTGTCTGAGTGAAGGATGTCGTCCTCCATCTCACCCGACGGATTGATCCTGAGGATATTGCCGTTCACCGCGACGAGGGCGAAGTTGTCGAAGCTCTTGATGTACGAGGCGATCTCCCGCACGCCACGCTTGGAGGCTGGATTTCCGGGCCGATACCGGGTTCCGGCGGGAAAAACCAGGACGATCCTCCCTGCGTTCTTGATTTCTCCCAAGGTCTTCATGGCGGCGCGGTTGATGGACATGCTCCTGCGCATCTCGTGGTAGAGCTTGTTTGGATCCTTGAAATTCTGCTTGATGATCTCCAAGGAGCGGCTGGGATAGATGATGATGCGGGTGTAGGCGTCGGCGAAGGCGGAGACGATGGGGTTCGATTCGTTCAGCTTGATCCCCGCGATGGCCACCACCGAATCCGCAAGGCGGACGCCCGCGGGTCCCGCCTTCCGCAAAAGGTAGTGGAAGGCCGGCAGGTCGAAATTTGAATAATGCTCCAGGAGAAGGAGGCAGGATTCGCCCCGGGACGCCCGGGCGAGGAGTTCCTCCACGTGCCCCAGGCCTTCGATGCCCGACCCCTCCAGGAGGTGCTCTTCAAGGATTTTGTCTATGAAGGGCAGAAGCTCCTTCTTTCCCGATTGGAAGACGCTCTGCTCCGAGACCGGCTTCTGCTCCCGGGCGCCGGAAAGCATCCTTCCCAAGAGGGCTTTATATCTATCGCGGATCGAATCCATCTCAGCTCCATTAAAAAACTGATACCAGTCTGGATCAACTATAGTAATCCGGCCAGCACTTGTCAATTTAGCCCGGAAAGGCGCCTATGGCTTCCGCCCGAGCCCCGCACGATGTATGATTTTACAAGTATGAAAGAATACGACAGGGAAGCCGTGAAGATAGCCGCCTTGTACGCCGTCGCCGGAGCGTTGTGGATATATTTCTCCGACAGCCTGGCATCCCTCCTCGCCCCGACGCCCGAGGCGTTTACCGCCTTGGCGATGTACAAAGGCTGGGGCTACGTGGGAGTGACCTCCCTCCTTCTCTTCGTCCTCCTCAGGAAGCGGCTCTTGCGCCTCCACAGATCCAAGGCGGAAGTGGTCCAAGCCTACGACGAGACCATGGAAACCTTGACCTTCGCCCTGGACCTCAAGGACAAGGAAACAACCTGGCACTCAAGGAGGGTGACGGAACTTGCGGTGAAGATCGCCCGCACGATGAAGCTCGACGAGGAACGGCTGACCCTTGTCCGCCGGGGAGCCATGATCCACGACGTGGGAAAGATGGGGATCCCGGATTCGATCCTGCTCAAGGCGGGGAAGCTGGACGAGGAGGAGACCCGAATCATGCGCCGCCATCCCGCCTACGCCTACGAAATGCTTTCCAAGATCCAGTACCTCAAGCCCGCCTTGGAGATACCGTATTGCCACCACGAAAGGTGGGACGGCTCAGGCTATCCCCGGGGCTTGAAAGGGGAGGAGATACCTCTTTCGGCCCGGATATTCATGGTGGCCGACGTTCTCGACGCCCTTACGAGCGACAGGTCGTACCGCAAAGCCTGGTCCCACGACGAAGCGATAGCGCACATAAAGGAAGGCCGCGGGCGGCTGTTCGATCCCACGGTTGTGGACGTGGTGGTCGACCTTGCCGCCCGCGGCCAGCTCTCGGTCTAAGAGGTCTGGATCAGTACTTGCCCTTTAATCCCTTGGCGACGAGGGTTTCGGCGATCTGGACGGCGTTGAGGGCGGCGCCCTTGCGGAGGTTGTCGGCCACCACCCACATGGAGAGGCCGTGGGGCACCGTGGGGTCCACCCTCAGGCGGCCCACGAACACCTCGTCCTTCCCGTCCGCGTCCAAGGCCGTGGGATACACAAGATGCCCGGGATCGTCCATCACCTTCACTCCCGGCGCCTTCTCCAACAAAGCCCGCACATCCCCAAGCCCGAAGGCCTTTTCCGTCTCGATGTTCACCGCCTCCGAATGCCCCCGGTACACCCCGATCCGCACCGCCGTCGGACTCACCGCGATCCGCGGATCCAGGATCTTGTGCGTCTCGTGCACCATCTTCATCTCTTCCTTCGTGTACCCGTTCTCCTGGAACACGTCGATGTGCGGCAGGGCGTTGAACAATATCTGCCTCGGATACACCTTTGCCTCGATTTCCTTCCCCGCCGCGTACTGCCGAGCCTGGTCCCCCAGCTCGGCGATCGCCTGGGCCCCCGTCCCCGACACCGCCTGGTAGGTCGCCACCACGATCCTCTTGATCCGGTATGCGTCGTGGATCGGCTTGGCCGCCACCAGCATCTGGATCGTCGAGCAGTTCGGGTTCGCTATGATCCCCTTGTGCCAGTCCAGATCCTGGGGATTCACCTCGGGCACCACCAACGGCACCTCGGGATCCATCCGCCACGCCGACGAATTGTCGATCACCACAGCCCCTTCGGCCGCCGCCAAGGGCGCAAGCTCAAGGCTCGCCTCCGCCCCCGCGGAGAACAGCGCGATGTCCACATCGACAAAGGCTCCCTTCCCCGCGGCCCGCACCGTCGCCTGCCCGCCTCGGAAGGATACCTTCTTCCCCGCCTGCGACTCCATGTCCATCGGTATGAGCTGGGACACGGGAAATCTCCGCTGCTCCAGCGTCTTTATCATCTCCGTCCCCACCGCCCCTAGGGCCCCCACCACCGCCACTCTATATCCGTTCATATTCGCATCTCCGGTAAAAATTAGGCTTTCTTAAGCGCCGCCAGGGCTTGTGCCATCCTTGCAACGCCGCGTTCGCACTCCTCGGTGGAGCAGGAATAGGCCAGGCGCAGGTAGCCCTCGCCGGCGCTGCCGAAGACGCTGCCCGAAACCGAAGCGATGTGGTGCTCCTCAAGCAGGTAGTTGGCAACGAAATCCGAGGTTCCGAAGGCCTTGACGCTGGGGAAGACATAAAAGGCACCGTCCGGCTCGGGTACGGTCACGCCCGGGATGGCCCTGAGGCCGTCTAACATCACCTTCCTGCGCCGGGCGAACTGGCCGACCATCTCGTCCACGCAGGACTGGTCCGCCGTCAGGGCCAGGGCTGCTCCGTGCTGGATGAATGTGTTGACGCATACGGTGGTATACTGGCGTACCTTGAGGAGGGCCCGCGTGACCTGCTCGGAGGCCACGGTCCAGCCCAGGCGCCACCCGTCCATGGAATAGGTCTTGGAGAAGCCGTTGATGATGATAGTCCGCTCGGGCATGCCGGGGACCGAGTAGATGGATGGTGCCACCACGCCCTTCCCGTAATAGATGCGGGCGTAGATCTCGTCGGAGAGGACGACCAGATTGTGCTTGATCGCAAGCCTCGCGAGGGCCTCGAGGCTTTCCTTGCTCTGCACCGCTCCCGTGGGGTTTCCCGGGGAGGTGACGCAAAGCATCTTTGTCCTGGGGGTGATCAGCCTGGCCACGTCGTCGGGATCCATGGCGAAGCCGTTCTTCTCATAGGTGGGAACCTCCACGGGCACTCCCCCGGCCAGGGAGGCGCAGGATTTGTAATGGTGCCAGTTGGGATTGGAGACCAAGACCTCGTCCCCGGGATTGATGAACGCCAGCATGGCCACCATGATGCCTTCGTTGGCTCCCGCCATGACGATTGCCTGCTTTTCGCCGTCCACAGGGACCCCCGTGTCCAGGGCGGTCCGGGCGCCTATGGCTTTCCTGAGGGAAGGGATGCCCAGGTTGGGCGCGTAGTGGACTTCGCCCCGTTCCAGGGCCGCCGAGGCCGCCTGCTTGATGTGGGAGGGGGTGTCGAAGTCGGGCCGGCCGATCTGCCAGTGGATGACATCCTTTCCCTGGGTTTCGAGTTCCTTCACCTTGTCGAAAACCTTGCGGATTCCGGAGAAGGGAACCTGCCCAAGACGCTGGGCCGCCGCCGCATCGAGATTGAAAGAGCCTACCGTCGTATTTTCCGCCATTTTCCTTTCCTCACTTGTGCTTTTTCATGATGAGAGACTCGTATTCCGAGGGATCGATATGGGCTTCCACGATCACGGGCCCATCCGTCTCAAAGGCTTTTTCCAAGGCCGCCCTGTATTCCTCCGCCGTATCGGCCCTGACCACCGGCACGCCGAAGACGTAGTTGGGGGTGGGGCAGGGCTCTTCATACAGGACCGTGGAATATTTCTCAAAGTTCTTTTTCTTCTGCTTGAGCCTGATGAGTTCGAGGTTCTGGTCCGCCAGGAGGACGAAGACGACAGGGAGATTCCTGCGCCGGGCCACGGCCATCTCGCCGGCCATCATGAGGAAGCCTCCGTCGCCGGTCACGCAGGCCACCTTCTTCCCAGGGCAGGCGAGCTTTGCGGCGATGGCCGCGGGAACGCCGAATCCCATGGAGGAGCAGCCGTTGGTCATGAGCTGGAGCCTCGGCGCAGGGGTCTTCCAGGCCTGGCCGATGAGGTGGGTGTGGGCGCCCACGTCGCAGGCCATGATGCCGTCTTGGGGAAGGACTTCCCTGAGGATGGAAAGGGCGGCCCGGGGCCCGAAGGATCCCGGAGGGGGCGAAAGCTGGGCGAACATGGCGGACCTTCTCTCCGCCAGGGCCTTTTCATCCCAGGCCGAAGCCAACGGGGGGAGGGCGAGGAGCCTTTCCACAGAAGCTTTGATGTCTCCAACAACGTCGAGCACCGAGAGGTAGGAGGACCGGTCTATGTCGGCTTCCACGGCATCCAGGTGCACCAGGGGGACCTGGGGCATCCAGTCTTCGAAGTTGAATTCGACAGGATCGTAGCCCAGGGAAAGCACAAGGTCCGCCTGCTTGTGGGTGAGGGCCACTTGGTCGCTCAAGGCGTGGAAAAGCACGCCGGCGTACCAAGGATGGTCTTCGGAAAGCATGCCCTTGGCCATGGGGGTGAGGACAACGGGGATCCTGTGTTTTTCCGCCAGCCTGGCCAAGAGGCTCCTGTCCAAGGTGCGGACTGCGGTGAGGCCAATGGCGATCACCGGCTTTCTGGCGGTCATGAAGGCCTTCTCCATGGCGGCAAGATGGGCTTCGTCGGCTGCCTTGGTCCTCACGCCGAAATCGGTGTTGGGCAGGGCGGGGCCCTTTCCCATGGGTATTTTCTTCGGTCCCAGGTCCTCGGGAAGGCCTACGTGCACGGGGCCCGGGATGTCGCTCTTGGCGACCCTAAGGGCTTGGTCCAGGATCTGATCCACCCTTTCCTCGGCAAGCCGGGTGGTGAGCTTGGTAATGGGCTTGAAGAAGGCTTGGTGGTCGATTGCCATCTGGACGGTCCTGCCAATCATCTTCTCGGGCGGCTCGGAGGAAAAGGCTATCATGGGGGAGCGGTCAAGGAGGGCGTTCACCACCCCGGTGGAAAGATTGCTGGCTCCGGGACCGACGGTGCCGTAGCATACCGCCGGGGTTCCCGTGAGCCTTGCGCACACGTCGGCCATGAAGCCGGCGGAGGCTTCGTTGCTCACCAGGACATAATCCAACCCCTGGTCCCGCATGGCTTCCATATAGTAGAGCCATGATCCCGAAGGAACGCCGAAGACGAAACGGACGCCTTGTTCCTTCAATCTTCGAACTACCTGTTCCGCGACTGTGGTCATCACATCACCCCTGGTATCCCGCGGCGAAGGACGAAACCCTGCGCGGGGAATATAAATATATCAAACATCCTATATCATATATTCTAGCATCTTCGATGCGAATTGGCAAGCCTGAAAACAGCGCACCCTTAGGGATGGAAAAATTTCCCTGTACAGAAAATATTATAGATGATATAGTCTATATTACTTTCCAATTTACCGCTATCACTTTTTTATTCACGAAAGGTGCCAATTCCTATGAAAAAGATTGTAACGCTTTCCATGCGGGACCAGATCTACGAAGCCTTGAGGGATTCCATACTCCAGAATTCCTATCCTCCAGCCGCGGTATTGCCCATAGACAGGCTCGCCGAGGACTTTGGGGTGAGCGCCACGCCGGTGCGCGAAGCCCTGGTCAAGCTGGAATCGGAGGGACTCGTCAACCTGATTCCCAACAAGGGCGCGGTGGTCACGGACATAAAGGCCGAGGACATCCTCAACAACTGGGAGATGCGCCAACTTTTGGAGCCCTATGCGGCGGAGAAAAGCGTCAACCTGGTGAAAGACGATGAGGTGGAGGAACTGCAGAAGGACATCGAGAGGATCAAAGCCAATCCCTTCGACAAGGATTTGTACGTTGCCTCCGACACAAAGCTCCATGAAATCCTCTACTACCACCTGCCCAACACTGTATTGAAGGATTCCATACGCCGAGTGCACCAGATGTCCATCCGGATACGGTATTTCCCCGAGGTTTCCAAGGCCATGCACCAGCAGGTGGTGGAGGAGGTCTTGAGCGAGCATCTGCGCATCATCCAGGCTTTCAAGGCAAGGGACGCGGGCATGCTCGTCGATGCCGTGAAGCTCCACTTGAGAAACGGGGAGAAGAGGGCCATGGCGGCCCTCTTGCGGCAGTAGTTCAGGGGGATGGACCTCGGGGAGAGAGCTTCGGGGCGCCCTCATATTTCCGCTTGCCTATTCAAAAAACCTATGATATAACCTATGATATAGGATATAGGATATTAATCAGGCCATAGCCTCAAGGGTGCCCTAGGCAATCCCTTGCGGCATGGATGTTGTAAGCGAGGTAAGGTGTGAAAAAAGCGAATGCCGCAGTCGACCCGCAGGGCGGCGGTTCCGTCGACGCCGACAAGCTCATGCAGAAGGTAGAGGTGGAGTCCAGGTACAGGAGGAACTTCCTTCCCATCTGGAAGATCGTGATCATGGTCATCTCGATCGCTTTCATCTCCTACCACCTCTATACGGCCCGTTTCGGCATGCCCGAGACGATCAAGCACCGGGCTACCCACGTGGGCTTCATCCTTACGCTGGTATGGCTCTATTTCCCCGCCACCCGCAAATCCCCCACGGATAGGCCCAGCATCTTCGACCTGGCCTTGGTCGCCGTGACGCTGGCCACCACGGTCTATACCATCCTCGCCCGGGATGCCTTCCTGATCAGGGCGGGCGTGGCTACCAACTCCAACTACATTTTCGGCGGGATCCTGATCCTGCTGGTCCTTGAGGCATGCCGGCGTTCCGTGGGCTGGCAGCTCCTGGCCTTGGGGGTGATCTTCCTTCTCTACGCCTACTTCGGAAGGATCATGCCCGGCGTGTTCTCCCACCGCGGCTACACCATCAAGAGGATCATCTACCAGATGTACCTCACCGGCCAGGGCATCTTCGGCATTCCCATCGAAGTGTCGTCCACCTTCCTCATCATCTTTGTGATCCTGGCATCGGTCCTGGAGAGATCCGGCCTCGGCAAGCTTTTCAACGACCTGGCCCTTGGGGTTGGCGGCAGGCTTACCGGCGGACCAGCCAAGGTCGCGGTCGTAGCCTCGGCCCTCATCGGGACTATCTCCGGCAGCGCGGCCTCAAACGTGGCAACCACCGGAGCCTTCACCATTCCTCTTATGAAGAAGATCGGGTACAAGCCCCATTTCGCCGGCGCCGTAGAGGCCGCCGCTTCCACGGGCGGGCAGATCATGCCCCCCATCATGGGCTCCGCGGCCTTCATCATGGCCGAGTTCCTGGGCATGAAGTACATCTCAATCGCGGCGGCGGCGATCATCCCTTCAATCCTGTATTTCGCCGGCGTATTCTTCCAAATCGACCTGAGGGCGAGATCCATAGGCCTCAAGGGCTTGGACAAGAGCGAGCTTCCTGATGTGAAGGCCACGGTGATCCGCTACGGCCACATGATGATTCCCATCGTAGTCCTGGTCTACCTTATGATTTCCGGACGCACGCCCCTCTACGCCGCCTTCTACACCGTCGTGATCACCGTCCTGCTCTCCTGGGTAAGGAAGGAAACCAGGATCGACCTCAAGGGGGCCAGGGACGTCGCGGTGAATTCCGCCCGCAGCTCCCTCTCCATCGGCGTGGCCATGGCCAACGCAGGCTTCATCATCGCGGTCCTGGCAATGACGGGCATCGGCGCGATCCTGGCGGACAACATAGTCCTTCTCTCCCAAGGCAAGCTCATCATCGCCCTGGTGCTCTGCATGGTGGTTTCCATCATCCTCGGCATGGGCCTGCCCACCAGCGCATGCTATGTGATCGCC
>JBFLXC010000040.1:0-20061 GCA_040757435.1 Spirochaetota bacterium | reverse complement strand
CCTCAGGGAGGCCATCGAGGAGGAGGGGCTCCTCATGGCGGACGACCATCCCCTGCGCAAGATCAGCCAGTGGGAATCCGCCGGAACCTCGGGGGACAGGGCCGCCCTGCCCTTCAGGGTCGACGACTCCACATGGTCCAAGGTCTGCTCCGAGGCGGACACCTGCCTGTCCCTCCTCTGTCCCTTCCGCGAGTCCTGCCATGTCATATCGGTCAGGAAGGAGGCGGCCTCGGCCCAGATCATCGTGGTGAACCATCATCTCCTCTTCGCCGACGTCGCCTCCCGGCAGAGGGCGAGTTCCGTGGACCAGACTTCAATACTTCCCTCCTATTCCGCCCTCGTCCTGGACGAAGCCCACGCCATCGAATCCAGCGCCACGAGCCTTTTCACGGAATCCTTGAGCTCGCAGGGAATGCAGAAGAAACTTTCCAGGCTGTACAGGAAGACGCGTAAGGGCAGGTTCGGAGCCCTGGCAAAGCTGGCGAAGCTGGATTCCGGCGCCGAGGTGCTCATACGGGCCTTCGAAAAGGAAGCCAGGGAAATCCAGTCCGCCTTGGACGACCTTGAATCCGGAGCCCTGGGCCTGTTGGGAAGGGAATACTCCCGGCGGCTCAAGGATTGCCCCCAGGGAGCCGAGTCCGTCTTAAAGGAACCGGCCGGCAGGGCCCAAAGGACCTTGCTCCGACTAGTCTCCCTGGTGGGGGATTTCCTCAAGTCCCTGCCAGAGGAGGCGGCCCAGGAAGGCGCTGCCTACGAAACCACCATCGCCGCCCGGAGCCTCAACGAGGCGGCCCAGCTCCTTGGCAGGGTGAAGGACTACGAGTCCGATCCGGACACGGTGTTCTGGATCGAAAAGCTTCGGAATTCCCAGAAGGAATACCAGGTCTACTACAACGCCACACCCCTTGAAGTGGCGCCGATCCTTGAGAAGTCCGTGTTTTCCAAGATACGGACCGTTGTCTGCACCTCCGCCACCTTGGCTGTGGGGGAAAGCTTCGATTTCTGGATGCGCCGGGTGGGCATAAACAAGGATACCCTGGCCGTGGAGGCGAAACGCTATCCCTCTCCCTTCCCTTTTTCGTCCAACGCCCTGCTGGCGGTCGATCCCCGGGCCCCCCATCCCCAGGCGGAAAAGGAAGCCTTCAAGGCGTACCTGGGCGGCGCCGTGCGCGCCCTCCTACAGGCCTCGGGAGGCCGGGCCCTCGTCCTGTTCACGAGCTATGAGCTTTTGGACTATTGCTATGAAAAAGCCTTGCCCATCATGGACGGCCTCGGCATCGCCTGCCTCAAGCAGGGCATGGACGACAGGTCCAAGCTTCTCTCCATGTTCCGCCGGGACATCTCCAGCGTGCTGTTCGCCACCGATTCCTTTTGGGAAGGCGTGGACGCCCCGGGGGAAACCCTCTCCCTGGTGGTGATCACCAAACTCCCCTTCCGCGTTCCCTCCGATCCCGTCCAGCTTGCCCGGGCGGAACATGTGGAAGCCAAGGGAGGGAACGCCTTCGCCGAGATATCCATCCCCGAAGCGATCATCAAGTTCAAGCAGGGCTTCGGGAGATTGATCCGCCATTCCGAAGACCGGGGTGTGGCTGCGGTCCTGGACAAGCGCCTTGTGGCGTCGCGCTACGGTTCTCTCTTTGTCGAAAGCCTCCCCAGATGCCGCTGCGCCACGGGAGACATTAAGGAACTTGCGGAGGAGATCCGGCGATTTCTCGATTGAGGGATGCCACGGGCTCTGCTACAATCTGCCCTGAGGTAGCCAATGTTCGGAGTGGGCGAAACTGTCTTCAGGATGAGAAACGGCGTCAGGAACTACGCATGGGGAAGCTATGACGGCATCTCCCGCCACGCGGGGATGGAGCAGCCTAGGGACAAGCCCTGCGCCGAAGTATGGATGGGCTCCCACCCGGACATGCCTTCGGAGATCCTGGACAGGAACGGCAAGGCTTTGAAGCTTTCGGAATACATCCACGAACAGCCCATTTCCGCCCTGGGAGAGGATATTTTCTCGGAGTATGGCGACTTGCCCTTTCTCTTCAAGGTCCTCTCCGCCTCCATGCCGCTTTCGATCCAGGTCCATCCCGGCAAGGCGGTGGCCGGAGCGGGCTTCGAAAAGGAAAACCAGGCGGGAATCCCTCGAGGCGCCCCGGACAGGAACTACAGGGACAGGAACCACAAGCCGGAACTGGCCCTGGCCCTCTCCCCTTTCAGGGCTTTATGCGGATTCAGGTCCGCGGAGGAAACCGCCGGGCTCCTGGGCCCCCGGCTCAAGACCCTCCTTGCCTTCGATCCCGCCAGGGGAGACGAGGCCTTGCGGGATCTTCTGTCCCTTTCCCTCCGCCTCAAGGAAAAGGAACGGATAAACCTGGAACATTTGGCCACGGAACGGGCGAGGGAACTCTCGGCATCGGCGGACCCGGCTGAGCGGGACTCAGGCGAGACCATCATTTTATGCTACAGCCATTACCCCCACGATCCAGGCGCCCTTTCTCCCTTTTTCCTCCAGGTCCTGAATCTTGAGCCCGGCCAGGCCCTCTACGTCCCCGCGGGAGTCATGCACGCCTACCTTTCGGGCACGATCCTGGAAATCATGGCCACGTCGGACAATGTCATCCGGGGAGGGCTTACCCAAAAGCACATCGACGTAGGAGAGCTGCTTTCGGTCATCGATTTAAAAGCCCGCCCCTCCCCCATTTCTCCCAGCTCCGAAGGCCCATTCCTCGCCTGGGACTGCCCGGCCCGGGAATTCTCCCTCCGCAGGCTCCGCTCCGATGTCCATACCGAGGCTGTCCTTGAAGGGGGGAGTCCCTCCATCGTCCTCTGCACGGAGGGCAGCTTCAGCCTCTTCTGCCCGACCAGGCGAAGCCAGGGAAGTTCGCCGGTGGCGGAGCTGTCCCTTGCCAAGGGTTCCTGCGCCTTCGTCTCCGCGGCCTGCGGCTCCTTCGGCATGGCAGGATGGGGAACGGCCTACCTCGCCTCCCCGGGGGGAAGGTAGACGCCATGAGGCTCTGGATAGACGGAGACAGCATTCCCAAGGATATAAGGCGGCTCATCCTGCGGCGCCATGGAAAGACCCTGCCTTCCGGCGCTTTATTGGAGGTTCGCTTTGTCGGGACAAGGAGACTGCCGGACATACCCGAGGAATGCTGGACCATGGCGGATCCGGGGAAGGATTCCTCGGACCGCCTCATCGAAAGCCTCGCCGAGCCCGGGGACCTTGTGGTCACCAGGGACATTCCCTTCGCCCAGCGGATCCTGGGCTTGGGCGTGGATTGCATGAACGACAGGGGGGAGCGCTTCACCGCCGATACCATCGCGGAACGCCGGTCCCTGAGGGACGCGGCGGCCGAACTCCGCCTCCTAGGCTTGGCCCCGGAATCCCCGCGCTCCTCGTCGAGGGATGAAAAGACGGTCAAGCGCTTCGCCGACGGATTGGAGAAGATCCTGTCCCGGCGCTGACATTCCTTCGATCATGAGGTTCCGGGCACCACCAAGGGCGAGCCTTCCAAGGGAGACGGATCCTGGGACGACGCATCCTCCGGCGCCAGGTCTTCGAAGGCCGCGGGCGCTTCTCCCTGGCTCGCGCCGGCCCCGCCCCCACCCCCCTCCGTCTCATCCGGGCTTCCCGGGGCTCCCGATGTCCCCGGCTCCGCGGCGGCGCCGCTCTCCTCCGGCGTTCCTGGACCCTCCACGGCCCCGGGTTCCAGGGATCCCGGAGGCAGGTCTTCAGGCGAGGATTCGGCGTTGACCGACGGAAGGGCAGGTGCCACGAAGCGGCGAACCAGGTAGGAATACCGCTCCCTTAGTATCGCCGATTTATGCAAGGTCGAGGGTGTATACTTTATTGGAGAGGATAGGAGGGCTATGAGCCTCGCCCCCTGGTCCCTCGAAAGGCCGGCTACGCCGGTCTTGTAGTAATGGCGGGCCGCGGCTTCAATGCCAAAGATGCCCTTCCCCCACTCCGCGTAGCCGAAATACAGCTCAAGTATCCTCTCCTTTGAGAGGATCAGCTCGAGCTCCAAGGCCGCGATGACCTCGAAGTACTTGCGGATGTAGCTTTTTTCAGGCACCAGGAAGAGAGTCCTCGCCACCTGCATGGTGATCGTGGAGCCGCCGTAGAGAGGTTTCCCCACCCTGGCGTTGATCTCCCTGGCCCTTTTGAAGGCCTCCAGGTCGATACCCTTGTGGGTGTAGAATTTGCCGTCCTCAATCGCCACGAGCATGGTGCGCAGGTAGGCGGGGATTTTGCCCAGCTTCAAGGGGATGGGCTTGGACAGCTTCCATCCGTAGCCGATCGAGCGGTAGGGCATGATCACCGTGGCG
Organism: Spirochaetota bacterium; assembly: GCA_040757435.1. GTDB lineage: Bacteria > Spirochaetota > Spirochaetia > Treponematales > Rectinemataceae > VKGY01. The sequence continues at coordinate 15,738 of JBFLXC010000040.1, read as the reverse complement.
GGAGGATCGATGAACGTATAGAGGAGTATGAGGCTCGAGGTGGCGGCGATGTACGCGAGGTGGACGGCCAGGAATACCTTGAGGGCCAGGAGCAATGCCCTGCCTATGGTGAAGGGCTTGCGCTCCCTTTTTTTTCCGACGCGGGTCCGGGACGAAATCGCCATGGACCTGGATTATACATCCTTCGCGGGCGAGGGTATACCGGGGCGCGGCGCGGGGATGTGAAAAGGGCGGCCTTGGCGGCCGCCCCGATGATCTCCCCGATAGACCAGCGGATTGGGCCGGCGGCAATTGCCGGCGGCCTTTTCCTCCTAGACGGCCTTCTTGCCCGCCTCCACGGCGGCTATGTTCAGGGGAATGAGATGATGCTTGGATGGAGGGAAGAAGTCCTTGAGGACTTCGGCGAAGGAGTCGAGCTTCACAGCCCCCGTGACGGCGCTCATGGCTCCCATCATGACCATGTTGGCGATGCGAACGTCGCCTATCTTCTCGGCGATCTCGTTGCAGGGCACGTGGATTATCTTGGCGTCCGGGCGGTCCGGATCCACCTTCACCAGGCTGGAGTTCACGATCACCGTGCCTCCGTGGGAAAGGATGTCCGAGGCGAAGCGCACCGATTCCTGGTCCATGATGACCACCGAATCCGCCATGGTGACCACGGGGGAGGAAATCTCCACGTCCGAGACAATCACGGAGGCCCTGGCCACGCCTCCCCGCTTCTCCGCGCCGTAGAAGGGATAGAAGGTCACATGCTTGCCTTCCTTCATGCCGCAGTACACCCACATCTGTCCCAACGAGATGACGCCCTGGCCTCCGAAGCCGGCGATATAGGTTTTTTCTTTCATCCTTGCGCTCCTTCCTTGGAGAGGGTGTTCTTGATCTCGCCCAAGGGGTAGAAGGTGAGCATGTTCTCCTCCATCCAGGTGATGGATTCCACGGGGCTCATCTTCCAGTTCGTGGGGCACTGGGAGAGGATTTCCACCATGGTGAAGCCTTCCCCCCTCATCTGCGCCTCCAGGGCGGTCTTGATGTACTTCTTTGTCTTCTTGATGTTCACGGGATTGTTCACCGATCCACGGGCCAGGTACTTGGTGCCCGAGAGGGATGAAAGAAGTTCGCATACCTTGATGGGATAGCCCATGCCCGCGCCCTCGGGATCCCTGCCCTTGGGCGAGGTGGTGGCGTACTGGCCCACCAGGGTCGTGGGGGCCATCTGGCCGCCGGTCATGCCATAGATCGCGTTGTTCACGAAGATGGTGGTGAACTTCTCTCCCCGGTTCGCGGCGTGGATGATCTCCGCGGTTCCGATGGCGGCCAAGTCCCCGTCGCCCTGGTAGCAGATGACCAGGTGGTCCGGGAGCATGCGCTTGATTCCCGTGGCCGCAGCGGGGGTCCTGCCGTGGGCGGGCTGGACCGAATCGAAGTCGAAGTAGAGATCCGCCCAGATGGAGCAGCCCACGGGGTTGGTGATGATGGATTTGGCTTGGATGCCCATCTCGTCGATCACTTCCGATATCATTCTATGGATGACCCCATGGCCGCATCCGGGGCAGTACTTGGTCTGGATGGGCTTGAGGCTCTTGGGATGTCCGTATACTAGGTCCATGCTGCTCTCCTTCCTCATTTGCCGAGAAGCTTCTCGGCGTAGGCGAGGACTTCTTCCTCGCTGGGGATCATGCCGCCGGTCCGGCCGTAGAAATCAACCGGGGCCTTGCCGTTCACCGCAAGCCTCACGTCCTCCACCATCTGCCCCATGCAGAGCTCCAGGGACATGAACCTCTTGCCCATGTCAGCCAAGCGCTCGATCCTCTTGTAGGGGAAGGGCCAGAGGGTGATGGGCCTGAAAAGGCCCACCTTGAGTCCCTTGCGCCGCGCCTCCTGGAGGACTCCCAGGCTGATGCGGGCGGAGATGCCGTAGGCCACGAGGACGAGGTCGGCATCCTCCACCTGGACTTCCTCGTAGCGGCAAAGTTCGGCCTTCACGGTCTCGTAGTGCTTGAAACGGGCCAGGTTGGCCTTCTCGAGCACCGGGGGATCGAGGTTCATGGAGGACACATGGTTGATGCCACGCCCGTCCCTTTCCTGGTGCCCCACCGCCCAGGGTTTCCTGGGAAGGCTGGCGGGGTCGATGGGCTCGGGGAAGGTGACGCCTTCCATCATCTGGCCGAGGAGCCCGTCGGTGAGCACAAGGACGGGCATGCGGTACTTGTCCGCAAGGGCGAAGGCCTCGTAGGTGAGGTCGGCAGACTCCTGGACACTCTTGGGCGCCAGGACGATGGTGTAGTAGTCCCCATGGCCGCCGCCCCGGGTGGCCTGGAAATAGTCGCCCTGTCCGGGGGAGATGCCGCCCAGGCCCGGGCCGGATCGTGCGACGTCTACGATCACCGCCGGAAGGTCGGCGCCGGCGAGGTAGGAAATCCCCTCCTGCTTGAGGGAAACGCCGGGGCTTGAGGAGCTTGTCATGGCCCGGGCGCCTGTGGAGGCGGCGCCGAAGACCATGTTGATGGCCGCAACCTCGCTCTCGGCTTGGATGAAGGTCCTGCCCTTGGGGAGCATTTCCGTGGCCATGTAGGCCGTGAGCTCGTTCTGGGGCGTGATGGGATAGCCGAAGTAGGCTGTGCAGCCCGCACGGATCGCCGCTTCGCCTATCGCTTCGTTGCCTTTCATGAGGCGGATCTTTTCTTGCATGGTCCCCTCCTTTTAAAGTTTATAGACCGTGATGGCCACGTCGGGGCACACCTGGTAGCAGTTGCCGCAGGCGATGCACTTGTCGGGGTAGATCGCCATGGAAGGATAGTAGCCCCAGGAGTTCGGCTTTGTGTCCGGACCCAGGACCTTGGTAGGACAGGCCTTGGCGCACAGGAGACATCCCTTGCACCTCTCCCGGTCGATGACGGGCTTACCTTTTACTGCCATGTAGGACTCCTTTTGTTTACGCCGCCCTAGCCTGCGAGCCTTCCCACAAGGGAAGCCAGGGCTATGGAGGCGAGTTTTGTTTCCGCGGTGTCCGCGCGGCTCGTGAGTACCGCCGGCTTGGCCGCTCCCATGACGATGCCCGCGCCCCTGGCTCCGGCCAGGTCGAGGAGGCATTTGTACAATATGTTTCCCGCTTCGATGTCCGGGGCGACGAGGATGTCCGCGTCTCCCGCCACGTCGGAAACTATCTTCTTGATCCGGGCGCTCTCGGCGCTCACGGCGTTGTCCAGGGCGAGGGGGCCGTCGACGAGGCAGTCCTTGATCTGGCCGCGGCGGTTCATCTGGGTGAGGATGGAGGCAACGGCCGTGCAGGGCATCTTCTCGGGATTGACCTTTTCCACCGCCGCCAATAGGGCGACCTTTGGCCTAGCCACACCAAGGGCCCTGGACACCCGCACCGCCGAACCTATGATGTCCACGAAGGCCGAGAGGTCCGGGGCTATGTTGATGGCCGCGTCGGTGACGATGAAGAGCTTGTGGTAGTTCGGGGACTGCATGACCGCCACATGGCTGGCCAGGGCTCCCGTCCCTATGCCCGTCTCCTTGTTCAGAGCCGCCTTAAGGAGGACGGAGGTGTCGATGATACCCTTCATGAGGAAATCGGCCTTGCCTGTCTTCACCAGGGATACAGCCGTGGCGGCCGCGGCGGCGGGATTCCTTTCGGCCAGGACTTCGAACATGCCGATGTCCAATCCCCTGCCCTGCCGGCATTCCCGGGCGGCATGGATTATCGCCTCCGGGTCTCCCACCAGGATCGGTTCGGCTATTCCCGCCTCATAGGCGTCCGCCACCGCTTCCAGCACGGAGGCTTCCTGGGCGGCAGCTACCGCGAGCCGGGATCTTCCGGCGGCAGAGGCCGCCAGGATAATGTCGTCCAGGGTCTTCATGCCCCGTACTCCAAGACGGGGATCGAGCCGTCCAGGGCTCCGTATCCCGCCTGGGCAAGGGCTTCGAGCTCGCCTTCCCCGGGGTAGGCTACAACGGGGGCGATGAAGGAGCACATCTCCGTCAGTCCCTCCACCACTTCCTTGCCGTATGCTATGCCTCCGGTGAGGATTATGCCCTCCACCTTCCCGCGGGCCGCGGCGGCCAAGGCTCCTATGGCCTTCCCCACCTGGTATATGAAAGCCCGGTAGTAGAGGCTGCCCTTCGGATCTCCTTGGCGGTGCAGGGTTTCCGCGTCCCTCATGTCGTTGGTCCCCAAAAAGCTCACCAAGCCGCCTGCGCCGGTGATCATCCTCAAGACTTCCTTCTCCGAATACCTTCCGGAAAAGCAGAGCTTAACCAGGTCCCCCGCGGGCAGGGTGCCCGACCTTTCCGGGCTGAAGGGTCCCTCGCCGTTCAAGGCCTGGTTGACGTCCACGACCCTGCCCTTCTCATGAAGGCCCACCGACACTCCGCCGCCCATGTGGGCGACGATGATGTTCATGTCCTCGTAGCGTTTTCCGCGCTCCTTGGCCAGGCGGCGGGATACGGCCTTTTGGTTCAGGGCGTGGAAGATCGATTTCCGGGCGAAGAGGGCGTGTCCGGAGATCCTGGCCAGGTCCGAAAGCTCATCCACCACCACGGGATCGGCGATGAAGGAGGGAATGCCCAGGGATGAGGCGATATCGTCGGCAATCAGGGCTCCCAGGTTGGAGGCGTGCTCCCCGTATTTGGCAGCGGAGAGATCGTCCTTCATGGCCTGGTTCACCCGGTAGGCGCCCCCGGGAATGGGGCGGAGGAGTCCTCCCCTGCCAACCACGGCCGCCAGGGAGCCCAGGTCGAACCCTTTCCCGCCCAAGGCGTCCAGGATGGCTTTTCTTCGAAAACTATACTGGGAGGCTATGGTCGCAAAGCCCGCCAGGGCTTCGGAACTGTGGCTCACCGTGTATTCCAGCACCCGCCGGCTTTCCTCGAAGACGGCTACCTTGGTGGAGGTGGAACCTGGATTTATCACCAGAATCGGTCGAGCCATGAAGAGTCCTCCTCGAGTGTCGTTTCAATTTAGTATAGCATCGTTTCGAAATATGGCAATAGGGAATTTTCCAATTTATGAAAGGTAGTTTCAAATTTTGAAACACTAAGGATGGCAAGAAATAAAAAAAGACCACCCGGCGGGGTGGCCTTCTCCTGGTACAAGATTATAGGACGTTCAGGATGCTCTGGTCTTGTGTCTGTTCAGTCTTCTCTTCTTCTTCCTCTTATGCGTCGCTATCTTCTTGAGCTTGCGTTTTCTACCACAGGGCACGACAATTCTCCTTGGATTCGGTTTCCAACAGCGGCTATACTACACGGATCGCCAAGGGTCGTCAATACCGCTTTTCCTTGCCTCTCTTCCGGGGCGTAAGCCTGTCTATGACGATATTTACCTCAGCGACGAGGATTCCGGTGAATCGCTCGATGTTGTCCACGATATATTCCTGGAGGGCGTGGGCGTTCGAGGCCATCTTCGTCCCATAGGGCACCTCCAGGACCACGGTGATCCTGTACCCGTGGGAATCGTCCCTGATCGCGAGACGCTTCACCTTCACCGAGGAATCGTACTCGTCCACGCAGTGCACGACCATCTGGGAAAGGGCGGCTTCCGAAATCGCCACCCTCCCCCGCTTCGTATATTCGGGGCGCACCACCGCCTTTTCATAAATCTTAGGCAGGGATGCCCCGGAGCCGAAGCTCCTTTTCAGGAAAACCCGCACGGAATCGTAGAAGATGGAGGGATAATTGCGCCGAATCTCCAGGGCGGGCACGGGGATCACATGCTTTCCCTCTATCTGCCGGGACTGCATGGCCTTCTCAATCTCCTCCTTCGTGGCTATGTCTTCTATCTTGATGGTCTTGTAGGGCTGGGGAATCTGAAGCCGCTCGCAGATCCGGACCACCATCTTCTCGCTGGTTCCTATGATGAGGATCTTGCGGAACTTCTCATGCTGCAAGGCCCGGGCGACCTCGTCGCGGTGGGTCTTGTCGTGGAATATGGCCGTCTTGACCGCGCCCAGGTAGAGGGCTTCCTTCTTCGCCGACTTGCCGGCGATGAGCTGGTCGCCGCGGATGAGGAGCCCGTCGTCTATGATCAGCTCGATGCCGTACTTCTGGGCCACGAGCTTCGCCCTGAAGCTCTTTCCCGTGCCCGTCGAGCCGACCAGGGCGTAGACCCGTATGCCCCTCAGGAGCCAAAAAATCGTGTTGAATGGCCGAATCATCTGTAGGGGACACTATAGGGCGGGAAGCCGGGATAGTAAAGGGCGGCTCCTTCGGGCCTTCGTGACAGCGGCCGGCCTATGCCCTATACTCTGGGGCATGGCTATGATCTACAACCCATCCACAGGCTTCGACCTGGGAGACCCGGACAAGATTCCCCTCGATGCCCAAGCCCTGCCGGAGCCGCGGGAAATCAAGGCCGCTGCGGAGGGCCTTATACTTTCCGCCTCGGGATGGCGCGGCGTCTTCGCCTTCCCCGGCCCCGGGGACTCCTTCGCCCCCTGGTCCCTTGCCAAGGAAGCGGAGGATTCCCTCACTCCCAGGATTTCCCCCTCCCATGCCGTGGCGGCGGCCCACATGGCCAAAGTATTCGGCCAAGCCCTCCTGGCCCGGGAAGAAACGCCAAAGGTCCTGCTCGGCCTGGACAGCCGCCCCACGGGCCCGGCCTTGGCGGACATCTTCGCCCGTGTCCTCCTGGGGATGGGGATCGTGGTCAGGCATTGCTTCATCATCGCCGCGCCGGAGATCATGGCATACGCAGGGATATGCTCAAGCCTTCCCAAGGATGAGGAGGACCATGCCACGGGCTTCGCCTATATTTCCGCAAGCCACAATCCCCCCGGCCACAACGGGGTCAAGTTCGGCATCGGCTCCGGCGGCGTTTTGAGCTCCCGGGAGATAGCCCCCCTCATCGCGGCCCTCAAGGCCGCCCTCGCGGCTCCGGATTCCCCATCCCAGGCGCTCTCCCTCCTCAAGGCCGCTCCTCCCCACAAGGTGGCGGAATGCTACCGAGGCTCTTCAGGTTGGAAAAGAAAGGCCTTATCGGCATACACCCTCTTCACCCACCGGGTCGTCACTGACGAGGAATCCCTGGACAGGCGGAACGCCGTCCTGGACGAGCTCGAGGAGGGCCTTGTGCGGAACCCCCTGGGAATCGCCGCGGAGCTCAACGGCTCCGCCAGGACCTTGAGCATCGACAGGGACTTCTTCGAGGGCTTGGGAGCCAAGATCCATTGCGTCAACGACAGGCCCCGGCAGTTCGTCCACAGGATAGTCCCCGAGGGAGAGTCCCTGGATCTTTGCGTGAGACTCCTGGAATCCCTGCGCGCACAGGATCCGGCCTTCCAGCTGGGCTACTCGCCGGATTGCGACGGCGACCGGGGCAACCTGGTCATGTGGGACTCCGGCCTGGGCAAGGCGCGGCTTCTTGAGGCCCAGGAGGTGTTCTCCCTCTCCTGCCTGGCCGAGCTGGCCTGCCTTGCGCGCAAGCCAGGGGGCGCCATGCGGACCGCCGTGGTGGTGAACGACGCGACGAGCATGAGGATCGAAAGGATAGCCTCACTGCTTGGCGCCCGGGTTTTCCGCGCCGAGACAGGGGAAGCCAACGTAGTCGCCCTGGCCGAATCCCTGCGGGAGCAGGGCTGGACGGTGAGGATCCTGGGCGAGGGCTCCAACGGGGGCACCATCGTGCATCCCTCCAAGGTGCGGGATCCTTTGAGCACCTTGGGAGCCATGATCCGCCTTCTCCGCTCCCCCGACCGGCCCGGGGAGCCCAGCCCTTCCAGGATCTGGTTCGCCGCCCTCGGCCGTGAGGATGAATACAGGGAAGACATGGAGCTGGCGGATATCCTCGCCACCCTACCTCCTTGGGCCACGACCAGCGTTTTCGAGCCCCGGGCTGCCTTGAAGGTCGCAAGCCAGGACAAGCGTGCCCTCAAGGAAAGATATGCCGGGATCTTCATGGAAGAATGGAAGAAGAGGGTGGCGGAGCTGAACCTCCGCTACGGCATCGTGGAATGGAAGGCCTTCGCCACCCAGGGCATAGCCGAAACCGAGGTGGGGGAAGACTTCGGCGCCTCCGGGTCCGGAGGTTTGAGGATCGTCATGTTCGGCCCTGGGGGGCAGCCCAAGGCATTCCTCTGGATGCGGGGCTCCGGCACCGAGCCTGTGTTCCGGATCATGGCCGACGTGGCGGGAGGCGACGCGGAGGACGAGGCGTACTTCCTTTCCTGGCATGCCGATATGGTGGGCCGGGCGGACGGGGCCTAGATCCGGGGCTCCCCGCCGAGGCTTGTGCAAAAGCCTCCTCCTCGTATAGGATGGACCGGCAGTTCAAGGAGATTTGATGGGTATTCGCGGAGAGTTGTATTCGGCGCGTTTCGCCAGCGAAGGCAGGACGTACTTTTTCAATGTGAAGCAGAACAGGAACGGGGATGTGTTCCTCAGCATCGTGGAAAGCAAGCAGGGGGAAGGCGAGACCTTCGACCGCAGATCCATCGTCGTCTTCGCTGACCAGATGGACGGCTTCCTCAAATCCTTCGAGAATGTCCTGAAATTCATCGAAAAGACGGGGATAAAGGTTTCACCCGATCCCTCGGCGTACAACCGCTTCGACGAGGACGACCGCGACGCCCCTGCCCCGCGTAGGAGGACCGAGGCCCCGACCCGGCGCTCCGACGCCCCCGCCCGCAAGTCGGAAGGCTCAGGAAGAAGGGAATCCTTCCATTCCGGGCACGAGGGAAGACCGGAAAGGCCCGAGAGGTTCGGCCGCGCCGAAAGGCCCGCCAGGGCGGAGGGGCCTGCCAGGGCGGAGAGGCCGGATCGCGCCGAGAGGCCCAAGCGACAGCCTTCGGGAGACGACAAGCCCGTCCGGAGGATCGTGGTGCGCAAGCCCCGGAGCTCCGAAGGCAGAGACTAGGTCGCCAGCGATTTCCCTTGCCTCAATCGCAACGGAAACCGGGCCTCGCCCAGAGCGAGGGCCCGGTTTTTTTTATGGCCTCCCTATGCGCCTTCGTTGGATAGCCCTTGTGGCGTGAAAAGCCGTATCCGGGCTGGACTCCATCCAGCCTTTCCATGAGCCTATCCCTGGCCACCTTGGCCAGTATCGAAGCCGCCATAATGGATGGAACCAGGCTGTCCCCCCGGACCAGGGCCTCGCAGGGGGCTTTAATGGGAGGAATCTTGTTGCCGTCCACCAGGACTATGCGAATCTCGCATCGGATCAGCTCAAAGGCCCTGGCCATGGCCAGGAGGCTGGCGTTCAGGATGTTCAGCTTCCCGATCTCTTCGTGGGTGGCCCAGGCGACCGCCCAATCCAGTGCCCCTGAGGTGATGAGCTCGTAGGCTTTCTCCCGCCTCGCCTTGCTCAGAGCCTTGGAGTCTCCCAGGAATTCGCAGGGAAACCCCCTGGGGAGGACCACAGCCGCGGCGCAGACCGGGCCGGCCAAGGGCCCCCTGCCCGCTTCGTCGATGCCGCAGACTCCCTCGATATCCTCCGCCCAGGCAGTCATTTCCCCTTCCCCTTCAGCTCCAAGGGCAGTTCCCCCCGGGGACGGAGTGTTCCTTTCAACACCTCCAGGCCTGCCTGGAGGCAGATCTCCGCGTAGTGGTACACCGCTACGATCGCCTCCGCTCGCCCAAGGTCCCTTACCCGATACGGAGAGAGGACCGAGACGATGGCCGTGGGAATTCCTTTATCCAGCGCCGCCGCCGCGTATTTCCGCTGGGATTCCCCGGCGATGCACAGCAGGACCCCATCAGCCCCGGCGAGCTGGCGCCGAAACTCCTCCATCTGGTCGCCGGAGCGCAGCTTGAAGGTGCGGGCTCCGGGATAGGCTTTCGCGCCTAGGCGGAGGAAGCTGTCGTAAGGCCCGGCCACCAGGATGCTGCCCTTGGGGGCGAAGGGCAGGTTTTCCTTCCCCTGGATGAGGGTCGCGCTTCTCCTCGCGAGGTCGAGGAAGAAGGTCTGGGCTTCGGGATCTGGCAACCGGACCTTGGCATCCTGCGGCGATGGGAGGAGTGCTTGGCGCCCCAGGGGCTTGAGATAGGCTATCTTTGTTTCCAGGACCCTGAGGGCCGCTTCCCTGACCCGCCGCGCGAACCCTTCATCCTCCCTGTACAGAGACAGGAGGCGGCGCCATAACCCGCCTTCCAAGTCCGGGGTCACTGAGAGGAGTATCATGTCGTTTCCCGCCCTGACTGCATCTTCGAAGGCCTGGGCAAGGCTCGAGTCCCCCGTGGCCCCGGCCATGTGAAGGTCGTCGGTCACCAGAAGGCCGCCGTAGCCGAGCCTGTCCCGCAACTCCTCCTGGATGAGCCTGCGGGAGAGGGAGGCAGGCTGCCGGGACGGGTCGATGAGGGGAAAGGCAAGGTGGCCGGACATCATGGCGGGCACCTTTCGTTCCGCCAGGAAGGCGAAGGGCGCCAGTTCCCTTGCCCTGAAGGTCTCCTGGTCTACTTCGATTTCCGGGAGGACGCCGTGGGAATCGAAGGGCGTGGCCCCATGGCCCGGATAATGCTTGGCCGTTGGGATTACTCCCGCGGCCAAGGATCCCCGGGCGAAGGCGAGTCCAAGGCGGGCCGCCTCCCCGGGATCCTGGGAAAACGCCCTTGGCCCTATGATGTCCGAGGAAGGATCCGTGGCCAGGTCCACCACCGGCGCGAAGTTCATGCGTATGCCCAGGACAGCCAGTTCCTTGCCTATGAAGTACCCCGCCCTGTAGGAGTCGGAGGCCGAGCCCGTGGCTCCCAAGGCCATGTTTCCGGGAGATTCGGAGCTGCGTCCCTTGACATGGCGGATCCACCCTCCCTCCTGGTCCGTAGCGACCAGGAGGGGTATGGCTCCCTTCCTGCCCAACGAGGCTTCCTGGAGGGTCTTGATCGTGGAGGCCAGGATCTGGGTGTCTTGGGCGTTCCAGCCGAATATCTTCACGCCCCCTATGCCCCTGGCCTCTATCCACCTGCCCAGTTCGGCTCCGGGACTTGTGCCCGGATATCCCACCATGAAGATCTGGGCGAGGATTTCTTCATCCCCAAGGGAGCTGAGCGCCGCCTCCGCGGCGCTCCTCGTCCAATCGGTCCCGAGCAGGACGGGGGGAAGGGCGAGTTCCCAGCCTCGCCAGAAGTCGTAGCCCGGGTTTTCCTGTGGCGGGGGAGGATATTCCCCCTGGGATCTTCCCTTGGCGCAGGATGCCAGGAGAGAGAGGGCAAAGGCCGCGCCCAGGGCCGCGCGGCCCCAAGGCTTCAGCGGTATCCCGCGCCTCGCTTTTCGTCGATGTACTGGGATGCGGCGTGCGCCGCCACCGCCCCGTCGGCGCAGGCCGTGACGATCTGCCTGAAAGGAGAAGTCCGCACGTCCCCTGCGGCGAAGAGGCCCGGTATGGACGTCTCCATCCTTTCGTTGGTGACCATTGAATTCGTCTCGTCCAGCACCTCGGGAGGAACTATCTTGGTGTTCGGGTCGGAGCCGATGAAGACGAAGACCGCGGCCGCCGGCTCCTCCTTCGTCTCACCGGTCTTTACGTTGCGCAAGAGGACCTTCTCGACCTTGCCCTGGCCCAGGATCCTTTCCGCCACGGTGTCGAAGCGCACTTCTATGTGGGGATTGGCCAGCACCCTCTCCGCCAAGGCCTTCTGGGCCCTGAACCTGTCCTTCCTGTGGATCATCACGATCTTGTCCGAGAGCTTGGCCAGGTACATCGCCTCGTCGCAGGCCGCATCCCCCCCGCCCACGACGACCATGGCCTTGCCCTTGAAGAAGGGGCCGTCGCAGGTCGCGCAATAGGATACCCCTCGGCCTATCATCTCTTCCTCCCCCGGGATCCCAAGGTGCCTATGCTTGGCGCCGGTGGCGACCACGACCGCCTCGGCCTGGATGTCGCCCTCCGTGGTCCTGACATGGAACACGCCGTCGATCTTTTCGATTTTTTCCACCGAGGCGGATTCGAACTTTGCTCCGAAGCGCTCCGCCTGGGTGCGCATTGTCTCCGCCAAATCATACCCCGATACGGGTTCGAGGATGCCCGGGTAGTTTTCAAGCTGGTCTATCAAAAGCGCCTGTCCTCCCGGCGCCATCTCCTCGATCACAAGGGTGGAAAGATTGGCCCGTGCTCCATATTGCGCCGCCGCCAGTCCCGCGGCGCCCGCGCCGATGACCACCAGTTCGTAATGCCCTTCCATATGCACCTCTTTGATGTATTAAAACGGCTTTTCCGCAGGGTCGAGCGCCACCGCGACCTGGAAGGTCGTGCCGCCGTCCCATTCCCGCGTCAAGGCCGATCCAAGATTTCTAGCCATTTCCGCTACGATGCTCAAGCCCTGGCTGCCAAGCCTCTCCTGGGTGGGCCTTTGCCCATTGTCCGCCACTTCCAGCGCTATGCCGCCCGAGATATTGCGCACCCTTAGCTCTATCCATCCCTCGGCGCCCCGGGGGAAGGCATGGAGGTAGGCTCCAATCACAAGTTCGCTGGCCATCATAGCCAAGGAGGAAAGAAGTTCCGCTCCCAAGCGGATACCCTCGCCGACAAGAACCCTCAATTCCACCGGGGAACCGACTTTGCCGTAGGACTCCCTGAGCAGTTGGATCAGGCGGGAAAAATACTGTGCGCAATCCACTCCGTCCAGCCTCTCGGACTGGAAAAGGGCTTCGTGCACGATGGCGAGGGACCTCACCTTGCCCTGGATCCTCCTAAGCTCCTCCTTCGCTCCCTGGGAGGGGATGTCCAACTCCGCCACATGGATGAGGCTCGCGACAGTCTGGAGGTTGTCCTTCACCCTGCGGTGGATTTCCCTAAGGGCGCGCTCCTTGGCGGCGAGGTTTTCCTCAAGGCTCTTCCTGTAAAGATAGGCGGTGGTCACGTCCCGTATGACTCCTATGGTAATCCTTCCACGGTACTCAAGGAGGGCGTGGAGGGCGGGATCCGCGGTGGCGTCTCCATAGGCGTTCACCGAGCAGTGGAGGGTTTCCCCTGAGCTCCCGTGGATAACCCGCACCTCCAGGTTCCTCGTCATCCTTGAACCGGACCTGCGTTCGTAGAAGAGCTTTGGCGCGATCTCGGGAAAAGGATCCCCCGACTCCCTGAGCTTGGCGACGACCGCTGCGCGCGACACCCTCTCCCTGTCCTCGGGGTGGAGGATCTCGGAGAAATGCCGTCCCTTGAGGGCCTCGGGCTCGTAGCCCATGTCGCGGGCTGAGGCGTTGAGTGAAAGGAAGCGCCCATCTTCGTCGAGGATGTATACGATATCCGGGAGCGCGCCCAAAAGGGCTTCCAGCGCGGCGCTCGGCTTGTCAGGAGGGGGAGATTTCCCGGATTGCATTTCCATATGGAGTCATACTAAGGGCGCGGGGGCGGGCCGTCAAGGCGGAGGCGGTCGCCAGGGAAGCCGCATTTCCCGCGCCATCGCAGCCCGGCGCCGGCTTGGCGCGGGAAGCGGGCTGCGGGTATCATGGGCCATGCGCTTCAGCTTCCACACCCATACGAATTTCTGCGACGGAAAGGCCGGGGCAGAGGCCATGGCCCAGGCGGCCTTCGAAGAGGGTTATGCCCTCCTGGGATTCTCCTCCCACGCCCCCCTCCCCTTCGACACCGAATGGACCATGAAGAGGAAAGACCTGCCGGCCTATGGTGAAGCCGTCATGGCCCAGCGGTTCCGTTGGGAATCCCGGGGGATGAAGGTCCTTCTCGGCCTGGAGGTGGATTTCATCCCCGGCCTCTCCGGTCCCGCCTCCTCGGATTTCTCGCCCCTCTCCCTGGATTTCATCCTCGGTTCAGTCCACTACCTGACCGGCTACGGTGACGAGATGTTCGCCGTGGACGAGGGGGCGGAGGAATTCGCCGACCATCTGCTCGCCGCGGGGGGAGAGGGCGATAGAGTCTGGAAGGGATACTACCTGGGCCTGGCCCGGATGATACAGGAAGGCGGTTTCGACATCCTGGGCCATTTCGATTTGGTGAAAAAGAACAATGCGCGCGGCAGGTGGTTCGACGAGGGATCCAAGGCCTACCTGGACGCGGCTTTCCAGGCCGTCGACCTTGCAGGCGAAAGGGGCTGCGTGGCGGAGATCAACACTGGCGGCATCGCCCGAGGCAAGATAGCCGAGCCCTACCCCTCCATGGAGATCCTAAGGCGGATGCGCGGCGCAGGAGTGCGTCTCACCCTTGGGGACGACGCCCATTCCCCGGGGCATCTGGGGAAATACCAAGCCTTGGCGGCGGAGGCTGCGGTGGAAGCGGGGTTTGAGAGCCTATGGTACTTGGAAGGAAAGGGAAGGTGGCGGGAGATCTCCTTGGGCGAGGTCCTGGGAAGCTTCCCCGTGTCGCACCCTAGCGGCCGCATCGCACCCTAGCGGCCGCATCGCACCCTAGCGGCCGCATCGCAACCTATCGGCCGCATCGCAACCTATCGGCCGCATCGCAACCTATCGGCCGCATCGCAACCTATCGGCCGCATCGCAACCTATCGGTTGCGGCGCTCTTCGCTCTTCTGGCAATCGATGCAGAGGACGGCGTAGGGTATGGCCTGGAGCCTCTCCTGGGGTATCTTCTTTCCGCAGGACATGCACTGGCCGTATCGATTCTGGCTTATGCGGGTCAAGGCCGCGTCGATGGCCCTAAGCCGCTTGATGTCCTGGGATCCCAGGGCTTCTATCATTTTCCTGTCGATATCGTCCGAGGCTACGTCTGCCACATCCTTGGGGTCCATCTCCGCGACTATGGCGCGGAATTCCTCATTCGTGGCCGCCAGGGCGTCCAGGATGCCGCGCTTTTGGGCGACGAGCAGATCCCTCATCTGTTCGGTAAAGGTCGTTTCCATCTTTTCCCCCGAACGAGGCGCCAAGGCGCCAGTTCTGTGTTTTGGAATGGGCACAATGATATATCCACCTTAAAATGTCAAGTCTAGCCTTGGAGATCAGGCCTACAGGTTGACATTCGTCCCGGCGACACATACTATTTCACCTGCTCGGCGGGCGCAAGTCCCGATCCAGGATCGGCAAAGCCCAGATGCAAGGAGTTGTCGTGGCCAAAGAAGAAGCCATAGAGGTAGAGGGCATCGTCAGGGAAGCCCTCCCCAACACAATGTTCAGGGTCGAACTTCAGAACGGCCATGTCATACTCGCCCACCTTTCGGGCAAAATGAGAAAACACTATATCCGCATCGTCCCAGGGGACAAGGTGAAAGTGGGGCTTTCCCCCTACGACCTCTCCCGCGGGCGCATCATCTACCGGGAAAAATAATCCCTCTTCCGCACAACAACCCAGGTCGCACCGCTTCCCCCCAGTTTCTTCTCCGCCTTGCCGAAGGATCCCGCCAGGCTCTCGGATTCCAATGTCGTGCGGACAAGCCCCGCCATGACGGGATTTTCCGCGGAATGGATCCCCTTGCCGTGGATGATCAAGACCTTTTCCAAGCCCTTCCTTGAGCTTTCCGCCAAAAAGCGCCGGATGGCGGGGACGGCCTCGGCTCCCTTCATGCCGTGGAGGTCCAGCCGGGCCTGGGGCGGAAGGCGCCTGAGCCTTTCCGCCTCCCCGACCTTCGAGGGGGGTTCGTCCCGCCCTCCTTGGTCCTTGTCCTCCACGCCGTGAAGGTCCAGCCATAGCTCCAAGGTTTTGTCGAAATCCATGCAAGGACAATACCGAAAGCCCGTGGCTTCGTCAAACCGCGGCACCGGTTGCGGCCAAGGCCAAACTTCTTCATACTTCGGAACATGACGAACGCAGGCCGCTACAAGCCGACGAACAGCCGGTTTTTCACGTGGTTGGTGAGGAACACCTATGGCGTGTGGCTGAGGCGGACCTACCGCGC
>JBFLXC010000039.1:19159-20119 GCA_040757435.1 Spirochaetota bacterium | reverse complement strand
ACCCTCTCCAGCTCTATCGGACAGGATGTCAGGATTTCCAGGATCCACGGGACCAAGGCCGCCTCCAGGGCGGATTTCCGGTCGATCCTGATTGTCGTGTCATCCTGTCGAAGATGATTGGACAGGATGTCAGGATTTCCAGGATCCACGGGACCAAGGTCGCCTCCAGGACGGATTTCCGGTCGATCCTGATTGTCGTGTCATCCTGTCGAAGATAATCGGACAGGATGTCAGGATTTCCAGGATCCACAGGACCAAGGCCGCCTCCAGGGCATCCGCCATCCGCGGGCCCGAGGGCGGCCCTGTTTATTTAGGCAAGGCAGGCGGGGTTGTCCTTTAATTAATTTTGATTTATATTAAAGCCAGCTTAATTAATAGGGGAATTTACCTATGCCTGCCATACCCGAGCACACCGAGCACACCGAGCACACCATGTCCTTGGAGTCCGCCGAGCCTTCGGAGCGCGCCGCGACGGATGGTCCCTCCCCGGCGCCCGAGCGTGCCGCCTCAAGCCTCGCCACCTCGGCCGCCTCAAGCCCCGCAACCTCAGCCGCCGCAAGCCCCGCCACGTCGGCCGCCTCAAGCCCCGCCACGTCGGCCGCCTCAAGCCCCGCAACCTCAGCCGCCGCCAGCTTCGCCGCCGATCCCGACGCAAGACTCGCCGCCAGACTCTACGCAGATCCTGACTCTCCAGAAGATGCTTCCCCCGCTGCGGGCCTTTCCGAACCAGTTCCCGGGGACACAGCCTCCCAGCCCGAGGACCTCTCCCTCGCCGTGCACGCATGGCTTGGCCAGGTGATGCAGGTGTCCATGCACGGATTCATCCGCTACACCAAGGACATCGGCCTCTCAATGTCCCAGGCGAGTGCCCTCTTCCAGATACACCGCCAGAAAATGTGCGGCGTGGGCGGAGTGGGGGAAGACCTGGGCATCACCAGCGCCGCGGCCAGCCAGATG
This sequence comes from Spirochaetota bacterium, assembly GCA_040757435.1. Taxonomy (GTDB): domain Bacteria; phylum Spirochaetota; class Spirochaetia; order Treponematales; family Rectinemataceae; genus VKGY01. Next base: position 19,162 of record JBFLXC010000039.1, on the reverse strand, counting down.
ATA
>JBFLXC010000039.1:0-19149 GCA_040757435.1 Spirochaetota bacterium | reverse complement strand
TCCAGCAGGAACTCCTCCAAAGGGAGGAGGACCCCAAGGATAGGCGGGGAAAAGTCTTGAGCCTCACCCCCAAGGGAGAGGCGGTGGTCCGCCAGGCCGCGACGGCGCGCCAAACCTGGATAGGCCGGCTGGTGGAAGACTTGGATGAGGAGGAAAGGATCCTGGTGGCAAAAGCCATGTCCCTCCTGGCCAGGAAGGCGAAAATCCTGGAGGAAGCCTCGAAATGACAAAGATACTCAAGTTTTTCAAACCCTACCTGGGAAACATCGCCGCGGCGATAGTCCTGCTCTTTCTCCAGGCCAACGCCGAACTCGCCCTCCCGGACTACATGTCCAAGATCGTGGACATAGGCATCCTGAAGGGAGGGGAAGGGCAGGGCCAGGCCGCCTACATCCTCAAGATGGGCGGCGCCATGCTCGCCCTCACCCTGGCGGCCGTGGCGGCCACCGTGGCAGTGGGCTACTTCGGCTCCAGGACAGCCGCGGGAGTGGCCCGGGACCTGCGCCGCGCCCTGTTCGCCAAGGTACAGGACTTTTCCGCCGCCGAGATGGACAAGTTTTCCACCGCTTCCCTGATAACCCGCTCCACCAACGACATAACCCAGATCCAGATGGTGAGCAACATGGCCTTGAGGATGCTGTTCTTCGCCCCCATCATCGGCATAGGAGGAGTCATCCGCGCCACTTCCAAGGCCTCCTCCATGTGGTGGATCATCGCCCTGGCCGTTGGCCTCCTGCTCTCCATCATCCTCATCGTCTTCGCCATCGCCCTGCCCAAGTTCAAGAAAATCCAAGCCCTGGTGGACAAGCTCAACCTTGTCGCCCGGGAAAACCTGACAGGCATGATGGTGATCCGGGCCTTCTCCACCCAAGGGCGCGAGAAGGAACGCTTCGACGCAGTGAACAAGGACCTCACGGGGACCATGCTCTTCGTGTCCCGGGGCATGGCGGTGATGATGCCACTCATAATGCTGATCATGAACCTCGTGTCCATCCTCATCGTGTGGGTCGGCGCCGGCGAGATCGCCCAGGCGAAGATCCAGATCGGCGACATGATGGCCTTCATGCAATACTCCATGCAGATCTTCTTTTCCTTCCTTATGATGTCCATGATGTTCATCATGATCCCCCGGGCATCCATTTCCGCCGAGAGGATCCACCAAGTCCTGGCGACGGAGATCAGCGTGAGGGATCCTGAAACGCCCGCTACCCTTCCGGCGCAGGTAAAAGGCATCGTGCGCTTCGAGTCCGTGAGCTTCCGCTATCCAGGTTCCTCCGAGGATGTCCTGCACCGAATCGACTTCACCGCCCTGCCCGGGCAGGTCACGGCGATAATAGGCACCACCGGAGCCGGGAAGACCACCCTGGTGAGCCTCATACCGCGCTTCTACGACCCCACGGAAGGCCGGGTGTCCATCGACGGGGTCGACGTGCGGACCCTGGAACAGAAATCCTTGCGCCAGGCCATAGGATTCGTGCCCCAGAAGTCCTCCCTCTTCTCCGGCACCGTGGAGAGCAACCTCCGCTACGCCAAGGAGGATGCCTCGGAGAAGGAAATCCAAGAGGCGCTTGGGACCGCCCAGGCCGAGGAATTCGTCGCCGCCCTGCCGGAAAGGACCCTGTCCCCCGTCTCGCAAGGCGGCGCGAACTTTTCAGGCGGCCAGAGGCAAAGGCTCGCCATTGCGAGGGCCCTCATGAAAAAGGCTCCCGTCCTCATCTTCGACGACAGCTTTTCCGCCCTGGACTACAGGACGGACAAGAAGCTGCGCCGCGCCCTGGCCGAGGGGGTGGGGGACAGATCCCTCATCCTCGTCACCCAGAGGGTGGCGACCATCAAGAACGCCCACCAGATCATAGTGCTGGACGAAGGCAGGATGGTGGGCAAGGGCACCCATTTGGAACTTATGGAGACCTGCGAAGTCTATCGGGACATCGCCCTGTCCCAGCTGAGCAGGGAGGAACTGGCATGAGCGAAAATACAAAGCGCCCGCAGAACCCGGGGGTGCGGACCATGCGCCCCGGCGCCGCCTTGGGACGCGGGGGTCCCCACGGGATGATGAAGGGCGAGAAGCCCAAGGATTTCAAGGGTTCGATGAAAAAGCTGGTCGCCTACATGGGAGCCTACAGGGTTTCCGTGGCCCTGGTCCTGGCCTTGGCGGCAGGCTCCACGGTGTTCGCGATCTTCGGGCCGAAGATCCTCGGAAAGGCCACCACCGCCCTGGTGGAAGGCGTGATCTCCTCCTTCCGCGGAGGGCCGGGCATCGACTTCAAGGCCATCGGCGGCATCCTGTCCCTCGTCCTTGGCCTGTACATCGCCTCGGCCCTATTCCAGTACCTCCAGGGCTGGATCATGGCGGGGGTGTCCGCCAGGCTCACCTATCGGTTCCGCTCGGACCTGCTCGCCAAGATCGACCGCATGCCACTTAGGTTCTTCGACGCCACCAGCCACGGCGAAGTGCTCTCGCGCCTGACCAACGACGTGGACACGGTCAACCAGACCTTGAACCAAAGCCTGTCGCAGATGATAAGCTCCGTGGTAAGCATCCTGGGCATCTTCGCCATGATGCTCAGCATAAGCTGGCAGATGACCGCCGTCGCCTTGCTCACGGTTCCCGTATCCCTGGGGATAATCCGCTTCGTGGTGGGGAGATCCCAGAAGTATTACAGCCGCCAGCAGGAGTACCTGGGGCATGTGAACGGCCATATCGAGGAAATATTCTCGAGCCATGGGGTGGTGAAGGCCTTCAACGGAGAGCAGAAGAACCAAGCCGTCTTCGACGGCCTCAACGACACCCTCTACCAAACAGCCTGGAAGTCCCAGTTCCTCTCCTCGATCATGATGCCGGTGATGAATTTCGTGGGGAACCTGGGCTATGTGGGCGTCACCATCCTGGGCGGGTACCTGGCGGCTTCGAGGGCGATAAGCGTGGGGGATGTCCAAGCCTTCATCCAATACATCCGCGCCTTCACCCAGCCCATGTCCCAGATCGCCAACATATCCAACGTGCTCCAGCAGACCGCCGCATCGGCGGAGCGGGTCTTCGCCTTCCTGGCTGAGGAGGAGGAGCCACAGGAGAAAGCCTACGAAGCCGACAGATCGAAGGCGGCGGGGCGGGTGGAGTTCCGGGACGTCGCCTTCGGATACTCGAAGGATACCCCGGTGATCCGGAATTTCCGGGCGGAGGCGGCGCCGGGAGCCAGGGTTGCCATAGTCGGCCCCACGGGGGCGGGGAAGACCACCATGGTCAAGCTCCTCATGCGCTTCTACGACGTGGGCTCCGGCTCGATCCTTGTGGACGGAAGGGATGTGAGGGAATATTCCCGATCCTCCCTGAGGCGGCTATTCGGCATGGTCCTCCAGGACGCCTGGCTCTTCTCCGGGACCATCATGGAGAACATCCGCTACGCCAGGGCCGAGGCCACGGACGAGGAGGTGTACGCCGCGGCGAGGGCCGCCCACGCGGACCATTTCATCCGCGCCTTCCCAAAGGGGTACGATACTGTGCTGAACGAGGAAACCACCAACATATCCCAGGGGCAGAAGCAGCTTCTGACCATAGCCAGGGCCATCCTGGCCGACCCGCCCCTCCTCATCCTCGACGAGGCCACAAGCTCGGTGGACACCCACACCGAGGTCCTCATCCAGAAGGCCATGGCCAACCTCATGAAGGGAAGGACGAGCTTCATCATCGCCCACAGGCTCTCCACCATACGGGACGCGGACCTCATACTCGTGATGGACAAGGGAGACATCGTGGAGCAGGGAAGGCACGAGGATTTGGTCAACAAGGGCGGCTTCTACGCCGATCTTTATAACAGCCAGTTCGAAAGGCAGGATTGAAGCCTCGTGCGACCTCTTCCCCTCCAAAGGCCGATGGCCTCGCTGAAAAAGGCAAAGGACCTCGCCACCTCTCCCCTCTACGTCCAGGTGCTCACCATAGCGGCGCCGGTGGTGGCGGAACTCCTTCTCACCTCCCTCACCCAGATGGTGGACGTCATCATGGTGGGAAGGCTGGGAGCCTACGCGATCTCCGCCGTGGGACTCACCAACCAGCCAAGGTTCGTCATGCTCGCCACCTTCGTGGCCCTCAACGTGGGATCCACCGCCTTGGTGGCGCGGTTCCGGGGCCAGGGCAACAGGCAGGAGGCGGACATCGTAACCGTGCAGTCCTTCCTCCTCGCCCTCCTGATGGCGGCCCTCCTCACCGTGCCGGGCGTGATATTCGCCCAGGCCATGGTCAAGTTCATGGGGGCGGACGCGGACACCCTCGTTCCCGCGACCCAATATTTTTCCATCCTCATGCTGGGCCTTGGCACCATGGCGGTTCCCATCACTGTCTCAGCCCTTCTCAGGGGCGTGGGTGAGACGAAGATCTCCATGCGCTACAACATCACCGCCAACCTGGTGAACATCGTGTTCAACTACCTGCTGATCTACGGCAACCTGGGTTTTCCCAAGCTCGGCGTGCAGGGAGCGGCCATCGCCACCGTCATAGGGTACGGAACCGCCTCGGTCATGGCCCTGCGGGCAATAATCGGCGTCAGGGCCAGGAAGGCCCGGCTTCTCGAAAGATCGAAATCCCCGGACAAGTCGGAAAGGGCGAAGGCGAGGAAGGACATGCTCCGCGGCCCCTCCGGCTTCATCGAGCTGAGGCTGGCCAAGGAAACCCTGAAGCCCAACATCCCGATGATCCGCAGGATAGTAAAAATCGGACTTCCCTCCGCGGCGGAACAGCTCATCCTCCGCGTGGGGCTCATGATGTACGTCCTTACCATAACCTCCCTGGGAACCAGGGTCTTCGCGGCCCACCAGATAGTCCTCACCATCCTCAACATGTCCTTCGTGAACGGCCAGGCCTTCGGCATCGCGGCCACAAGCCTCACGGGCCAGGCCTTGGGCAAGGGGGATCCCCGGAAGGCCAAGGAAGCCTCGGCGGCCTGCCAGAAGCTCGGAGCCCTGATCTCATCCCTCATGGGTTTGGGGATGTTTGTCTTCCGAAGACCCCTCATGGGGCTTTTCACTCCCGAGGCTGACATAGTCGCCATGGGGATGGGAGCCCTGGTACTGGCAGCCCTGGTCCAGCCCTTCCAATCCTCCTTCCAGATCTACACCGGAGCCCTCCGGGGGGCCGGGGACACCTTCTATCCCGCCCTTTCCCTCGCCATCGGGCTTTTGGGCATCAGGCCCGCCCTCTCCTATGTGTTCGTGCACATCCTGGGCTTCGGCCTGACAGGCGCCTGGAGCGCCCTCCTCTTCGACCAGATAGCCCGGTTCGCCATGATCCTCTGGCGCTTCCGAAGGGGCACATGGGTCCATACCAAGGTCTAGCCCCGGGACGCGGCGCGGGCTGAGCCGCGAAGCGACAAGAGCGAAACCGCGGGCGGTACCGCGCTTGCGCCCTCGGTTTTATGCGTATATCATCTTCCCATGACAGGACATGCCCTCGCGAAAGCCTGGCTCCGCGCCCTCGCCTCGGCTTTGGCCTCATTGCCCCAGGCGGCGCCGAAGGTACTCTCAGGACCGGGAAGCGCCAAGCTCCTGCCCTCCGAACTCGATGCCTTGAAGGCGAAGCGTCCCCTGGTAGTCACGGACCGGGGTGTGGCGGAGGCGGGCATGCTTGGTACCCTGGAGGCGATACTCTCCGGCGCCGGGGTTGTCCAGGCCGTATTCGACGGAGTCCGCGCGGAGCCGAGCTTCGACATGGCCCGCGCGGGCCTTGAGGCCTTCAGGTCCCGGCGCTGCGACGCCGTAGTCGCCCTGGGCGGGGGCTCGGTGATCGACGTGGCCAAGGCTATCAGGATCGGAGCCGTCCACGACAAGCCCCTGGAGAAGTTCTCGGGCATCCTGCGGGTCTCCGGCAGGGGCCTTCCCCTGGTATGCATCCCCACCACCGCCGGCTCGGGCTCCGAGGCCACGGCCTTCGCAATCCTGTTCGACTCGCACAGGGGGAGGAAGGCGACGATCTTCGACCCGAAGATCCTTCCCGACAGCGCCATCCTCGATCCTTCCCTCACCCTGGGCATGCCGGCCGGACTTGCCGCCTCCTGCGCCGCCGACGCCCTCTCCCTTGCGGTGGAGGCCTACGCCAACACCCTGCGCCGCTCGGATGTGGATTCCCAGGCGGTGGAGGCGGCGAGGCTCATCCTCTCCAATCTGCCCAAGGTCCTGGCCGCCCCGGAAGACCTCCGGGCCAGGGAAGCCCTGCTGAGGGCGGCCAACCTCGCCGGCAGATCCTTTTCCCGGGGCTTCGGGGGCTATGTCCATCTCCTGGCCCATCGATTCTGGGAGCTTTACGGCTGCCCTTGCGGGATCGCCAAGGCCATAGCCTTGCCCTATGTCCTGGACCTCTACGCCGAGGCGGATCCGCATAGGCTGGCTGGCTTGGCGAGGGCTACGGGAACCTGCGCGGAAACGGGGCAGGGAGAGGACGAGGAATGCTCCCAAGCTTTCATCGAAAGGATCAGGACCTTATTCGAATCCTCCGGCCTGCCCGACAGGGCGGATTTCCTTAAAGCCCAGGATGTCCCGAGGATAGCGGAGGAAACCGGCAAGGAAATTCTACGTTCCTTTTTTCCGGTTCCCGCGGTGTTCTCCGTCGGGGAGCTGGGCGCTGGAATCGCCAAGATGCTGCACAAAGGAGAATGACCCATGAAAATCACGGTGGTGGTTGAAAACCTGGCTTACGCCACGGGACTCAAGGCGGAGCATGGGCTCTGCTTCCTGGTGGAGGACCAGGGGGAAAGAATACTTTTCGACACCGGGCAGAGCGATCTCTTCCTCCACAACGCAGCGCGCCTGGGGATCGACATAGGGACTGTGACAGCCTTGGTCATGAGCCACGGCCACTACGACCATTCCGGAGGCCTTGGGGCCTTTTGCGCCGCCAACGCCCGGGCGCCCATCTATGTGGGGCCGGGATTCTTCACCCCGAAGAAGGGGAAGGGAGATAGGGACATCGGAGCCGTCCTGCCCGCCGGTCAGGAATCCCGGTTTGTCGAAGTCCGCGGCCAGAAGGAAATAGGCTCGGGGCTCTTCGTGGTGGGAGGCATTCCTGTCCTGGACGAGGCGGACACCCATTTCTCCGGTTTGTATGTGGAGAGGGACGGGCGCTTCGTCGAGGACCGGATGGAGGAGGAGCAGTTCCTGTGCAAGGTGGAGCAAGGTTCCCTGGCTGTGGTGAGCGGCTGCAACCACAGGGGCGTCACCAACGCCGCCGCCGCGGCGAAGGCCCGCTTCGGCCTTCCCATCCGCCTGCTGCTGGGCGGATTCCACCTCAAGGACTCGGACGACGCCGCGGCGGCGGCCATCCTCGCGGCTCTCGCTGGCCATGGGGTCGAGAGGCTCGGAGCCTGCCACTGCACGGGAGTGGAAAAATATCCCCTGGTCCGCGCGGCTTTCGGGGATAAGGCCTTCTACGCCCACGCGGGCCTTGTCATATGAGGGAGAAAACTATGATGCGCAGAACCATTCGAGGCAGCATCGCCGCGGCGATGCTCTTCCTCGCCTTGGGCATGGCGCAGGCCCAGCCTGCTCCGGTCCAAAGCCTTGGAACCAATGTGGCCCACCGCATCTTGGCCAACGGCATGGAGGTCTTCGTCCTGCGGAACTCCTCCGTTCCCCTGGCCACCATCTGCGTGGCCTTCCGGGGAGGAGCCATAGCCCACAGCCCCCGGAACGCCGGGCTATTCCATCTCTATGAGCACATGCTCTTCGCGGGCAACGCGAAATTCCCCACCAAGCAGGCCTTCAACGCAGCCTTGAACGCCATGGGAACCACCACCTGGAACGGCGCCACGGGCACGGAGTACATCAACTACCATATAACCATACCCTCCGAAGCCTTGGAGAGCGGCGTGGAGTTCTGGGCCGCCGCGGTCCGGGAGCCCCTTTTCGATCCACGGGAGCTCGAGAACGAGAAATCCGTCGTGCTCAATGAAATCAGGGGCTATCATTCGGATCCCTCGCAAATAGCGGCCAACGCGCTTTCCTCCCGGATGTTCCCAAAATACCCGTGGCGGAAGAATATCGACGGCCCCCCTTCGAACATTGAATCAGCCAACGTTGATACGTTGCGCGACATTCAAAGCCGGTACTACACACCCTCGAACATGGCCTTGCTCGTGGGCGGGGATTGCGAACCCGACGAAGTCTTCGCCTTGGCGGAAAAATACTTCGGCGATTGGAAGGGAGGCCCGCCTCCTTTAGTCGGCTCTCCCCCCCAGGGGCCTGTTCCCAAAGGGATCCGGATCGTTTCCATCGAGGATGCCTTCTACCGCGGCCTCGCCCAGGCCCAGTTCCGGTGGCGCGGCCCAGACGTGCTGGACAGGGCGGAAGACACCTACGCCGCCGATGTCCTCCTCTTCCTCATGTCCTCGCCGGCGGGCCGGTTCAAGAAGGCCCTCATGGCCGCGGCGCCGGGCTTGTTCGACCCTGAGTACATAGATTTTTCCTATCCCACCGCCAGGGATGGAGGCAATTTCATCTTCAACACCTACCTTACGGTCCAGAAGCCCCAGAGCGAAGGAGCCGTTCTGGACAGGGTGGAAGGACTGCGCGAGGCCGCGCTCAAGGAGTTCGAGGCCATGGCGGAAAATCCCCAGGCCTATTTCGGGTCCCAGGAGCTGGCCAAGGCCAAGACAAAGCTCATCGACCAGAACATCTATGCCTTGGAGTCCGCGGAGAGCTTCGTCACCGACACCCTCACCTTCTGGTGGTCCACGGCCACGGCTGATTATTTCTTCGGCTACGAGGAAAACTGCGGGAAGGTGGAGTGGGCGGACATCTCCTCCCTCCTGCGCCGCTACATCCTAGGCCAGGAGTCGGCCGCCCTGGTGAGGATACGGACCAGCACGGCGGGGACGGATTTCAGGATGGCCGCCAAGATCGAAGAGCTGGGCTATGAAAAGGCCGGGGCGGACAACGCGTTCTGGTGGCAGCGCAGGGAGGGCGGTCTATGATCGATGCGTCGAATCGAAGGTACTTCAGGATTTCCCGCTGGATCGCCGCCGCGGCCTTCCTTGTCCTTTCACTTTCCCTGGCCGCCGCCCAAAGCCGGGGCGGGGACGGTGGGGCGGGAATTCCCTTCGTCAGGGAAAACGCCCCAAGCTTTTCGAGCTTCACCCTTTCCAACGGCATTCCCGTATTCGTAAAGCGAAGCGACGCGAACCGGGTGCTGAACGTAAGCCTTGTGCTCCGCGAGGGGGGGGAGGCCGGGCCGGAGAGGGCGGGCTGGACGAAACTTGCCTTGGCGACCATGGCCAGGGCTTCGGCCTCCTACGCCTACGACGAGGTGGTGGAGCTTCTGGATTCCACCTCCAGCTCCATAGGCATTTCCTCCACCTTCGAGTACGGGGCCTTGAGCCTCAATGTCTTGGACAAATATTTCGAAAGGCTCTTTCCGGTCTGGGCCGACATGGCGGTGAATCCGGGGTTCAGGCCCGAGGATTTCAGCCAAGCCAAGAACGAACTTGAGCTCGCCGTCCAATCCAAGGACCAGGACCCATGGAGTTTCGCCGGAAAGACGATGAACGCCCTTTTCTTCCAAGGGCACCCCTACGCCACCAACCCCGATGGAACGGAGGCGAGCCTTGGGGCGGCCCGGCTGGAGGACATGAAGGCCTGGCATGGAGAGGCCTTCGGGGCGGAGCGTCTCTTCGTGACGGCTGTGGGTTCCTTCGATCCCGAGGTCCTGAAATCCCTCCTTGAGCCCACCATCGGCTCGATACCCAGGAGAAACCTCAAGCCCGCGGCCAAGGCCCCGGATTTCTCGGCCAGTCCCGCGCGCGGGCTTGCGGCGGAAGCCCACGACCAATCCAAGGGCACCATCTACCTCCGGGGAGACTTCCCCGCCCCTTCGCCCTCAGAACCGGACTATATGGCCGCGAGCCTGGCCATGAAGCTTTTTTCCGACCTTCTCTTCACGGTGGTGAGGGACGGATACGGGGCTGTCTACACCCCCGGCGCCCTGATCCGGGGCTTCGGGGCGAACTACGGATCGATCTCCATCTACAAGACCCAGGCTCCGGAAAAGATAAAATCCTACATCGACGAGGCGGCGGGAATCCTGGCGGGGGGCAGGTGCGTCTCCGTGGACCCGGGCCGGCCAGGCGAAGAGTCCAGGTTCATGCGCCTGGAGGAGGCTTTGGAGAGCTACAAGAGAATGTACGCCAACGAGTATTTCGCCGCGGTCCGGACCAACGCCGCCGTCGGCCGCCTAATGATATCCTCGGTGCTGCGGACGGGGGATCCCTCTGACTGGCTCTACGACGTCCCGCGCATCAGGTCCCTGACCCCGGCCCAGGTGGCCAAGGCCTTCGACGACTATGTGCTCAAGGGCAACTTCACCTGGGTGGCCGTGGGCGACCAGAATCTTCTGGACAGGCTTCCCCCAGGCCAGTTCAAGGGCTTCGGGAAAGGCTCCGCCCCATAGCTTGCCCTCCCACTACGCATGTCCCGATTTCCAGCCTTTGCATGCCGGGGCTGTGGCGGAAAAAGACAAGGTTCGCCGCCGAACCCGGAGCGAGGCCCAAGCCTGGGCTCTTGGGAGCGCCGGGTTTTTGGAAGCCCGAAGCCTCGGAATCCAGGCCAAGGAGGCGGGCGGGATTTTCGGTGCAAAGACGGATGGTTTCACCTAGGGTAGCGCCTGTGGCGCGCATGAACACCGGAATATCCCAGTCCAGGAGGTGGGCTGCGCCGGCGAGGAAGGTGGTGCCGGGTAGGCCGATGTGGCCGTCGGGGAAGACTTCCACCTTCAAGTTTCCCCAGGAGTAGATGCCCGGGGAATATCCTCCCAGAAGGGCTGCGTCGCTCACCAAGACCAGGCGATCCAAGCCCTTGGCCCGCGTGAAGACCTTCATGACTGTCTCGGGGAGGTGGAAGCCGTCGGCTATAAGGCTCGCGGCGAGTTCGTCAGTCGCCAGCTGTTCCCAGATGTAGTTGCGGAGCCGGGGGATGGAGGCGTGGCTTCCGTTTCCCAGGTGGGTCGATACCTTCGCCCCCGCGGCCACGGCTTGGCGGATTTGTTCGGGCGTGGCGGCGGTGTGGCCCAAGGCTACCACGACACCCAGGGCCGTGAGCTTGCGGGTGAACTCCAGGGCGCCTTCCCGTTCCGGAGCGATGGTCACCATGTGGACCAAGCCTCCCGACGCTTCCTGCCATTCCAGGAATTCCTCGAAGCGGGGATCCCTCACGAAGGCGGGGTCGTGGGCTCCCCGGGGACCATCCTCGGAGGAAATATAGGGACCCTCTATGTGTACTCCGGGAATGGCGGCGGCGAGGACGGGGGAGCTTTTCCTGGCTTCGCGGATTATCTCCAAGTTCCTCAAGAGAAGATCCCTGGGCCTTGTCACGATGGTGGGGATGTGGCAGCTTGTTCCCGATCGAGCCATATGCGCCACGATCTTTTCCAGATGGTCTCGGCTGAAGTCTTCCAGGCTGTAGTCGCTGCCCATGTAGCCGTTCACCTGCATGTCCAGGAAACCTCTGCAAAGGTACGGCAGGCTCGATTCTCCCATCCGCGTCGATGCCGGCGCGTCCATGGCCTCGACGCTGTCTATCCTCCCCTCGCGCACCCGCACGGCGAGGATGTTTCCTGAAAGAGGATCCAAGCCTTTGTATTCCATGCCTTCCTCCCTGCCAATCTCCATGCCCCAGACTCCTATGTTTTTCCCTTCGGGTCAATGGACCTGGGCCCCCGTGGCTGGTAGGATGGATCCATGTCGCTTTCCTCCATCTTCCCGCGGATCCGGAGCATCACAGCCCCGACCTTGAGCCTCGCCTTGGATCGTTTTGAGCGCCTTTACGAGGACTTGGGCTGGGTGGACATGAAGTTCGACCCCGCTACGGGAAAGGAGCGCGGAGGCGATGCGGAGGGGGGAAAAGCGCAGGGCGGGGAAACCGGGGAGTTTTATCGACGGGACCGGGTCTACGGCTGGATCCAGGGAAGGGCCTTGGAATCCCTCGCCGCCCATGGCAGGTGGCTCTCAGGATTGCGGGGCTACAGGCTCCTTGGGCGCCGGGACGGCTCCGGACAGGCCTATCGTTCCGAATCGGAACGGGTCGCGAAGGCCGCCTCCGATCTGTACAGGACCCTCCGGTCCCGCTGCTTCAAGGATGGAGAAATCACCGCGGCATTCGTCATGGATCCCCAAGGCAATTCCCTGGGCCCCTCCTACCCCGCGGGCTCGGTCACCCTCTCCCACCTCTTCTGCCTCCGCGGCATGGCTGCCTACGCTTTCCAGGCAGGGCTCGGGGAAGAAGAGTCGGAGGCTATCCTGGCGGCCTTGCGCAGGGCGGTGGACGCCGCGGTCGCAGGCGAATGCATCGACGACCAGGTCAGGTTCGGGGATAGGGGAGGGGAATCCTATACCCTGGAGCGTCGTGGCTACGAAGGGCAGATGATAGCCCTGGGGGCATGCGGAATCCTCTACGAGGCCTCTGGCGCCCAGGAGGACCTGGACCGGGGCCTCAAGGCCATATCCTATGTGAGGGACGAGCACCTTGTCCTCCTTCCCAGGGCGGGAGCCGCCATGGTCGACGCCTTCGGACCTGGCGGCGAGCCGCTGCTGGAGGAAGGGAGGCTTGGAACGAACCCCGGCCACGCCATCGAGTTCGCAGGCCTTGTCCTGGGATTCTTCCGCCGCGCCGCCGCGAAGGCTGGATCGCCGGAGTATCCCAGGGAGTGGACCGATACGATCGAATCCTTCTCACGGCTCGTCGTGCGCTACCACGGCATGTGCAGGGCGCCCCACGGAGGGGTTGTCCGGTCCATGGATGCGGCGACCGGCCAGCCGATCCAGGATTTCTGTCCCTGGTGGTCGAGCTTCGAGGCAGCCAGGACCTTCGCGGAGATGTACGCCGTGGCGGACACGGACTTCCGGAGGGAATACTGCCTTGCGGCGGCCGAATCCTATCTCTCAGCCATCGAGGGCGCCTACCTGGGCCCTTCGGCCGTCGGCGTTCCCGTTCAGACCATCGGGTACGACGGCGGGGTCCTGCCCATCATCCCCGCCACGCCGGACATCGACGCAGGCTACCATACGGGCATGCCCCTCCTGGAAGCCTACGGGATCTTCGCCCGCCACGGCGCCTCCAGTTCCGGGAACCTCCTTTTCGGCGCGGCGGAGGCGGACATAGCCCCGAGGATAGGCGCGCGCCTCCAGGGACATGCGGCGAGGACCAGGCCGGCGGAGGGGGAGTTGGACAGGCTGAAGGCCCGATGCCTGGTCCTCCAGTCCCCCGCGACCCAGCTCGCCCTCATTTCCGCCGATGTCCTTGAGTTCTCCCACGCCTGGTCTGAATCCGTTTGCCGGGCCTTGGAAGCAAGCTTCGGCGTCGCCGAGGATGCGGTCCTTCTTTTCGCCACCCATACCCACACGGCTCCTCCATCCCTGGCCTTGGGCCTTGTGGATGCCGATCCAGCCTTCCTCCGGTCCCTGGAATCAAGCGTGCTCGAGGCGGCGCGGAAAGCCTTAGGCGGGCTCGCCCCCGGATTCGTCCGCTATTCCTCGGCCCGGAGCGATGGCCTGGGCGTGAACCGGCGCTCCAAGGATCCCCTCACCGGGAAGGTGCGCATGGCGCCGAATTTCTCCGGACCGGCGGATTCCGAAGTTCCCGTCCTTTGGCTCGAGGATGCCGAGGGCCGGGTCCGCTGCGTCCTGGCCAATCCGGCCATCCATCCCACCACCCTGGGAGTCTCCATCAGCATGATTTCCGCCGACTATCCCGGCAGGCTTTCCCAGGCTTTGCGCGGGGCATTGGGGGGCGTTGGGCAGGGATCTTCGGCGGAGGAGTCCGGGATCGTGGTCATCCCTATCCAGGGAGCCTGCGGCGACGTGCGCCCTGCCGTACTGGACGGATCGGGTAAGGAGTTCGCCGAGGGTTCGGAGGCCGACATAGACCGGATAGGTCAGGCCTTGGCCCGCAGCATCCTCGCGTCCCGGGAGGTGGGCAGGGCCGAGGCGATCGCTGAGGCGATCGCTGAGGCAAGACCCGGCGATCGGCTGGCCTATGCGACCCGCCGGATACGCTTCCCCTTCGCCCCCGCCCCCGAGGCCCGGGAGCTTTCGGCCTTGCTGGATCCGGGAAAGGGCGCCTCTCCGGACGGTCGGGCCGGTCCCGCGGATAAGGACGCAGGCTTTGCCGCAGTTCACGAGAATCCCGGCATCCTGGCGAAGGCCTCCGCCGCCTGGGCGGAAAAGTCCCTGGGGGAAAACTACGACTCCCAGGGGCTCTACATAGGGCCTGGGGCGGCGGAGGCCCGGGTGAGCCTTGCGCGCCTTGCGCAGGGCATCTACCTCTTCTGCATCCCCGGGGAAGTCTTCTCCGCCATCGGCCTCGGACTCAAGGAAAGGGCGTCGCCGGACAGGCTTCTCATCGGAGGGTATTGCGGCGGCACCCTGGGCTACATGCCCACGGAGGAAGCCTTTTCCCAGGGAGGCTACGAGGTTGAGTCCGCCTACCGTTTCTACGGCTACCCCGCCGCCCTGTCCCCGGGCACCGAAGCCCTGCTGCATTCTGTTTTCGACGAAATGAAATCAACCTTGGAAAAGGAGAATTCGCCATGAAGACCCTCGCCATCCGCGGCGGAACGCCGACCATCGAAACCGAGCCCAAGGAGCTTTTCCTCTGGCCCATCGTCACGGAGGAGGACGAGAAGGCAGTCCTTGCGGTGCTGCATGAACGCAGCATGAGCGGGACGGAGATCACCAAGAAGTTCGAGAAGGAGATGGCCGCATGGCTGGGGGTGGAATACGCCCTTGGCTACTGCAACGGCACCGCGGCCATTTTGGGGGCCATGTACGCCGCGGGCATCGGGGCTGGGGACGAGATCATCTGCCCCTCCATGACCTACTGGGCCAGCGCCGCCCCCGCCTTGAGCCTCGGCGCGGCGGTGAATTTCGCTGAGATAGACGAAAAAAGCCTCTGCATCGATCCGGGGGACATCGAGCACAGGATAGGGCCGCGCACCAAGGCGATCATGGTGGTGCACTACGCCGCCCACCCTTGCGATATGGACCGCATCCTTCCCATCGCGCGCAGGCACGGGCTTGTGGTGATCGAGGACGCTTCCCACGCCCAGGGCTCCACATACAAGGGAAGGCCCTGCGGCACACTGGGAGACATCTCCGTGATGAGCCTCATGACGGCCAAGGCCTTCGCCACCGGCGAGGGGGGCATGCTGTTCACCAACGACCGGAGGATGTTCGAGCGGGCGATCTCCTTCGGATTCTACGAGCGCACAGGCTCGGCGTCGGAATTCTTCTCCAAGGACAACCAGCTCACCGATCCCCAGCTCATGAAATTCGCGGGCGTTCCCGTCGGGGGGTATAAGCATCGGATGCACCAGATGAGCTCAGCCGTGGGCCGGGTCCAGCTGAAGTACTACGACCAGCGCATCGCGGAGATCGATGCGGCGATGCGGCATTTCTGGGATTGCCTGGCCGATGTCCCCCATCTTGCCCCCCACATGTGCTCCTACGAGCCGGACTCCGAGGGCAAGAGTTCCTCCATGGGCGGCTGGTACTACGCCCAGGGGAGGTTCGACCACAGGGCCTTCCCCGCGGGAACCCTGCCCAAGGTCTGCGCCGCCCTCCGCGCCGAGGGCGTTTCGGTTTGCTCCACCATCAAGAACGGTCCCTTGCACCTCCATCCGGTATTCAACGACCTTGACCTTTTCCGGCTCGGCAAGCCGACCACCGTCGCATTCGCGGACCGGGATGTGCGCCAGGGCCGGGGTTCCTTGCCCTGCGCGGAATCCGTGGCGGAATATTCCTTCGCCGTCCCTTGGTTCAAGCATTTCGACAAGCCCGCCATCGAGCTTTACGCCGAGGCCTTCAGGAAGGTGTTTTCCCAGCTTGACTTCTATAGATGAGAAGAGAAAAGACAGGAGGAACAGGATGATCAGGATCGACAGGAAAAGTGCCTGGGCCGGAAGGAAGCTGGCCTTGGGATCCTTGGTTTTCATAAGCCTTTCCGCGGCTTTGCTTTCCTGCGCCACCGCGCCTATCCCCGCCGCGGCGCCGATCGTCGAGGGCTTCGACAAGGCCCGCTATCTGGGCACGTGGTATGAGATCGCCCGATTCGACTTCGCCTTCGAGAGGAACTTGAACAACACTACGGCCGAGTACGCGTTGCGCGACGACGGTAGGATCGCCGTGGTGAACCGAGGCTACAATTACGTGACGGGCAAGCGGCAGGTGGCGAGGGGCAAGGCCCGCTTCAGGGGTCCGGAGACCAGGGCGGCCCTGGAGGTTTCCTTCTTCGGACCATTCTATGCGGCGTACAACGTGGTCGCCCTGGACAAGGAGTACCGCTACGCTTTGGTGGCGGGCGGGAGTCTTGATTACCTGTGGATCCTGTCCCGGGAGAAATCGATTCCCGAAGAGGTTAGGCGAAACTATCTGGCGGTCGCTGAGTCATTGGGCTACGACACTTCCCGGCTCATCTGGGTTGAGCACGACAAATAGGTTCTCAACGCAAGGAGGAAAGCGTGTTTGTAATCGTCTCGAAATACTTGAAGCCCATGGATGTGGTGGACAAATTCCTCAAGGAGCACAGGGAATTCCTGGACGGCTGGTACAAAAGGGGCCTTTTCGTCGCCTCGGGCCGCAAGGCCTCGGGAGACGGGGGCGTCATCTTCGCAAAGGGCGGCACAAGGGAAGAGATCGCCGAGATACTGAAGGCCGATCCCTTCTCCAGGGAAGCAATCTCCGCCTACGAAATCATCGAATTCGCCCCCAACCGGGTCGCTGAGGGATTCGAAAACCTGAAGTAGCCGCGGCAAGCCTCGGGAATCCGACAGGATTTGCATGAAGGACTGGATTTACTGGAGAGCGGGGATCGGGAATCCGACAGGATAGACAGGAGGGACGGGATCTACAGGAAGGGGCCGGTCGCTAATCCTCTTGATCCAGCAGATCCATCGCCGAAGCCATGAGGCCGTACATGAGCGCCGCGGCTTTTTTGTCCACGTCCAGGCCGTGGCCTCCACCCACGAAAGGCACCAGATCGTGGGGAACCCCCGCGGCCTGCAAGGCCGCGGCGAGGTTCGTGGCCTCGCTGTAGGGCACCAAGGTGTCCAGGGTGCCGTGGCAGATGAGGGTGTAGGGGTCGCCCGCCGAAACGTGGGTCGCCGGCGAGGCCGCCGTCCAGGACGGAGGCGCCTGGCCGGAATAATCGTAGGGATCTCCCGTGGCGTCCTCGATCATCCATACGATCGGGACTTCCATTTCGGGATACTCGGGATTCGTGAAGTCCGAAGGGCCCGACTGGCTTACCACGAAGGCTATGTCCACGGGGCTGTCCTCCACCGAATAGCCGTAGAGGAGGGCCAGATGGGCGCCGGCGCTTCCCCCTACGAGCCCTGTCCTCCCAGCCTCCAAGCCGTAAAGGTCGGCGTTCTCCTTGAGGAAGGCCAAGGCTTGGCGCAGATCCTCGATCATATCCGGGATCCTTGCCTCCGGCGCGAAGCGGTAGTTCATGGTGACAGCCCCGTATCCCCAGCTCCGCATGGTCTCGCAGAGGGAATAGTAGTTGTCCTTGTCTCCCGCCTGCCATCCTCCTCCGTGGATCATGAGGACGAAGGGAACCTTCCCCTCGCGATCCTCTGGAAGGAAGATGTCCAGGACTTGCCTGGCTTCGGTCCCATAGGCTTCGTCATAGAACTCATGCTCGGTGTCGAGCCTGGGGGAGGGGAGGGCGCAGCCTGAGAAGGCCGTTGCCGCGAGAAGCATGGGAAGGAGGACGGCCCAGGCGGAAGGAGGGGTTCTCACCCGTCCAGTCTACCACGGATGTCAATGTTTGGGGTCAGACCCCTTGGCTTGACCTTTTTTACCTAGGCGCAGCGTATCCTGGAGGGTCCCCATGGGACAGACCGCGCACCATGCCCTGGGCTTGTAGAGCAGGCCGAGCAGGACCCCCGCCCCCAAGGACGCTATGCATAGGAACCAGAACACACGGCCCGCGCCTTCGAAGCCGTTCGCGTTCCGGACAAGATTTCCAATCACGCAGAGCATCATGAAGCCGCAGAGTCCCCGGCGGGTTTGGAGTTTTAGCATCCACGCCGGCAGCGTCCTGCCCCGGGCGAGGGGTTTCAGCGCGAATCCCAACGCCCTGCCCCGGGGACAGACCGAGGAACAGAAGATCCGGCTCCTGGCTCCGAATATGGACAGCCCCACCGCCAAGGCCATCAGTACCGCAAGAGCCAAGCCGATGATGGGATAAAAGTAGCCGCCTACCGCTACGGCGAGGACGAAGATCGTCGCGAGGATGTCGAGGAATCGTTTTTTAGTGCTGCGCTCCATGGAGTGAATTATATATTAGAATAATTATATATAATCAAGATCTGTACCAAATCCCGTTGATCCAGTCGATCTATCTTGTCGATCCTGTCCGATTTGTCGAATTCCTCCTCCTGCCGGGCAATGCGGTGATCACCAGGGCGGCGAGGATAAGAAGGCCGCCCAAGGCGTTGGCTAGCGAGAGGCGCTCGCCGAGAAACAGGAAGGATCCGGATACCGTCACCACCGGCTCCAAGGTCGAAACCAAGGAAGTGTTCGTAGGGCCTATGCGTTCCAAGCCCGAAAAGAAAGACCAGATCGCCGCGACAGTGGAGACCAGGGATATGGCCAGGACAGCCGCGACGCCCCCCGGGCTCCTGGGCGGCTCGAAGCCCCCGGCCAAGACAGAAACCCCGAATACGAAGGCCGCGGAGAGCATGATCACCGCCGATGACTGGATCGCCATCCCCTCCTTGATGATCCTGGAACCGCCCACGATGTAGACCGAGTAGATTCCCGCTGCCAGAAGGGCAAGGAACATGCCCCGGGGGTCCCCGGAACCGTCCAGCCCCAGGATCATCGCGCAACCCCCCAAGGCCAGGGCCAAGGCGAGGATCTTCCTCAGGCGCAACGTTTCCTTCAGGGACAAGACCGAAATCAAAGTCACAAGGGCGGGGTAGACGTATAGGATCAAGGAAACCAGGCTCGCGGAGGCGTAGTTCAAGGCGGTGAAATAGCTGAAGGTTTGGCCCGCGTACCCCAGGGCTCCCATGGCCGCGTACAGCAGCATGGTTTTCTTTCCGGGAAACTTGAGACCCTTGAGCCTCATGAGCCCAAGCATCGCCGCGCCCCCTATGAGAAAGCGCAGGAA
>JBFLXC010000038.1:0-20482 GCA_040757435.1 Spirochaetota bacterium | reverse complement strand
GGTGCCCGATCCGATGCCTATGGATATTCTGCGCCAAGAAGCACCGCTTTGACTCACCAACGCCGAGCCATCATACGTGACTGCGACGAGAGTTCCTCCTTCCTTGGTTTGCGCGATATCCATCACATGGCTTGAAACCCCACTGGGAATCGTTATCCAGTTCGTTCCGTTTTGGCTTGCCAGTATCGTTCCATTCTGGCCTGTGACTATGAATTGAGAACCGGTCCACAAGGCGGAGGCAAGGTGGTTCCTTGATCCGCTGTTTTGAGCAATCCACGTGATTCCGTCCCTCGAAACCGCCAATCCTCCCCCGTCGCCTGTGGCGACATAGATGCCATTACCCCATGCGAGGTCGGTGACATGCAGCACGGGAACCTTGGGGCCCACGCTCCATGTGAGCCCGTCCTTGGAGGTGTAGGGTATCGCTCCATTCCCCGCGATGATGAATTTATCCGGGGACCGTACTATCGCCCGTAGATTAACCAGGCCTGTAAGAGGAACGAAGCGATAGTTGGGAGACGCCTTGAAGCTGCTTGTTGAGGTGGAGAGATCGTTTGGTTTCACTCCAGAGGGTGACAATTGGCTACTTGGCAACGTGGGGGTGCCGATGGCTGTGCGGAATATCCTGAAGCCGGTGATGTTGTTGTCATTGTTTGGATGGGCGTTGCTGAAGTAATCCAGGGATATCATGGATACGCCGGATGAATAGCTGTCGCCGCGGAAGGATCGGTCGTGGAGATATTCCGCCACGTTTCCCTGCATGTCATAGATCCCCAATTCATTGGGGAGCTTCTTCCCCACCGGCATCGTTCCCGACCAGTCATCACGGGAGGGGTTGTAGAGGCGGGATGTGCCGGATGTATTTCTGGTATTCTCCGAGAACCAGCCAATCTCCAAGCCGTTGTCGCTGCCCGCGAACCGTGTTGGACGTCCTTGCGCACCGCCCCGAGCGGCGTACCGCCACTCCACGGCCAATCCCAGCCTATATCCTTCTATGCTGCCGACTCGTTCGTCCAGGAAAAAGTCCATATGGTAGGAGTTGAGGTCCTTCGTATAGACAGGTTGGAGTCCTGCTTTTCGGCTCAGCCAATTGCAATACGCCGCCGCGCCGTACCAGGTCACGAAGACGACAGGGTAGTTCGACAGATCGATAGAGGCACCCTTGGAGTCCGTGCCTGGAACAATATAGAACTTCGCGCCGTCGTGTTTGATCTGCGCATCCTTATGTTCTATATTAAACATCCTATATGCTCCAAGTTTTCCATCTCTACCCACGCCCGAGGACGGATCGTTTAAAAATGCGAGGAACTCGACGTTCGTAATTTCATATTGACCCACTTCGAAGGAATGGCGAACCTCAATGTTGCCGTTGTTTTGCGCTGTCCGACCTGCGGGAACGGATACCAAGCGGGGGAAATGAGGCTCAGGGGCAGGGGGAGGTGGAAGCGGCGCCGGGGGAGTCAAGGGAGGAGGGGGAAGAGGAGGCTTGACCTGCGCAATGGACAGAGGGGCGAAAACCGTCATGTCTGAGTTGTGTATCGTGATTCTTTGCTTGTGCTCTCCTGTTCCCGATTTTCGCACTGTAAGCTCATATTCACCTGGAAATGCCATCACAGCCAGCCGGGGGACGGCAAAGCCCACTAGGACGTCATTGATCAGGACTTCCGCAGGGCCTTCGCTGGCCACAATAGTTACATAGACCCAGTTCTGGGCCCAGATTCCTGGAGATGCCGTGATAAAGGCAACCATTACCAACAGTAGCAGGTTTTTTCTCAATTCAGCGCTCCTTTTGATGGGGTTGATACAGCCTAGGCTGGTATCGGTAATGTCTATCTCTATCTATTGCATGGAAATATTCATCCGTCAATAAATAATTCCTAAATAATTCTATTTAATATCATATGCCATTGAGAAATATATCAATAAATCCTTGTTATTTAACGAAAAAGGCTGGGGAGGGCGTGGGATGATTTATTTCAACGCGATGAACAGAAAGGCCGTGTAGGCCGCTCCTATGCCAAGGAAAAGGAAGAGGGGGATGGCGAATTTACGTATGGTTCCCGCGAGCCCGGTGTGGAAATGCTCGGCCGTCACCACCATGCAGACATGGAGGGGAGACAGCATCATTCCCGCGTAGCCGAAGGCGCCGGCCATTACGATGCCTGCCTCGAAGGGGATGGTTGGGTTCCCGGAGATCATGCCTATGACTATGGGGAAGGTCAGCCCCACGTACCCGAAGCCGACTCCCGTCACGATTCCCGCGATGAAGGGGATGAGGGCCGATGCCAGGAGGGGGGAAATGCCCAGGCTCTGGAGATCCTTCGCAGCCGCCAAGGGCAGTTGGGCAGCGCCCAGCAAGGAGGAAAAGATCCGGATGCCTATGATGACCCCCAAGAGTGCGAAGGTGGAAGGCTTGATTATGCCTTTGAATACGCCGAAGCCCCCTCTGGTCTTCGCAAGATAGAAGCATCCCAGGAACAGGCCCGCCAGGACGGGAATATATCGTCCGAGGAGTGCCTGGGCTACCGGCTCGAAACCCAATGCTGGGGCAAGGATTTTCCACACCGGCAGGAGAAGCACGTAACTGCAGATCACTATCCCCAGAGGCGCCAACCCGGCGAGGGAGGCCCTTGCGTTCGAGGAGGACGTTCGACTCGCGGCGGTTCCTTGGGTTTTTTGGGCGCCCAGGCTTTTCGACGGAAGGATGAATATCAGGCCCAGGATGAAAAGGCTGGGCGGTGCGTATAGGTTGAGGAGTATGAGCCGGGGGATGGGTATGCCCGAAAGGGAGGCGCTGAGGATGAAGGCCGGATAGAGGGGCCATACCAGTTCCAGGCAATGCCTGAACCAGTAGTTGGCCGCCGACAATGTTCCCGCGCTCCGTTCCTTCCCCGAATCCATGGATTCAACCAAGGGGGCGGAGAGTATGGCGCCTCCCGGCACGGGCAAGGTTCCGATCAGCATGGGCGCGATGGCCATTGCGCTGCGCTGCGATGGAGAGATTCCGACGATGGCGGCGGCGAAGTCGTCCATGGCGCCGGATTTTTTCATGGCTATGGAAAACACGAGGATCATGGACATGAGGAAGAGAAGGAGCAGGGTATCCGTGGAGAATGTCTCCGCCACGGACAGTTCCACCACTTGGCCAATGGGCATGCCGCGCCAGAGCGCGAGGATCACTCCCCCGAAACCCGCGGCCACGCCCAGATGCACTTTTTTCGATGTCGCTGCGACGACGAGGGCAAAGACAACCAGTATCTGGGCGAGGGCGGGGATCTGGGGCATTTGTCGGACGGCTTCAGACGGCGCTGGGGGATTTTCGTTCCGCCTGCCCTATCTCGAAGGCCTGTTCGGCGATCGTCCTCTTCTGCTCCTCTATGAGCCATTTGACCACGTCGCCTATGGAGACGACGCCTACCAGCTTTCCGCCGGCCTTGACTGGCAGGTGTCGGAAATGGTGGTCCGTCATGATCGCCATGCACTCCGCCACCGTCGTCTCCGGCGCGGCGTACACGATATCCTTGGTCATGATTTCCTTGACCCGCGTGGTGTCGCAGTCATGGCCCTTGAGAATGATCTTGCGCGCGAAATCCCGTTCCGAGAAGATTCCCTCCACCTCTCCCCCCGGAGCCAGGACGAGGGCGGCGCCGATATTTTTCTCGGCCATGATTTCCAGGGCTTGGATGACGGTCGCCTCGGGATGTACGCCGACCACGGATCCGCCTTTTCCCGCTAGAATATCCTTCACTGTTTTCATGGATGCCTCCTCTCTTTCTAACTATACCTAGCTTTCCATATATAGCAAGCCGCCAAGGCTGAAAAGACGTAGGCGGGGAATGCAATTATATCGCTGACACTTCTTTTAATTTCGTCAATTTCTTTGTATATTCTTAACTTGAGCGCTTCGCCCCGCAAGCAATGTGAGTCCAGAGATTCGCGAAGTCCAAGGAGTCAAAATGAAGAGCACATTGCTCGCCGTTCCTTTCGAAACGGCGAAGCGATACCCCGAGAGGCTTTCCCACAAGTGGCGCGTCAAGGAAAAGGTAGAGGTCCGGACCTACGCCCAGTTCGCCCGCTCAATAAGGATCCTCGCCGCCGGCTTGGCGGCCAATGGAGTCAAGCGCGGCGACCACGTGGGATTTTTCGTGAACAACCGCTACGAGTGGATAGGCACGGACTTCGCCCTCATGGCTCTTGGAGCGGTGAGCATACCTCGGGGCTCGGACACCACGGCCAAGGAAGTGGCCTTCATCTTCCGCCACTCGGATTCGAAATTCCTCATCGTGGAAAACGCGCGGCAGCTGGCTGAGCTGGAGGGCAGCTTCGATGCCTCCGACTGGGAGCGTTGCCAGGGGATATTCGTCGTGGATTCGGCGGAAGGAGGGACTGTCCCCGCCATCCTTGCGGAGAAGACGAAGTTTTTCGACCAGTTGTGCAAGGAGGGGGAGGCGGATTTCGCCAGGAATCCTGAGTTCATCGAAAAGCTTGACGCGGATATCCGGGATTCCGACCTTCTGACCATAGTCTACACCTCCGGAACCACGGGAAACCCCAAGGGCGTCATGCTATCCCACGCCAACTTCATCCAGAACCTGGTGGCCAACACCCCCCGCCTGCAGATCGACCTTGAAAAAGCGGAGACCACCGTGGTGATGCTCCCTTCCTGGCATGTCTACGAACGGGCCTTCGAGTACTGCGGGCTGGCCTCCGGCCTTACCTTCGTGTACTCCTCGGCCGGCAGGTTCGGGGCTGACCTTGCGGTTGAAAAGCCAGAGGTTTTGATCTCCGTCCCCCGGGTCTGGGAGTCGGTGTACCAGAAACTCATAAAGGCCATAAGCGAGATGCCTGCCGCGAAGCGTTCCCTGGTCCTGGGCCTCATCAAGAACAACCAGGCCTGGATGACTTCCAACCATTACCTCAAGGGATGCTACATCTCCTTGAGGGAAAGGAAGGCGCTTGAGAAAGCTCTAGCCTACCTGTGGCACGGGCTTAGGCTCGTCGTCCTCTTCCCCGGCCATGCTTTGGCGGGGCTTCTTTTCAAGCCTTTCAGGGAGAAGGTGGGCGGTCGGCTTCGCCTTGCCACCTGCGGTGCGGGCTCGCTTCCCAAATACCTGGACGAGCTTTTCAACGCCATCGGCATCACCCTGGTGAACGCCTACGGCATGACCGAGTGCGCCCCCGGAATCCTTTCCCGCCGCCTAGGCTACAATACCTTCGGATCCACGGGCGTCCCCTTCGACAATACCGAAGTTGAGATCCGCAGGGACGACGGGACCGTTGCGGCCACGGGGGAGAAAGGCATCCTCTTCGTCCGCGGTCCCCAGGTGATGTCGGGCTACTACAAGAACCCCGACGCCACCAAGGCTGTCCTTTCACCCGACGGATGGCTCAACACCGGGGATCTGGCGGTGCGGTCGGAGAACGGAGAGTTCATCATCGTGGGAAGGGCGAAGGATACCATCGTCCTCATGGGGGGCGAGAACGTCGAGCCCGAACCAATCGAGGACAAGCTCAAGGAGAGCGCCTACATCGACCACGCGGTGGTGCTGGGCCAGGACCAGAAGCAGATTTCCGCCATTGTCGCGATCAACGAAGAGGAGCTCATGAAGCTCGCGGCGGAGCTGAAGCTTTCAAGGAACGAAATCATAATCTCCGGCAGCAACTCGATCGAAAACGACCAAATCTACAACGTCCTCCTCGCTGAAGTGAATTCCAGGATCACGAAGGAGCAGGGTTTCAAGCCCTTCGAGCGGATCACGAAGATATTCCCCATCCTCAACGACTTTTCAGTGGGCAAGGAGCTGACCCAGACTTTGAAAGTCAAGCGAAAGTTCGTGGAGGAGCGGTTCAAGCATCTCGTGGACAAGTATTTCCACGGGAAGAATTAAGAATTGGGAATTGTGGTCTGGCCTTTTCCATGGCGGAAGAGGCCGCCAAAACGCTAGCTTAATAGAAAAGGTCCCGGGAATGCCCCCGGGACCTTTTCTATTACAATTTGATCAGGTTCGGCAGGAATAGCGAAATCTGAGGAAAGGCGGAGATGAAAAACAGGGAAACAAGATATGCGATATAGAAGGGCATCATCTGTTTCACCACCTTCGCCATGGAGGCCTTGGCTATGTCGCTGACGATGTAGAGGCAGATTCCCACGGGAGGAGTGTTGATGCCGATCATGCAGCAGATGACGACGATGAGGCCCATGTGTATGAGACTGATCCCGAAGCTGTTGGCGATGGGGATGAGCACCGGCGTCATCATGATGAGGAGGGCCGTCGCGTCGATGAAACAGCCGAGGATGAGGAGGGCTATGTTTATGAGCAGAAGGGCGACGTACTTGTTGGAGGTAACGCTGAGGAGCAGCTCGGTGACCGCGGAGGGGAAGTTGTAGCGGGTCAATATCCAGCCGAAGAGACCAGCGGCGGCGACGGTGAAGGTGACCTGGGCTGTGGCGAGCATCGTGTCGCCCAAGAGCTTTGGGAGGTCCTTTAGTTTTATCCGCTTGTAGATGAATCCGAGAATGAGGGCGTAGAGGGAGGCCGCGGCGCCAGCCTCGGTGGGAGTGAAGACGCCGGAGAAAATTCCTCCAAGGATGATGACGGGAGCCAGCAAGGCCCAGAAGGAATCCTTGAACGCCGCGGCGATCTGCTTGAAGGTGGAGCGGGGACGGACCTTCATGGAACTCCTGCGCATGGGAAAATAGATCATGAGCAGGAGCATAATACCGATCAGTAGCCCGGGGACTAGACCGGCAAGGAACAAGCTGCCGATGGAAACCTGGGCCATGACTCCGTAGATGACAAAGGGTATGCTGGGAGGGATTATAGGCCCGATTATGGAGGAAGCGGCGGTGATAGCAGCCGAATATTCAGGCGCGTAGCCTTCCTTGAGCATCGCCTCGATCTCAATCTGCCCCAAGCCTGCCGCGTCGGCGGTGGCCGCTCCCGACATTCCCGCGAAGATGATGCTGGAGAGGACATTGACATAGGCCAGGCCGCCCTTGACGTGGCCTATGATGCTCATGCAGAAGGCGAAGATACGCTCAGCCCCCCCTCCTATGTTCATGAGGTTGCCCGCGAACACGAAGAGGGGGATCGCCAGGAGGGGGAAGCTTTCCAAGCCTCCCCACAGCCTCTGGGCTACGATGATCATGGGCAGGCTGCCATCCGCAAGGAGCGCCAGGACGGAGGAGATGATCATGGCCCAGGCCACCGGAACCTTCAACGCCATGAGCCCTAGGAGCGACAGGATGATGACGAGAAAGATGGAATCCATACCTCAGCCTTCCAGGGGATCTATGACTTGGCCTTGGGATGCGAGCGTGGACCTGAGAAGCCCGGTGTCCACCTCCCTGGGCGGGCAGTTGGATTTAACCGATATCGCGGCGGCGGTGCCCGCCGCCTGGCCCAAGGAGAAGGAGGGCGGCATGACCCGCAAGGATCCTTGGGCTTCCTGGGTGCAGGAGATAGACCGTCCCGCCACAAGAAGATTCTCGACCTTCGCCGGGACAAGGCAGCGATAGGGGATTCCATAGGAGCGGCCTTCGGGTATGGCTGTGTAAAAGAGCTGGGTCTGCTTCCTATCGTGGATGTCTATCATGTAGGAGCATTGGGCGATGTTGTCCTTGAACTGCCGCGTTTCCAAGAGGTCTTCCTTGGTGAGGCGGTATTCGCCGACTATCCTGCGGGTCTCCCGTATGCCTACCTCGGGGGCGGTGGTGGTGATGTAGCAGTTTTCGAATCCCGGCACATACTTCTTGAAGAACTTGTACAGAATCCTTACCTGCCTCCTGGTTTCAAACTCCGCCTTGGTCAAGTCGAAGGCGTTCGTTCCGTCCACCCCGTGGATCCGGGTGGAGTTGATAGCCACCTCGTCCTCCCTGGGAGTGTAGAAGAAGAGCACGTCGTGCTTGGAAGGTATGAATTCGCCCTTCTCCTTGGCGATCCTCGCGAAGGTCTGGAAATGCCGCTCCTCGGGATGCTCCTTTATGTAGGCATCCACCTTCCGGCGGTCCACCCCCGCGAGCCTGAAGAATATGGTCGCGGGCTGGAGGGAGCCGTCCAGGGGATTTCCTTTCTCATACTCCGCGCCGAGGAAATGGGAGACGTCTGCGTCGCCCGTGGCGTCGACGATGACCTTTCCTTCCACGGCCATCCTTCCGGATTTGTTTTCAAGGATAAGCCCCTTGGCCGCGTTGCCTTCCTTGATCGCCCCGACCACCATGGTGTGGAGCAGGGTATCGACGCCCGATTCCTCGATGAGATCCTGGACAACCCATTTCAGTATTTCCGCGTCGAAGGGGGTGACATGGGCGTGGGGCCACACGACGAATCCCGTATAGCCCGTCTGCATTTCCGTCAAGTCCGGATGGATCGCCGCGCCCTGGGCCACGAGCCTTTCGACGATTTCCCAGAAGATACCCTTGTTGATCGGCTTGTCGCCGGCGTAGGAGGGCATGAAGGGATGGACCAGGCCTGAGGTGGCCATGCCGCCGACCCAGCCGTTTTTTTCTATGAGCAGGGTCTTGGCTCCGTTGCGGGCCGCGGCCACAGCCGCCGCGATGCCCGCCGGGCCACCCCCCGCCACCAGGACATCGACATTCCGCACCACGGGGATCTGGCGCTCGTTCTCCTTGTAGGTCTTCATATAGGTTACTCCAATGTATCGGGCAGGACTTTCTTGCCTATCCGCGTGAGAATGCGCAGCAAGGAACTCAGGCTCATCGCCGCGATGGATGCCACCAAGGCCATGGTCATGGACCAGCTTGGAAGGCCGAGGGCGCCGCCGAGCTTGTGTCCCAGCCGTACCTGCCTCCCGAGGAATTGGGAGGCAAGCACGCAAACATAGACCGAGAAGGCGAAGACGAGGATGTCAACGAGCAAGGAGGCGAAATTCCGCACACCCTTGGGCAGCCACATCACGAAAAGATCGACGGTGATCAAGGTTCCTCGATCGTACAAAACCGCCGCGCCCAAGTAGGTGATCCACACGAACAGCAACACCACCAGGTCCTCGGCCCAGACGAAGGGGCGGTTGGCCACCCTGCGCATGAAAATCTGCAGGAGCATCACGGCGCATTGGGCGCCGAACATAAGGGTGGCCAGCCATCGGTACGCAGCTACCGTCCCGCGGCTCAGGATGCCTATCGCCTTGAGTACATTCCTCATCCGTAGTTCCTTCGGGCTTTACTTTATATCCTGGACCTTCTGGTAAAGACCCTTGGACCAGAACCCCGTGGCTTCAGAATCGGCGATCACGGGAGTGAGCATTTTCTGGAAGGGAGTCGTGTCGATATCCCTGAAGATGGCGCCGCCGGCCACCATCTTCGCCTTGTTGATTTCGAACTGGTCGCGCAGAAGCTTCTGGTAGTATTCCCCCGCGTCCAGGGCGGCCTTGGCCAGCAAGTCCTGGGTGGCCTTGGGAAGGCTCTTGTACTTGGCTTCGTTGACTGAAATGGTGAACACCTGCTGGAGATGGTTGGTCAGGGTGATGTACGGAGCCGCTTCGTAGAACTTCGTGGCGTACATCTGGTCCAGGGGGCCTTCGGCGGCGTCCACGGTCCCGGTCTTGAGGGCGAGATATACTTCTGCCCAGGCCACGCGGGTGGGGCTGGTTCCCAGACCCTTCCACACCTTGAGGTAGGTTTCGATCTCCGGAACCCTCATCTTGATGTTGGCGATGTCCGCCGGAGAGTTCACCGGCTTCTTCGACACCAACACCCGGGGCATTCCCACCCAGTTCGAGGCGATCATCCTGACCCCCATCTTGTCCAGGACCTGTTTCTTCATGTCCGCGAAGATGGGAGAGTCGAGGAATTTCCTGAAGTGGGCGTCGTCGCGGAAGGTGAAGCCCATGACATAGACGTTGATGTCCTTTACGAAGGGAGCGTACCATTCCAGGACCATGGACACCATGTCGATGGTGCCCATGCTCAGGCTTTCCATGATCTGAAGGCCTGTGCCCAGGGAACCTCCTGGGTTAGGGTTGATCTTGAGCTGGCCGCCGCTCCTCTCCTCAACAAGCTTGGCCATGTATTCCACCGCGAGTGTCGTGGGCGCTCCCACGGGCTCGAGGCTTGCGATGGTCAGGTTCTTGACCTGGCCGAAGGCGCTGAACGCCAAGAAGACTAAGAGAACTGCGGCAATTCCGATCTTTTTCATGGGAGCCCCCGGTTCGCTGGATTGGCGGACATATTCCGTCTAAAATGATGCTATAATAGCACCACATTTTTGTCAAGTTTTAATTTTTTGTCTGGTTTGATTCGAAAATCGGAGGTACCCTACGGAAATGATGCCAGCCCAAGCGAACCAAAGCCTCATCTACGGATTCCAAGTCCTGCAGGAAGTGATTGCCGCGGGCCAGCCCGTGGGAAGCCGGGAAGTGTCGAGAAGGCTCAACATGGAGCACAGCCGCATCAACAGGCTCCTCAAGACCCTGGTGGCCATAGGCATGCTGTACCAGGACCGGGACAGCAAGTATTATCCGGGCTCGGGAATCCACGTGCTCTCCGCGCTGAGCCTCCACGCCTCGGGATTGGTGACCGCGGCCCTGCCTGTGCTCGAGCCAATCCACAAGATGGGGGCCATCGTGGCCTTGGGGACCCTGTGGCACGATACGGTGGTGTATTTCCTCCATGCCCGGGTAGGCCAGGATTTGTCCCACAGCGTAGGTGTCCATGAGAACCTGCCCATGGGGAAGTCCATAATCGGAGCCGTGCTTTCGCCAGGCGGACCTGCGAGCGCCTGGGAGGACAGGCCGGAACGGGGCCAGCGGGCATGGGGCGCCAGATTGGGGGAAACCGGGACGGCGGGGATAGCGGTGGTGCTGCCAATGGACCATTTCTCCGCCAATCCTCCTGAATTCATGCTGAAGAAGACTGAAGAGGCGGCGGCGGAAATCGTCAAGAACCTAAGCCGGCACCGCGCCGGGGCGGCGGTGCGCTGAATATGGGGAAGGAGTTTCTCGTCTGCGTCGATTCCGACGGCTGCGTCTTCGATTCGATGACGGCGAAGCATAGGCAATGCTTCACCCGGGTGTTCGTCGATTTTTTCTACCTCCACCCCATATCGGACCTGGCGGGCGAAGTATGGGAGTATATCAACCTGGAGTCCTCCACCAGGGGCTGCAACCGCTTCAAGGCGCTCCTAAGGGCTTTGGACATGCTTAGGGACCATCCTGCGGCGGCACGCCTTTCCGTGGAGGTGCCCAAGCTCGAAGGCCTCGCCAAATGGCTCGCACGAGCCGAGGTTTTCTCCAATGATTCGCTGGAGGATGAGTACCGGAGGACCGGGGATCCCGATCTCGGTATTGCATTGGAATGGTCCAGGGCGGGAAGCGAGCTGGTGGGAAGGCTTGTGGGAAGGAGCATCCCGCCCTTCCCGGGAGTCCTTCCCGCCCTTGCGGTTATAGCCGAGAGAGCGGACATCGTAGCAATAACCCAAGGGCCCACCGCCATGATCGCCGACGAATGGGAAGCCCATGGCCTGAGCCATTGGGCCAAGGCGATACGGGGCCAGGAATACGGAACAAAGTCGCGGATCATCGCCCAGGCGATCAAGGGCGTCTATGGGAGGGGAAAGACGCTGGTCGTGGGTGATTCGCCCTGCGATTTCGAGGCGGCGAAGGACAACGGGTGCCGCTTTTATCCCATCCCTCCAGGCCGCGAGGATGAAGCCTGGGGCAGGATCATAGAGGAGGGCTTCAGGCCCTTCCTCGGCGGCTCCTACTCGGGGGGAGCGGAGTCCGTCCTCCTGGCCGATTTTTTCCGGGGCTTCGAAATACAAGGTCCTCCCTCTTGGTGCTCCGAAGGCTCCCCGGTTTGATTTCCTTCGCGGGATGCCGTACCTTGAAAGGCAAATGAATCCATTTCTCTTCGCGGCCCTGACGGCCGTCGGGGTCAACGCCCTGTTTTTCGCCTACGCGGCGGCAAAGAAAACCGATGTTGTGACTGACTTGTCGTACAGCTTGTCCTTCGGCCTCGTGGCGGCGGCCCTCCTGGCCAGGTACGCCGCCTCGCCCGCCGCGGCATTGGTTCCCGCCTGGCTCACCTTGGTTTGGGCCTTGCGCCTCGGAGCCTACCTTTTCACGAGGATCATCAAGACAAAGGTGGACCATAGATTCGATGGCATGAGGGACAAGCCCCTGAAATTCGCCAAGTTTTGGATTCTCCAAGCCCTGGCGGTTGCGATCATACTCCTCCCCGTGGTCGCTTCAGCCTCCTCGCCGGCCGCAGCCAGGGGATTCGGGATCTGGGAAACGGCGGGAACGGCGCTGTGGATCCTCGGATTCGCCATCGAAGTTGCCGCGGACGCCCAGAAGTCGGCCTTCAAGAACTCCGGCAAGGCCGGCTTCATCTCCACTGGCCTATGGAAGTACTCCCGCCATCCCAACTACTTCGGCGAAGCCATGCTGTGGTGGGGGATCTTTCTGTATTCCGTGCCTATCCTGCGAGGTCCTCTCTTTCTAAGCGCCGCGGGTCCGGTCTTCATCACCATCCTTCTTCTTTTTGTAAGCGGCGTCCCGCTGTTGGAGAGGAGCGCGGATAGGAAATTCGGCCAGGATCCGGCTTACAGGGAGTATAAGCGCAGGACCTCGGTGTTCGTTCCCTTGCCACGAAGGCCCTGAAGGATCATTCGGCCATGGTGGACACGGAAACCGCCCCAGGGCCGGAGTTCAAGGCAACCACGGATGATATTTCGGCCGTGTAGAGGGGAGGAAAGCCCAGCCGGGAGCTGAGTTCCCCGGCCAGCGATCCTGCCTTTTCCGGAGCGCCAGCATGGCCGACCGCGTACCACTTGAGCGGGCGTTGGCCATGGTCCTCCACGACCATGGCGACGATTTTCCTAATATTCGCCGCCTCGGAGAAGGTCTTGCCGTAGAGGATTGACTTTCCATTCTTGTCCACCGAAACGATGGGTTTCAGGTTCAATGCCTGGGCCAGCATGCCTTTCAAGGGGCTCACCCTTCCGCCCTTCACCATGGAGCGGAGGCTCGTGACAGAAACGAGGATCCGGGCTTTGCCGGACCACTCCTCGAGCCTGGCGGCTATCGAGGCGGCGTCCATGCCCTGCCGCGCAGCCTCGGCGGCCCTGAGGACAATGAGGCCCAGGGAGCCGGAAAGATGCCTGGAGTCGACGACCCGCACCCGGGATCCCGCTTTCTCGGCTTCCTTGCGGCTTGCCGCCAAAGTTCCCGACATGGCGGAGGAGAGGTGGATCGCCAGGACTTCCTCGTAATGGCTTAAGAGGGTGGAGAAAAGGCGGGCGAAGGAAGGGCCCGAGGGTTGGGAAGTCCGGGGGAAGGAGCCCTTGCCTTCGGATAAGCCGCGCAGGATTTCTGGACCTATGGTCAGCTTGTCCAGGTATTCCGAGCCCTCCGCCAGGATATAGAGCGGAACCACATGGATGCCGAACCGGTCGATCAATTCCGAGGATAGGTCGCAGGAAGAATCGGTAACGATGGCGACCTTGGATTGCCTCTCATGGGCGTCCCTGTATTGGAGAAGCATGTCGTCCGCCTTCTGCCCCGTCACGTCGCCGAAAGGGGAGAGCCTTTCCATCACCCCCGCCGGATCGTCTGCGTGGACATGGATCTTTATCCTTCGAGGGCCTCCTGCGACGATAAGGCAGTCCCCGCAATCCGAAAGGGCGCTACGGACCGCCTCAATGCTCAGGGATTCGCCGCCCACGACGGCTTCCACGCAGTATCTCAGCCGGGGAGGGGATGAGGGCGCCGCCTCGACGTGGCTTTGGAATTCTATGCTGTCCTTGAGGGCCGAAGCGCGGGCGTCCTCTTCTTCGTCGATGATGGGAGTACCCTTTGCCAGGTACTCGTGTCCGCCCTCCACGAATTCCACGAAACCCGCGGCCCCTGCATCGACGACCCCGGCTTCCTTGAGTTCGGGAAGGCGCTCCGTGGTCTGGGCCAGGCTGCGCTTCAGGATTTCCCTTGAGGAGCCTATCAGCTCGGTGAAGCCTTGGGCTTCCCTTGCCCTCTGGGACAACGCGGCAGCCCAGGCCTCGATGATGGAAAGGATCGTGCCCTCCTTCGGCTCCGAGACGGACTCCCTGGCCCTTCTGTGGGCATGGCCCACCGCTTCGGCGAATTCCTGGATCCTGATTTCCGCGGAATCTATTTTTTCGCTCAATCCTGAGACAAATTGGGCGAAGATAACCCCCGAGTTGCCCCGGGCGGAAAGAATCGCCGCGTCGGCGAGATTGGCCATGGTCCTGGCGGCCGAGGCACCAGGAACCGTGGACGCCAAGGCCCCGGCGAGGGTGGAGGAAAGATTGGTTCCCGTATCTCCGTCGGGCACGGGGAACACGTTGATGGTGTCGATGTAGTGGCGCGCCGCATAGACCCTGCGGGATCCGGCGCGAAAGAATCCGTAGAGTTGAAAGCCATCCAGGGTCTTCATCCGTACTCCTTCGGTATATGGAAATCACTATACTGGTGCTTCCGGAAGCTGTAAATCCACGGGAGAGGACGCAGGAGGACGGTGGCCGGGAGCCTCCGAATGGCTTGACAATGTTCAGCCGGCGCCTATCTAATATCACACTAAACATATTCAGAGGGGAGCGGCTTGTGACAATCGCTCGGAAGATCTACGGCGACCTGCGGCAGGAAATCATAGAAGGGCGGATGCAACCCGGGTTCATGCTCGGCGAGCAGGAGCTCGCGGACCAGTACGGTGCGAGCAAGATGCCCGTCAGGGAGGCGCTCCACCAGCTCTGCCAGGAGGGCTATCTCATCTCCTATCCCCGGCGCGGCTATGTGGTTTCCAACATAACGGAGGAAGACTTCTTCGAAGTCCAGCAGGTGCGGATGGTGCTTGAGATCCTCGCCCTGGACCTCATTGCCAAAAAAGCCGAGGGCGAAGACATAGCCCGCCTCAGATCAGTCCTTGGCGAGTACAAAGAAACGGAAGATCCCCGGGCGGAGATGGCCCAGCTCCATTCCATAAATACCCGGTTCCATCTTGGATTGGCGAAACTGTCGGGCAACAAGCGGCTCTACGACGCCCTCAACCACCTGATTGGCGAGGTATCCCGGGCGGGTTACCGGTTCTATTCCCTGGCGAAGCTGAAGGAGAGGCATTTCCACGAAAGGATAATCGACGCCCTCCTGGAAAGGGACGCGGAGAAAGCCAAGGAAGTCCTGAGGGAAGACCTGGACCTGCCTTCCTAATTCCGTTTTTCAGAATTGGCTATAAGAATGCCAGGGACTATGAAGGCCAGGCTGGCGAGATGCAGGAATCCCACGGGCTCCCCAAGGAACAAAAACGACCAAAGCCCCGAGAAAAGAGGCATTGTGTAGTACAGCATGCCCGCCTTGGAAGGCCCTATGGCCTCCACTGCTTTTCCCCAGAGGAAGAACGCAAGCAGGGAAGCCAGGAGGCTGACATAGGCCACGGCGAGGACGAGGGCGGGGGTGAGGGCCGGGGCGGGGCTCCTGGCCGCGTCCACCAGGAAAAAGGGGAGCAGGAAGAGGGTGCCCACGGCGAAGGTCGCGGCTTGGAGCGCCGTGTTGTCGAGCCCCTTGGGCTTACGGCGCAGCTGGATGGAATAGGACGCGAAGGTGAGGGCGGCCAGGAGCATCAGGAGGTCCCCGGCCGCGAAGTCGATGCGAAGGAGTTTGGCAGGCTCGCCCTTGGTGATCAGGATGACCACGCCCGCGGCGACAAGCATGATTCCGATGATCTTCCTCAAGGTCAGGGGATCCTTGAAGAAGATGCGTGACATGAGAACTATGAAAATGGGAAAGGTTATTGAGATCAGCGACAAATTTACGGCGGTGGTGGATCGGCCGGCGTAGTAGATAAGCGTGTTGAAGAGCGTCACCCCCAGGAAGGAGGTGGCCGCGAGGTATCCGGCCCTGGCCTTGAGGATGGGCATGCTCTTCTTGAGGCCGGGAAGGGCGAAGGGGAGGATGGCCAAGGCGGCGATGGACCAGCGCCAGAAGGCGAGGCCCAGGGGGGAGATGGCCTGGCTCAAGCCCCGGGCGATGATGAAGTTTCCCGACCAGATGGACGTGGAGATTATGGCGAAAAGATATCCCTTCATGCTCGGTTTACCCGTTGCGGTTCCTGCCGCTGAATCCTGGCTTCGACGATCCATTGGCCCACCATATCCCGAGTTCATCCGACGATCAACCGCGGCTTCGTTTTTTCATTGACAAAGGGGAAAATTGGAAAATATACTGAACATATCAGTGACAATATCAGTTTGGATATCAATGAAGGGATCACGCTGGGAGCTGCAAAGGCTCCGCAAGGGTTTTTTACCCGCGCAGCGGCGGCGAAGGGGGAGAGGATGACCATACTGGTGATAAATCCGGGAGCCACGTCCACCAAGGTTTCGGTCTTTGAGGACGGGACTGAGGTCTTCAAGAAGGTCTTGGAGCACAACGAGGCGGTCCTTGGCGGTTTCCAGCGGGTGGTGGACCAGAAGGATTGGCGCATGGCCTCCGTCGAAGAGAGTCTCGCCCAGGGCGGATGGTCCATGGACCGTTTCGATGCCGTTGCGGGACGGGGCGGGCTTCTGCGCCACATTCCCTCGGGCACCTATAGGATCAACGATCTGGCGGTCGAGGACCTTCAGGCCGCCCGGTTCGGGGAACACGCCTCCAACTTAGGCCCTTTGATTTCCAAGGCCCTGGCGGACAAGGCCGGCATCCCCGCCTTTTTCGTGGATCCCGTATCGGTGGATGAGATGGAGGACGTGGCGCGGATCTCCGGCTTCGCAGGCATGGAGAGGCAGAGCTTTTTCCATGCCCTGAACCACAAGAGCGTAGCCCGGTCCGCCGCGGCCAAGCTCGGGAAACCCTATGAGGAACTCAACCTGGTGGTGGTCCACATGGGGGGAGGGGTATCGGTGGCGGCCCACAGGAAGGGCCGGGTGGTGGACGTATACAACGTCAAGGACGAAGGAAGCTTTTCCATGGACCGGGGCGGCGGCCTGCCGGTGAACGCCCTCATCGACTTCTGCTTTTCCGGAAAGACAAAGGCGGAGGTGAAGCGGAGTCTTGGATCCCAAGGCGGGGTTGTGTCCTACCTTGGGACCCGGGATTTCAGGGAAGTCTTGCGCCGGGCAGACCAGGGTGACGCCCTGGCGAAAAGGATCTACGAGGCGATGGTCTACCAGCATTGCAAGGACATCGGCGCCATGGCGGCGGTGCTGCGCTTCCAGGTGGACGCGATAGTGCTCACCGGAGGAATCGCCAACAGCCGCAGGCTATGCGACGACATCGCGGGCTATGTGGGGAAGGTGGCTCCCATCCTCGAGCTTCCGGGCGAAGAGGAGATGAAGGCCTTGGCCGAAGGAGCGCTGAGGGCGCTCCGGGACGGCGGGGCGAAGGAGTACCGATGAGGTACCGCCGGATCGACGATCTTTTGCAGGCGGCGAAGGGAAGGAAGGCCGGCAGGGTGGCGATAGCCGCGGCCCACGACGGGGATGTCCTCAAGGCCGCGGCCGCGGCGGCTGAGGAAGGCATCGCCGAGCCCGTCCTTGTAGGGGATGGGGAGGCGATTCGCGAAATCCTCTTGGAGATGGGGAGAGATTCGGCCTCCTTCTCCATAATCCCCGCGGATGGACCGGAAGCCTGCGCCGCCGCGGCCGTGCGCCTGGTCCGCGAAGGCAGGGCGGATTTTCTCATGAAAGGCCTTTTGGGCACCGCCGACCTCCTCCGTGCTGTCTTGGACAAGGACTCCAGCCTTAGGACGGGCAGGCTCCTGAGCCATGTCATGCTCTACGAAAATGCCGGCTATCCCAAGCTCCTCGCCCTTACGGACGGAGGCATGAACACCTTTCCCGACCTGGCGAAGAAGGCCGACATCCTGGAAAACGCAGCGATCCTCCTCAGATCCCTGGGCTATGGATCAATGGTCGCCGCATGCGTGTGCGGGGCGGAAGTCGTGGATCCGAAGATCCAGGCCACCGTGGACGCCGCGGCCTTAAGGGAGATGCGGGGTAGGTGGGAGCCATATGGCATGAGGGTCCTGGGGCCCGTAGGCCTCGACCTGGCCATCAGCCCCGAGGCGTGCAGGCATAAGAATTTCAAGGAAGAGGGAGGCGGGGAGGCGGATATCCTCCTCGTGCCCACCTACGAAGTGGGAAACGGCATCGGCAAAGCCATGAGTTATTTCGGCGGAGCGAAATCGGCCGGGATCGTGGTGGGTGCCAGGGTGCCGATAGTCCTGGTGTCCAGGGCCGACGATTCCAGGACGAAGCTGGCTTCCATAGCCCTGGGAGCCTTGGCCTCCCGGGCGGAGTAGCCGGAAAATCCGCAGAAGGAGCTTTTAATGAAACAATTGCTTACGGGCAACGAGGCCATCGCCCGGGGGGCCTGGGAGGCGGGGGTCCGCTTCGGGAGCGCCTATCCCGGGACGCCCAGCACCGAGATTTTCGAGAACCTGGCGCGCTACAAGGAGGACTTGTACGCGGAATGGGCTCCCAACGAGAAGGTGGCCTTGGAAGTCGCCTACGGCGCCAGCGTGGCGGGGCTTCGGTCCATCTGCGCCATGAAGCATGTGGGGCTCAACGTCGCTGCGGACCCGATCTTCACCGCCACATACCTGGGCGTGAACGCAGGATTCGTGGTGGTTTCCGCCGACGATCCGGACATGCACTCCTCCCAGAACGAACAGGACAACCGCTACTACGCCAAGTTCGCGAAGATGGCCCTGGTAGAGCCCTCGGACAGCCAGGAGTGCGTGGATTACCTCAAGGAAGCCTTCGATATCTCGGAACGCTTCGACATCCCCGTGCTTTTCAGGGTTACGACCCGCATATCCCATTCCAAGAGCGTGGTGGAGGAGGGGGAAAGGAAGCTCGTCGATCCGAAGCCCTACGTCAAGGATGTCTGCAAGTATGTGTCCACTCCGGAGCATGCGAAGTCGAACCACGTGCGCCTGGAGAACACCCTCAAAGCCCTGGAGCGCTACTCCAACGGAAGTCCGCTGAACAGGATCGAGATGAAGGGCTCCAAGGTGGGCGTGGTGGCCGCCTCCGTCGCCTACCATTACGCCAAGGAAGTCTTCCCTGAGGACACGTCCTTCCTGAAGCTCGGCTTCACCTATCCATTGCCGATGGACCTGATCCGCGATTTCGCCTCGAAGGTCGAAACCCTCTACGTGGTCGAGGAGCTCGAACCATTCATGGAGGAGCAGATCAAGGCCGCGGGCATCCCTTGCGTGGGAAAGGAGCTTGTGCCTTCCATACGCGAACTCAATCCCTCCATCCTGGCCGAGGCCCTCTTCGGGAAAAAGCCGCTCTCCGCCGACCTGGGGATCCCCCTGGCCAACCGTCCTCCCGCCCTCTGTCCGGGCTGTCCCCACAGGGGATTCTTCTACGCCCTCTCAAAGGGGAAGAACCATGTCATCACCGGCGACATAGGCTGCTACACCCTAGGGTACAATCCTCCCTTGAGCGCCATGGACATCTGCCTCTGCATGGGCGGAGGATTCTCCGTCGGTATGGGGATGGCCAAGGCCTTCGAGCTTTCAGGCGACACGCGGAAGGTCTTCGGGGTGGTGGGGGATTCTACCTTCTTCCATTCCGGAATGACAGGGGCGGCGGAGATCATCTACAACAAGGGCCGGGTGGTGCCCTGCGTCCTGGACAACAGGATCACGGGCATGACTGGGCACCAGGACAACCCGGGCACGGGAGAGACCCTGATGGGCGAACCGGCCAAGGAGCTCTCCATCGAGAAGATCCTTGCCGCCTTGGGCTTCGATCCTGTCCTTGTGGTGGACCCCACGGACTTGGACCAGACCCAGAAGGCCATAGCCGCGGCCGGCGATTTGGAATCCCCCGCCGCGATCGTCGCCAGGAGCCCCTGCGTCCTGGTGAAGAAATACAACCTCGAGAAAAAGACCTACGCCGTGGATCCGGAGCGATGCAGGTCCTGCAAGCGCTGTCTCAAGATCGGCTGCCCAGCCATAAGCTTCGACGGCAAGGCGAGGATCGATCCCGCGCTCTGCACCGGCTGTTCGATCTGCGCCCAGGTCTGCCCCTTCGGCGCGATTTCGCTGCAAGGAGGCAAGGCATGATGGGCGAGGGAAGGAATTTGGTGAACCCTTCGGATTCAAAGTCGGTCACAAGTCTCATCCTGGCGGGCGTAGGCGGCCAGGGCACCATATTGGTGAGCAAGATCCTCACCCAGGGATTGCTGGCCGCGGGCTTCGACGTGAAGATGAGCGAGGTCCATGGTATGTCCCAGCGGGGAGGCTCTGTATCCACCCAGGTGAGGTTCGGAACCAAGGTCGACTCCCCAATAATCGGCGCTGGAGGGGCGGACATCCTCGTGGCCTTTGAAAAGCTGGAAGCCGCCCGCTATGCGAAATACCTAAGGCCGGGAGGGCTTGCCATAGTGAACATGCACGAAATCCTCCCCGTCCCCGTATCCTCGGGCTTGGAAACCTACCCCGAGGGGATCATGGAGGCCCTGGAGAGGCATTTCAAGGTCATCAGGATCGATGCGGCGG
>JBFLXC010000037.1:0-20598 GCA_040757435.1 Spirochaetota bacterium | reverse complement strand
ATTTCCGCGGCCTTCCTTGTCATCGCCGCCGCGTCTTTGGTATACGCTTTGGTTAAGAACGCAAAGAAGAGCAAGAAGGCGGCATGACGATGAATCGATTGAAGAATCGCCCTAGGCGGTCTCTTCTCTACATCCCGGGGAACAACCCCGGGATGCTCCAGAATTGCGCGATCTACGGATCCGATGGAGTCCTCCTCGACCTGGAGGACTCCATTTCCATTTCCGAGAAGGACGCGGCGCGCAAGCTTGTGCGCCACGCCCTCCTAGCCCTGGATTTCGGCCAGGTCGAGAGGGTGGTGAGGGTCAACGGCAGGGACACCCCGTATTTCGAGGCTGACCTGTCTGAAATCATCCCCGCCCGGCCCGACGCGATCCGGCTTCCCAAGGTCGATTCCGCCCAGGACGTCATTGAGGCGGACCGCCTCATCTCCGCCCTGGAAGACGAGGCGGGCATGCCCCAGGGCTCCGTGGGCATCCAGGCGATGCTCGAGACCGCCGGGGCCATAGTGCGGGTGAATGAAATCGCCGCGGCCTCGTCAAGGCTCGTGGGCCTCACCCTGGGCGGCCAGGACCTGGCTGCCGACCTGGGCATCAAGGCGACCAAGGAGGGCTTGGAGCTCCTCTACGCGAAGAGCGCCGTGGTCATCGCCGCGAAGGCTTTCGGCCTTGAGGCCTTCGACACCGTCTACACCGACGTGGGCGACCTCGCGGGCCTTGCCCAGGCCTGCGCGGTTTCAGTCTCCCTGGGCTTTTCGGGAAAGGCCGCGATCCATCCTTCGCAGATTCCGGTCATCCACGCGGCCTTCGCACCCTCTTCGAAGGAGATCGAAAAGGCGGCGCGGGTGGTGGCGGGGGCGAAGGCCGCCTACGCCAAGGGCCTGGGCGTGGTCTCCGTGGACGGCAGGATGGTGGACGCCCCGGTGGTGGCCCAGGCCGAAAGGACCCTGGAGCTCGCCCGATTGGCCGGCCTGGAGGTGCCCGAGCTATGAACTTCGACACAA
This sequence comes from Spirochaetota bacterium, assembly GCA_040757435.1. Taxonomy (GTDB): domain Bacteria; phylum Spirochaetota; class Spirochaetia; order Treponematales; family Rectinemataceae; genus VKGY01. The sequence continues at coordinate 19,597 of JBFLXC010000037.1, read as the reverse complement.
TCTTGAACTCCCTTGGGCGCCGAGTGCCCAAGAATGTCCCAGGGATGGGGGAGCTCGCGCCCTACTCCGGCGCCTACGCCCGGCTCGACGGCTCCTTCGCCTGGACTCCCAAGGCCCATCCCCGGCGCGTTCCCGCTCCCAGCGTGAACAAGGTGGCCCCCAGCCTCAGGGCGGCGATCGAACGTTCGGGCCTTGAGGACGGGATGACCATTTCCTTCCACCACCATCTCCGGAACGGGGACGCGGTGGTGGGCATCGTCCTTGCGGAATTGGAGAGGATGGGTTTCAGAAACCTCACCCTCGCCCCTTCCTCCCTCGGCGATTCCCACGACTGCGCCGCCGACGCCATTAAGAGAGGGGTTGTGACCAGGCTCAACACCTCGGGCGTCCGGGGCGAGGTGGGAAAGGCCATCACCAACGGCCTTCTCGAGACCCCGGCCATTATCCGGAGCCACGGAGGTAGGGCCCGCGCCATCGAGGAGGGAAGCCTCAGGATAGACGTGGCCTTCCTTGCCGCCCCGGCATGCGACCGATTGGGCAACATGACCGGCTCCTCGGGCCCCACGGCCTGCGGCTCCATGGGCTACGCGATCCACGACGCCCGCTACGCCGGCCATGTGGTGGCGGTCACGGACAACCTGGTGGGCTATCCCCTTGCGCCCAGGATCTCCATACCCCAGTACCTGGTGGACCAGGTGGTGGTGGTGGATTCCATCGGCGACCCCAGCAAGATCGCCACGGGCGCGACCCGGATCACCCGGGACCCCGTCCAGCTCCGCATCGCCGAGCTGGGCTTCAAGCTCATCGAGGCCTCGGGCCTCATCGCCCCGGATTGCTCCTTCCAGACCGGCGGCGGCGGGCCCAGCCTCGCGGTGGCCAAGTACGTCAAGGAATACATGAAGGAACGGGGCATCGTGGGGAGCTACTGCATAGGCGGCATCACGGGGTACATGGCGGACATGCTGAAGGACGGCCTGTTCCGCAGCCTCTTCGATGTCCAGAGCTTCGACATGGCGGTCACGGACTCAATCGCCAACAATCCCTACCACATGGAGGCGGATGTCTCCTGGTACGCCAATCCCTTCAACACGGGCTGCCTGGTGAACGACTTGGATGTTGTGGTCCTGGCGGCCTTGGACGTGGACGTTGATTTCAACGTGGATGTCCTCACGGGCCACGACGGGATCCTCCGCGGAGCCTCGGGCGGCCACTGCGACACCGCGGCGGGGGCCAAGCTCTCCATAATCACCATCCCGTCCATGCGAAACGGCGTGCCTTCAATCCGCGAGCGGGTCCAGACAGTGGTCACCCCCGGCGAAACCGTGGACGCCATCGTCACGGAGCGGGGGGTCGCCATAAATCCACTGCGCCAGGACCTGGCCGCCAAGGCCAGGGCGGCTGGCCTGCCGGTCAAGGACATCCGCCAGCTCAAGGCGGAGATAGAAAGGACCACGGGAGTGCCCGACGAAGTTGAGTTCTCGGACGAGATCGTCGGCTTGGTGGAATACCGGGACGGCACTTTCATCGACTCGATCCGCAAGGTAAAGTGAGGGTGGCTAGGCGGGGCGATTTTGCTCCGCCCGTCCAAGCATATTCCCAGGCCCGGTTCCAGACCGGGCCTGGGCGCATCCGGAGGGAATCATGAAGGAAAAGGGAATCATCATCAGCGTCGCCATCCTGGTAGGCGCCTGGCTGGGCAACAAGGCGAAGATTCCTTCCGGCTACCTCGTGGGCGGGATGATCTTCGGGCTCTTGGCGAAGGGCTTCGCGGGGGGCAACGTCGCGTCGGGCAACGCCCTGTCGATCCTTTCCCAGATCCTCGTGGCCTATGTGGTCGTCTCGAACTCCGATGTGCAGATGATCAAGAGCCATCCCGAGGTGATTCCCGTCGCCATGGGCTACATCGTCGTCCTCCTGGCAATCTGCTTCGGCCTTGGGTTCATACTCAACAAGGTGTTCCACATCGACTTGAAGACCGCCATCTACGCCACCGCTCCTGGCGGCCTGTCGGGCATGGCCCTCTCGGCCACGGACGCGGGGGCCGAGACCCCCATCTCGATGATCTTCCATCTTTTCCGCATCACCATTGTCCTCTTGGTCACGCCTATCATGGCGGCCTTCTTCGCGAGATGAGGAGCTAGGCATGCGGAATTTCGAACGCTTCGACATGGCCAGGAAGCCTGTGAAGCAGCGGTGGTTCCTCACCCCCGTGGCATGGCTCCTCAGTTTCCCCGAGACCTTGGGCAGGCGCCTCAGGATCGAGAAGTTCGGTATGAAGGGGCTCAAGCCTCCCTATCTTTTCATCTCCAACCACATGGCATTCGTGGATTTCAAGTCGGCGACCCGGGCGATTTTCCCCCATGGTGCGAACTACGTGGTCGCCATCGACGGCTTCCTGAGGGGAGAGGAGCTCCTCCGCCAGGTGGGCTGCATCTGCAAGCGGAAGTTCACGAACGATATCCTCCTTCTGCGGCACATGCGCCACGCCCTGGAGGTCAACAGGAGCATCCTTGCCCTTTATCCCGAGGCCCGGTACTCGTTTTGCGGGGTGGGTTCGGTCCTGCCGGATTCCTTGGGAAAGATGATCAAGTTGTTCAAGGTTCCCGTGGTCACGTATATCCAGCGGGGCAATTACCTGTCCCAGCCTGTGTGGAACCTGGAGAAGCGGAAGTGCAGGATCGAGGCGACTATGACGAGGCTTTTCACGCCCGAGCAGATCGAGGCCGCCTCGGTGGAGGAGATCAACGCCGCGCTCCGTGCGGCTTTCACGTACGACGACTACCGCTGGCAGCGGGAAAACCGCATCGCCATCGACCATCCCCGCCGCGCCAAGGGTTTGCACCACATTCTGTACCAGTGCCCCCATTGCCTTGCGGAATCGCGGATGAATTCGGAGGGCGACGGGCTCTGGTGCGAGGCTTGCGGCAAGCGTTGGCGGATGGGTGTCTACGGGGAGCTTTCCGCGGAGGCGGGAAAGACTGAGTTCTCCCACATTCCCGACTGGTTCGAGTTCCAGCGGAAGATGGTCAGGAAGGAGATCGAGGAGGGGCGCTACTTTTTCATGGACCGCGTGAAGGTGGAGCTTCTTCCCAACGCGAAGGGGTTCGTCGAGCTGGGCGAGGCGACCTTGACCCATTCCGCCGAGGGCTTCGTCCTGGAGAGTTCTTCCCCCGATGAGCATTTCAAGCTTGAGCTGCCTCCCTCCGCCCTGTACAGCCTGCACATCGAGTTCGATTATTTCGGCAAGGGCGACTGCCTGGACCTCTCCACCATCGACTCGACTTTTTATCTCTATCCCTTGTCGCGGAAGAACGTGGTCTGCAAGCTCCAGTTCGCCGTCGAGGAGCTCTACAAGCTCCGGTCAACTCATGGGGTCAGACCCCATGAATTGACTTCCCAATAGGACAGGATGACGGGATTTTCAGGATACACAGGAAGAGAATAGGACAGGATGACGGGATCCCCAGGATACACAGGAAGAGAATAGGACAGGATGACGGGATCCCCAGGATACACAGGAAGAGAATAGGACAGGATGACAGGATCCGCGGGATATACGGGAAGAGAATTAGACAGGATTGCCTCCCTGCGGCCTCGCCAACCCAGATAGCCGCCGCGTCGGGTATACGCGCCCCCGAACAGCCTCCAACCGGGGACACCAGCCGTCGCCCCTGCATAGAGCCATCACCAGCCTGCCCAGTCGATCCTGTCCTATCATGGCATCCTGTCGAATTGCCTTCTCGGGTGGGCTGACAACGCAAGGAACAACCTTGGTCCTTCAAGAATCGGCCGATTGGACAACATTCCTGAAAGCCTTTGAACGCGGAGGAATTGCGTCGATAAGTCTTTAGGGGGAATCGGAATGTCGAATGATCCTCTTCGCATCGACTCGGTGAAGCTGCCGAGGGAAATGGGCGAGATTGGAATGACGATATGCCCGGGGAAGATTTGCCAAGGCATGTCTGGGCGCCATCATCGGGACCTGGCGGCTGATTTGGAGGCGATTCGGGCCTGGGGGGCCGAGATCCTCGTAAGCCTCATAGAGGAGCATGAATATTTGGAAGTCGGCGTCGGCGAGATGGGCGCCCTTATCCCTGAGGGAATCAAACACCTCAAGCTGCCCATAAGGGATGTCGACGTTCCGGATCTCCGCTGGGAGCGGGATTGGGCGAGACATGGTCCTCTCATGCGTGCTGTCCTCCGCAGGGGTGGAAAGGTTTGCATCCATTGCATGGGAGGGTTGGGGCGCTCTGGCCTTGTCGCCGCAAGGCTCCTCGTCGAGTTCGGATACTCGCCGGAGGAAGCGATTCACGCGGTGCGGCGTGCCCGGCCCGGCGCGATCGAAACGAGAGCCCAGGAGCAGTATGTCGGATCCTTCGAAAAGACATGGCGTATGTTCGACAGGGCCAGGGGGAGCCTCCTGGCGGGAGCCTGCGGCGACGCACTCGGCGCGACAGTCGAATTCATTGACAAGGCATCCATCTTCGCAGCCTACGGACCGATGGGGATCAGGGATTTGGTGGACAATGAATACGGACCGGCGGGAAGGATAACCGACGATACCCAGATGACCCTGTTCACCGCCGAAGGACTTATCCGCGCCACGTCGGATAGGCCTGACAGCGGGGCGCCCGATTATGGGACGTGGCTCCACCATTCCTACCTGCAGTGGCTGAAAACCCAAGGATGCAAGGTTCCCGTCGAAGGCTACGCCCCTAGCGGCGGGCTCATGGCGAAGAAGGAATTGCATTGCCGCAGGGCTCCGGGAGGAACATGCCTGGGAGCTCTGTCGGCGGCCAAGGGTTACGGAAAGCCTTTGAAGGCTGAGAATGGGAGCAAAGGATGCGGAGGCGTCATGCGGGCGGCGCCGGTCGGAATATTCATGGCGGCGAAAGGGGTTCCTGAGGAGGAATCCCGGCGCCTTTCCTTCGACGTCGGCTGCGTTTCGGCCCGGCTCACCCACGGGCATCCTTCGGGCTATCTGTCCGCCGGGGCATTCGCCCTGATCATCCACGATCTCGTCCTAGGACATGGTTTAACCGGGGCGGTCGAGCGGGCGATTTCGTTTCTCGGGAGGGAAGCGGGAGCCGAAGAAACCATTTCAAAGCTGAACCAGGCTTTGCGCTTGGCCAAGGGAAGCGATTCTCCGGAATCCTGCATAGAGGCATTGGGAGAAGGATGGGTGGGGGAGGAAGCCTTGGCCATCTCGGTTTTCTGCGCGCTCCGATCACATACCCTTGAGGAAGGAATTTGCATGGCCGTCAACATCACCGGCGACAGCGATTCCACCGGCTCAATCGCAGGCAATCTCCTGGGCGCCATGCAGGGATGCAAGCCCATTCCATCCCGCTGGCTTGGAAAACTTGAGCTCAAAGACACAATCCGATGCATGGCGGAGGATCTGGTCTTCATCCACGATATCGCGCCGCCTACGCGGAAACTCGACTCCCAGGACCTTGATTCCTGGTAATCCTGACCTATCTTGCGATCCTGTCTTTTTGCCTTCTCAGGTAGGCTGATACGACATGATACCAGGATACGCAGGATCAACAGGAGGCCTAGCCCATGGTCCCGCGACCTTATGGTCCCGCCGCCTAAGGCCTTTGCCCAAGGCCCGGCTTTCGCGCAATGTCCGGGCTCCGCGGAACCCCGGGAAAAGAAAAGGGCCGCCCCCATGGGGGACGGCCCTCGCCGCGCGCCTGGATTCGCCACGCCGCCGCTGGAATATGCCGGCTTATTTCTTCTGCTTCTTGAGGAAGCAGACCGTGCAGACCTTGTCGCCCTTGGCGATGGTGCCGCGGAGATCGAACTCGAAGGTGTCGAAGGATTCCGCGATCCTCCTGTCCCCGTCCATGGCTATGTCGCAGTAGAGGTCGATGTCCTCGTCGGAAAGACCCTGCTTCTGCCAGGCTGAAACCAAGGGGCAGTAGTGGAACTCAAGGATGAACTCATCCTCGGTCCTCTTCACGATTTCCATGTCGAAGGATTTCAAGGTGAGCTCGGAGCTGAAGACTTCGGCGAAGGAGAGAAGATCCTCTTCCTTCTTCATGTTCTTCTTGTAGACATTGAGGCCATGGAAGCAGCCCGTGCGGCCCACGGCGTTTCGGGCTACGGGAACCAGGTCTATGCCCGCCTTCTTCGCCTCGTCCATCATGAGCCCCATCCAGGTCGCCCTGTGCTCGATGGCGTTCCTGTTGATGTTGACCTTCTCGTTATCCGTCGTGATGGGCACGTTCGTGATCTTAGACACCTCGATCCTCCTTAAGGGAATTGTACCGATTCAGATAGTATCATAATGATACTGTAGTGTTAAAATCGATACACACACTATCGGGCCAATATTAAATTTTGTCAATATCGAAAAGTGAATTGAAATCATTAAATTTTAATTACTTATAATAATTATATATAATAACTTAATCTCATCTGTTTTTCTATGTTTCATTTCAAGAAAAAATTTTATTGACAAATCGGCGAAACTGTCTGATAATTCGCATGATCAACAACAGTATCATATTGATACTCATTGGAGCGTGGATGAAGCCTGCACCGGTACCCTATGTCGAAATTCTCGCCGAGGAACTTTTCGCGGCCCTGGGCTGCACCGAGCCCATATCCATAGCCCTGGCGGCCGCCAAGGCAAGGGAAGTCCTCGGGCGGGAAGCCGAGCGCATCGTAGTCCGCTGCAGCGGCAACCTTATAAAGAACGCCAAGGCCGTCCACGTGCCCAACACCGGCGGCCTCAAGGGAATCGAAGCCAGCGCCATCGCGGGAATGGTGGCGGCGACTCCGGAGAAAGGCATGGAAGTCCTGGCTGGCCTGACCGATCGGGACAGGGCGAGGATCCACGAGCTCGCCGCGCGGAAAATCTGCGAAGTCGAGATCATCCCCGACAAGGAAGGCCTCCACCTCATCCTCGAGATGAAGGCCGGCGGCGAATCCTCCCTGGTGGAGATCATCCACACCCACACCAACGTCTCCAGGATCGAAAAGAACGGGACGCGGCTCCTTTACAAGGACTTTTCGGACACGGACTACACCGCCGCCCTCACGGACCGGAGCGGCCTATCCGTGGCGGGGATCTACGGTTTTTCCACCCAAGGGGACATCGGCCCCGTCCGGGAGCTTGTGGACCTCCAGATAGAATACAACTCCACCATCGCCCAGGAAGGCCTGCGGAACCCCTACGGCCTCAACGTGGGCTCGGCGGTGAAGGAAGTCTACGGCGATTCGGTATGGGCGGAGATCCGGGCGATGGCTGCGGCGGGCTCGGACGCCCGCATGAACGGCTGCAGCCTTCCGGTGGTGATCAACTCCGGAAGCGGCAACCAGGGCATAACACTCTCCCTGCCCCTCATCGTCTACGCCCGGCATACCGGCGCGGATAAGGAAAAGCTAGTCCGGGCCCTGATACTGGCCAACCTGGTGACCATCCGCCTCAAGGCCGAGATAGGCCGCCTTTCCGCCTACTGCGGCGCCATGAGCGCCTCCGCCGGAGCGGCGGCGGGCTTGAGCTACCTGGCGGGCGGCGGACTCAAGGAAGTGGAAGGATCCATAGTCAACACCCTGGCCAACGTCTCAGGCGTCATCTGCGACGGAGCCAAGGCTTCCTGCGCGGCGAAAATCGCCACCGGCATAGACGCGGCCATCATAGCCCATCACCTGGCCATGCGGGGCAAGGTCTACGAGGACGGCTGCGGGATCGTGAAGGGCGACATAGAGGCGACCGTAGACGCCGTGGGCAGGCTGGGCCACGACGGCATGAGGGAAACGGACCAGGAAATATTGAGGATAATGCTCGCGGGTTAATTTTTTGGGGTCTGACCCCATTTTGAGCCTACACGCCCCTTCCCATGGAAGAAGGGCTTGAGGATAGTCAGTTTTTTGGAGGTATGAGAATGAACAAGATGCGAAAGGTCGTCGCGATCCTCGCTCTGTCACTGGTGCTCGTCCTGGGCGTGAGCGCCAAGGACATCAAGATCGCCGTCGCCGCGCCCATGACCGGCGACTTCGCGGAGTACGGCATCGGCTTCAGGAACGCCGTCCAGCTCATGGTGGACGAGTGGAACGAAAGGGGCGGCGTGCTGGGCCAGAAGGTAAAGGTTGTAGCCTTCGACGACAAGAACTCCGGGGAAGAAGGCGCCAACGTGGCGGAAAAGATCCTTTCCGACAAGGACATCGTCGCTGTGATCGGTCATTTCGCCTCCGGTGTCTGCCTCGCCGCGGCTCCCAAGTACCAGGAAGCGGGCCTACCCGAGATCTCCCCCTCCGCCTCCCACCCGGACTACTCCTCCGTGGGCGACTACATCTTCCGCAACAACACCGTCATCAGCGTCGAAGCCAGCGCGGGCATCGACATCGCCATGAAGACCCTGGGCGCCAAGAAGATCGGCGTCCTCTCGGTCAAGACCGACTGGGGAACCTCCACCGCGGGGATCACCAAGAAGCTCGTGGCCGAGAAGGGCGGACAGGTCGCGGCCCATGAGGAAATCGTGGACGGCACCGTGGACTTCGCCCCCGCCATCTCCAAGATGCAGGCCGCCGGCGTTGACACCGTCATCGTCGTGGCCATGTACAACGTCCTGGCTCCCTTCGCCTCCCAGTACAAGGCCGTGGTTCCCGGCATCAAGCTCGTGGGCTTCTCCAACGCCTACAGCGAGCAGCTCATCGCCCTGGCCAAGCAGAACGCCGAAGGCATCATGTTCCCCGCCGCCTTCTTCCACAACAGCACCGAGCCCCACATCCAGTCCTTCGTGAGCAGCTACAGGGCCAAGTACAAGGCCACCCCCTCCTCCCTCACCGCCCAGGCCTACGACTCCGCGGGCATGGTCCTCGAAGCCATCAAGGCCGCCGGCAAGGCCGACCGCAAGGCCATCCGCGACCAGCTCTACAAGATCAAGTATCCTGGAGTCGCCGGATTCACCACCTTCGACGCCAAGGGAGACGCCCAGAAGGTCTTCACCCAGGTAGTCATCAAAGACGGCAAGTTCGTCCAGTACAAGTAACCGCCTTTTCGCCAGGCCTCCGCGCAGCGGAGGCCTGGATGTTTTTCCACCGCATTAGGTTGCCAAGGGGAAGCCATGGTCTTTCAGCAGATAATCAACGGCCTGACGCTGGGTATCATCTACGCCCTGGTGGCGGTAGGGTACTCCCTCGTATTCGGGATTCTCAGGCTCATCAATTTTTCCCACGGATCCGTGTACGCCTTCGGAGCCCACATCTCCATGGTCCTCCTGGGCTTCCAGTTCGGACTATTGCCGGCCCTCCTGGGGAGCCTGGTCATCACCGGCCTCCTAGGAGTCGCCATAGACAAGATCGGCCTCGAGCCGCTTCGCAAGAAGAAATCAAAGGGAATATCGGCGCTGATCACCACGATCGGCATATCCTATATAATCCAGAACCTCCTCATGATCGTCTTCGGAAGCCAGACCAAGTTTTTCCCCAAGCTCTTCGACTACGGCAACATCACCGTCGCGGGGACCTTGGTGGGCATCCGGCAGTTCGTCATCTTCGGAGTGGCCCTGGTCCTCCTGGCGATCCTCACCTACGTGGTGAACGGCACCAAGATCGGACTGGCCATGCGGGCCATAGAGCAGAACCAGAAGGCGGCCCACCTCATGGGAGTCAAGGTCAACTCCGTCATCACCTTCACGTTCTTCCTGGGCGGCGCCTCCGCGGCCATCGCCGGGACCCTGATCGCCGGCTACTACCAGATGGTCTATCCCACCATGGGCTTCATGGTGGGCCTCAAGGCCTTCGCCGCCGCGGTCCTGGGCGGCATAGGCATCCTCTACGGCTCCATCCTGGGCGGCCTGTTCATAGGAGTCTCCGAAACCTTCGCAGCCACATACCTGGGAGGATCCTACAGGGACGCGATCGCCTTCCTCATCCTCATCGTCGTGCTCTTGATCCGCCCCGCCGGCCTCTTCGGCAAGAAGACAATAACCAAAGTCTAAAGGGACGCCCAATGAAAGGTATTTCAACGCTTTTTTCGAAGATACGGACCTACGTCGACCGCAGGAAGAAGATATTCCTTCCCGCCGCGGCCGCGGTTCTCCTCCTCCTTCCCCTGGTGGTGCCCTCCCAGTACATCCTGAGGATCATCACCATGATAGGGGTCTACTCAGTCCTGGCCCTCTCCCTCAACCTAGTGACGGGCTACACGGGACAGGTCTCCCTGGGGCACGCCGCCTTCTATGCCATCGGCGCCTATACCTCGGCGATCCTCTCCACCAAGCTGGGATTCAACTTCTTCCTGAGCGCCCCCCTGGGCGCCGTCCTCGCGGGCATGGCAGGACTGCTGTTGGGTCTTCCAACCTTGAGGCTGTCTGGATCCTATCTTTCCATCACCACCATGGGCTTCGCCGAAGTGGTGCGCATGCTGGCCCTGAACTGGGAGTCCCTGACCAACGGCCCCATGGGCATCCAGCGCATCCCCCGCCCCATTTTCTTCGGCGTCGCGCTGAACCTGTACAACAAGGGCCTTTACTACCTCATGCTGGCCATCCTTGGACTTGCCACCTATTCCATCGCCGCCATCGTGAAATCCCGCTACGGCCGCGCCCTCACCGCCATCAGGGACGATGAGCTGGCGGCCACGATGATGGGAGTGCGGACCATGCGCATGAAGGTCTTCGCCTTCGTCGTCTCAGCCTTCTTCTGCGGCCTCGCCGGCGCCTTCTACGCCCACATGATCAACTACATCGACCCCAACTCCTTTACCTTCGACACTTCCATCGTCATCCTCAGCATCGTCATCCTGGGCGGCATGGGAACCATGACAGGCCCTTTCCTGGGCGCCCTCCTCCTGATCTCATTCCCCGAGCTCCTGCGATTCATGCAGGAATATCGGTTCGTAGTCTACGGAGTCATCCTCGTGGTGATGATGCGCTTCCGGCCCCAGGGTTTCCTGGGAGGCCAGAAGCGGACGCCCTACCACCTGCCCAAGGGGGTTGACCGCCCCCTCGCGGCCTCGGCCAAGGAGTGAGCCCCATGTCCCTTCTCACGGTAAAAAACATCACGAAGCGCTTCGAAGGGCTCGTCGCGGTGGACGACGTCTCGATCCGGGTGGAAAAAGGGGAGATCGTCAGCGTCATAGGTCCCAACGGAGCGGGCAAGACCACCTTCTTCAACATGCTCACGGGGATCTACCCCATAACCGAAGGGGAGATCATCTTCGACGGGAAGAACGTCCACGACCTCAGCCCCCAGGAAATAGTCGAGTCCGGCATGGCCAGGACCTTCCAGAACCTGCGCCTCTTCCAGGACATGAGGGTCGTTGAAAACGTCCTCCTGGGAATGCACATCAACTCCCACTACAGCTTCCTGGACCTCCTCTTCAAGACGCCCCGATACCGAAGGGAGGAGGAGGCCCTGCACAGGGAAGCCCTCAGGATCCTCTCTGACATAGGGCTTGAGTCGAAGCTGGACAGCTACGCTTCCAACCTGCCCTACGGGGACCAGAAGCGGCTTGAGATCGCCAGGGCCATAGCGACCAAAGCCAAGCTCCTCCTCCTGGACGAACCGGCGGCGGGCATGAACCCCCAGGAATCGGAGCGGCTCCTGGAGTTCATCACCAGCCTGAGGAACGCGGGCTATACGATCCTGCTCATCGAGCACGACATGAACGTGGTGATGAAGATTTCTGACCGGATCTACGTCCTGGACCACGGCAAACTCATCGCCGAAGGCAAGCCCGAGGAGATAAGCACCAACCGGACTGTCATCGACGCCTACCTGGGCAGGGTGGAGGAATAAGCATGCTCGAGATCAAGGGGCTCAATGCCCATTACGGCAACGTCCACGCCCTGAAGGGCATCGACATGGAAGTCCGGCAGGGGGAGATCGTAGCCCTGATCGGCAGCAACGGGGCTGGAAAGAGCACCACCCTGGGGGCGGTCACCGGCCTGGTCAAGGCCAGCGCCGGCAGCATCAGGTTCATGGGCAGGGAAATAACCGCCGCGGCCCCGGCTGATATCGTGGAGATGGGGATCAGTCTCTCCCCCGAGGGCCGCGAGGTCTTCCCTGCCCTGACGGTGATGCAGAATCTCATGATGGGGGCCTACACCCGCAAGGACAAGGCGGAGATACAGAAGTCCCTGGACTGGGTCTTCGAACTCTTCCCCAGGCTGAAGGAGCGGTGGAAGCAGACCGCGGGCACCCTCTCGGGCGGGGAGCAGCAGATGCTCACCATTGGAAGGTCCCTCATGTCCAAGCCCAAGCTCCTGCTCCTGGACGAACCTTCCCTGGGACTGGCGCCCAACATAGTCCAGCAGATCTTCGCTCTCATCGAGTCCATCAACACCCAGGGCATCACCATCCTCCTTGTGGAGCAGAACGCCAACATGGCCCTGAAGCTCGCGGACCGGGGCTATGTCCTTGAGACCGGCAGGGTCAAGATGACGGACATAGCCTCCCGCCTGAGCGCCAACGACGAAGTCAGGAAAGCCTACCTAGGCAATATTTGACCAAAGGAGTCCTCGAATGAAGAAAATCATCAATAATCCGGACCATGTGGTATCCGAAATGCTCGAAGGCTTCGCCAAGGCAAACCCCTCGGTGGCGTATTTCCCCGAGGCGGAAGTCATCGCCCGGCGCGAAAAGAAGGCCAAGGTGGGCCTTGTGTCCGGCGGAGGCTCGGGCCACGAGCCTGCCCACGCGGGCTACGTCGGGGAAGGGATGCTGGACGCCGCGGTGGCGGGCAACGTCTTCGCCTCCCCTTCCGCGGACCGGGTGCTCAAGGGCATCCAGGAAGCCAGCTCGGGCAAGGGCGTCCTCCTCATCATAAAGAACTACTCCGGGGACATCATGAACTTCAGCCTGGCCAAGGAACTGGCGGAGATGGAGGGGATCGAGGTGGACTCCGTGGTCGTCAAGGACGACGTGGCGGTGAAGGATTCAACCTACTCCACCGGGCGCCGCGGAATCGCCGGGACAGTCCTGGTCCACAAGATCGCCGGAGCCAAGGCCGAATCGGGAGCCAGCCTCGCCGAGGTGAAGCGGGTGGCCGAGAAGACCATAGCCAACATCCGCTCCATGGGCATGGCCATGAGCCCCTGCATCCTCCCCGGGGTCGGCAAGCCCGGCTTCGTCCTGGGGGACAACGAGATCGAGATCGGCATGGGCATCCACGGCGAGCCGGGCGTGGAGCGCACCGCGCCCCTGGGCGCCTCGGCCTTGGCCGAGACCCTGCTGGGAAAAATCCTGGCGGATTACGATTTTGGCGGAAGCGAGGTGGCGGTGATGGTCAACGGCCTCGGATCCACCCCCCTCATGGAGCTCCACATCCTCTTCAACGAGGTTGAAAAGCGCCTGGCCCCCCTTGGGATCAATGTCCGCAAAGCCTTCGTGGGCAATTTCATGACTTCACTGGAGATGGCGGGGGCCTCGGTGACACTATTGAAGCTGGACGAGGAGCTGGCGGCCCTGCTTGCCGCGCCCTGCTCAACTCCGGCGCTCAAGATCTAAGGGAGGGCGGCTGTGAATATCGATTCCAAGGGCTACATGGACTATGTGGCCAAGGTCGCCCGAAGGCTGGCGGACAACAGGGACTATGTGACGGAGCTGGACTCTGTCACCGGCGACGGGGACCATTGGGTGAACATGGACCTTGGCTTCAGGAAGCTTTTGGAGCAGCGCCCCGCCTTGGAGGCCCTGCCCCTGGGCGAGCTCTTCAAGAAGATCGGCATGCTGGTCATGAGCACGGTGGGAGGATCCTCTGGCGTCCTCTACGGCAGCGCCTACATCAAGGCCTCCCAGGCCATAGGGCAGCGGGAGTCACTGGACGTCCCGCTCCTAGCGGATGTCCTGGGCGCGATGTTGGACGCCATCATGGCCCGCGGCAGCGCCAAGCCGGGCTACAAGACTATGATCGATCCCCTGCATCAGGGAACCGAGGCCATGAAAGCCGCCCTGGCCGCGGGCAAGGGAGACCGGGCCGCCTTGGATGCCCTGCGCGCCGGGTCGATCGCGGGGATGGAGGCCACCAGGGCCATGGAGGCGGTCAAGGGAAGGGCGACCTACAGGCCGGACAAGGGGGTTGGCCACCTGGATCCCGGTGCCGTGACCATGAGCTACCAGCTGGAAACCTTGGCGGACTGCTTTTCCGCCTGAAGGCGAAGGCTTCCTCCCGGCCTAGCGCCGAGCACATGACTTTCCGCGCGAAATCGGGGATAATGGGAGGGTAGGAAACGACGAAATGCAGCTCATAAAGATCAGGGACACCGCTTCCAAGTTCGCCACCGCCATATCGAGGGTGCTCGATGTGGATGTGATGATCATCGACTCCAGCTTCCAGCGGGTGGCGAACACCTTCCGCTATGTGGACGATCCTCCGCCGGTGCGCACCAACTCCATCACCGGCCACGCCATCCTCTCCGGCAAGGTGATGGTGGTGAGCGACCTGACCGAATCCGAATCCTGCAAGGGCTGCCTGGACAAGGCTGAGTGCTGCATCTCCCAGATCATCGCCGTTCCGATCCGCTACGAGGAAGGGATCGTGGGGGCCATCGATCTTCTGGTTCCCCAGGGCAAGCACAGCCCCGTCTTCGACAACCTCGAGCTCTCCATCGATTTCCTCGAGCGCATGGCTGAGCTCCTGAGCTCCAAGCTCCGCAACCTGGACGATTACGACAAGCTGTCCATCATAAAGAAGGAAAGGGAGATCATCCTGGACTTCATGGAGGACGCCCTGGTCTACACCAACGAGCTGGGCGAGATCGTCCACTGGAATAGCCAGTTCGGAGCCCTCTTCCACCTGGACAGGAGGAGTGAAGGCACTTCCATCGTTGATATCGTGGATCATCCCCTCATCCGGGAGGCGGTAGCCGGGCACCGGCAGTACTCCAACCAGGAATTCGCCTATTCCGACGGCTCGATCTCCCTCTCAGGCTTCCTGAGCTTCAGGGTCATTCAGAGGAACAACATCAAGTACGGGATGATCTTCCTCTTCAAGAGCACCGACTCGGCCTACAATGTGCTGAACGATGCTCCCCAGGTGCGCAGCTGCTCCACCTTCGACTCCATCAAGACCGAGGATCAAGCCATGGGGGCGGTGGTCATGGCCGCCAAGCGCCTCGCGGTCACCGAGGAGCCTGTGCTCCTGTCTGGGCCGCCGGGCTCGGGAAAGTCCCTCCTCGCACGGGCCATCCACGCCTATTCCGACCGAGGCGACTGGCCCTTCGTTCCGGTCGACTGCCGCAACTTCTCCCCCGACTATCTCGAGGCTGACATTTTCGGCGCCTCTGAGGACGGGGACGATTACTTCGCCCCGGCGAGCAAGCTCCGGATCGCCCGGGAGGGCACGATCTTCTTCATCCACATCGAGGAGATGCCTTTGTACCTCCAGCGGAGGATCCTGAGCCTCCTGAAGTCCCGCTCCCAGGCGGACCGGAGCGCCAGGATTCCCAGGATGCTCTTCTCATCCTCCTCGGACATCCTGCGCCTCTCCTCGGAAGGGAAGTTCGACGAGGAACTGGGGGTACGCATCGCCCAGAACCTGATCATCCTTCCTTCCTTGGCGGAGCGGCCCGGCGATATTCCCCTCCTTGCCCGCACGTTCATCGAAAAATACAAGGCCATCTACAGGAAGGACTGCGTCCCGGATCCATCCTTCTTCCAGCGCCTCTCCCGCATGCCGTGGAAGGGCGGCGTGGCGGAGCTGGAGAGGACCATCGAACGGGTGGTCAGGAACAGCAACGGCCATTGCGTGGATTCCTCAAGCCTTGCCTCCCTTTCCCCCGGCTCAGGCTCCGCCTCCCCGCCCCAGGATGAGGTGCTGACCTTGCAGGAATGCGAGAGGCTGCAGATCCTCAAGGCTTTGGCCCGTTTCCCCAACAAGGACGAGGCGGCCTCGGCCCTGGGCATCGGCCGCGCCACCCTGTACAGGAAGCTGAAGGAATACGGCATCTAGTTCAATGGTATGGGGTCAGACCCCAAAAACGAATCGACAAGACAACAGGATGCGCAGGATCCACATGAAAAGAATCCGACAGGATGCGGGATGAGCAGGCTCCAAAGGCGAACGTCTTGACGGGATAACAGGAAAATCGGGGTGGCGGAATCCGCCGCCTCGGAAGCCTCAGGCCTATCCTGCCCAATCCTTCTAGATCCCGCGATCCTGTCCTCCATCCTTCACCCATACCTATCACCGCGCATCAAAAAGGGAAAATCCGCGCATGGCGGAACAAAATGGCGAATTGCCTCTTGCGCTCCCGGGAAGCCCATGTATACTTCCACCTGTAGAGTTCAGAACAGCAGAACTTCATATGTCTGGAGGTGTTCCATGAAAAGCATACTTAAGGAAAAGCTTGCCGCGGGAAAGGCCATCTACGGCACCATGCTTCAGGAATTGAGATCTCCCGCCGTGCCCATCCTCCTGGCCAACGCCGGCTACGATTTCGTCTTCATCGACATGGAACACGGCGCCCACAACATGGAAACCGTGGCCGACATGATCAAGGTGTGCCGCGGATACGGCATCGCGCCCTTGGTGAGGGTGCCGGACCTTCAATACCACCTGATAGCCCGTTGCCTTGACGCGGGCGCCCACGGCTTCATGGTTCCCAGGATCGCAAGCCGGGAGCACGCCGAGAAGGCCGTGGCCTATTCCAAGTACCCGCCCATGGGCGAACGCGGCTGCTCCATAAACAAAGGCCACAACGACTACAAGGGCGACGACCTCCTCAAGTTCCTCAAGGAAGCGAACGAGTCCACCATGGTCATCCTCCAGATCGAGCGCCGGGCGGCAATGGAGGACCTGGACAACATCTTCTCCGTGGAAGGCGTGGACGCAGCGATACTGGGCCCGAACGACATGGCCGCCTCCTACGGCGTCTCCGAGGACCTCAACGGCCAATTCCTCAACGATATCTTCCAGAAGGTCGTCGACGCGGGGAAGCGCCACGGAGTCTATACGGGGATGCACATCGGGAACATTCCCAAGCTCGTGGAATGGAAGAAGAAAGGCATGCAGATCATCACCTACAACACGGACCTGGGCTTCATCTCCTCCGGAGCGGCCTCGGGGCTCAAAGAGCTCTCCAAGGCGGAGTAGGCCGCCATGGAAAGCTCAAAGAGGAAGTTGATAGTCAACGGCCTTGTGGTCACCAAGGACGATAAGGACAGGATATTCCGCGACGGCGTCGTGGCCATCGAGGGAGACACCATAAAAGCCATCGGATCGGCGAAGGACCTGGATCTTGAGGCGCTGAAGAAAGGCGCCCAGGTCATCGACGCCTCGGGGAAAATCGTATCCCCCGGCTTTGTCAGCCTCCACAGCCACCTCTACAGCGCCGTGGTCCGCAGCATACCCTTCTCGGGCTTCGACAACGCCGACTTTTCCTTCATCTCCTGGATGGAGCGCTTCTGGTACCCCATGCTGGAAGACAAGGTCACCCAGAACCAGATGTACATAGGCTCCCTGGCGAACATGCTCGGGAACATACGGAGCGGCATCACCACAACCACCGACACCGCCGAAGGCTCCTACGCCATACCCGGGGCCATGGACCACGTGCTCAAGGCCGCCGAGGAGGCGGGGATGCGCTGCGTCCTCTCCTTCGAGACCACAGGAAGGATCAGCCCCGAGAACCAGGCCCTGGGCCTTGAGGAAAACCTCAAGCTCATCGGGAAAGTCAATCCGAAAAAAGGCCGCATAAAGGCCAGGATCGGCATCCACACCACCTTCTCCTGCCCCACCGAACTCCTGGTGGAGGCGCGCAGGCAGGCGGACCGCCTGGGCTGCGGCATCATGATGCACATGGCCGACGACCGCTGGCACAATTTCGACGCCACCCGCAAATACGGAAAGAGGCCGACCCGCTACCTGGAAGACATAGGCTTCCTCGGCCCCGACGTCCTTCTGTTCCACTGCGCCTACATGGACGTGTGGAAGGACCCGGACATCTTCAAGGCCCACGGGGTCAAGATCGCGCACAACGCGGAGTCCAACGCCATCTTCGGTTTCTGGCCCGACATGATGCCCTTCATAACCAAGGGTGTCTGCGTGGGATTGGGAACCGACGGCCAGACCCACTCCATGTTCGAGATCATGCGGACATCCCAGATGATCCACCGGATCAAGTATGAAGACCTCGAGCTCCTGCCCGACGGCCAGGTCCTGGGCATGGCCACCAGGAAGGGCGCCGAGGCCCTGCTCATGGAAAAGGAGATAGGCTCCCTGGAGGTCGGGAAGAAAGCCGACCTCATCCTCCTTGAGGACAGGAGCGCGGTCCCCATCTTCGAAAAGAACGTGGAGAACTACATTGTATCGACCTGCGAGCGCTCCGACGTGGACACCGTGCTCATCGACGGCAAGGTGATCCTCGAGAAGGGCGAATTCCCGGACATCGACGAGAAGGGAGTGTATGCCAAATCCAAGGAAGAGGCGGTGGACCTCTGGCGCCGCAACAACTGGCCGCTTCCCTGAGATTCCCATCGATTTCCCTGCGCGAGCCCGCCGCCGGCGCGATGGACGGCGCTCCGCGCTAGCAGAAAGCGCCTTCCCTTATGGGGGGGCGGAAACCCGGATTGGATGGAGGAGCAGATGAATCGAAAAACGAAGGCAATCGCATTGGTACTTCTTTTCGTAGTAGCGACCGCAGGCCTGTGGTCGGCGCCCCCCGCGAAGATGGTGATGTCGATGGTCACCAACCAGTCGGGTTTGGGCGACCAATCCTTCAACGACGCGGCCTGGGAAGGGCTTGCCCTGGCGGTCCAGAAATTCGGCGTGGAGCGGAAAGTCCTGGAATCCAGGGAGCAGGCCCAGTACGTTCCCAACCTGAGCACCCTGGCCGAGCAGAAAGCATCCCTCATCGTCGGCGTCGGCTTCATGATCAAGGACGCCGTGGCCGAGGCCGCCAAGATGTTCCCGGATTCCAAGTTCGCCCTGATTGACGGCGCCACCAACCTGCCCAACGTGGCGGACATCTCCTTCAAGGAAAACGAGGGAGCATTCCTGGTGGGCGTCATCGCAGCCAAGGTGTCCAAGACCGGGACCATAGGCTACGTCGGCGGAGTCTCGACCCCTGTCACCAACAGGATGGAAGCGGGGTACAAGGCCGGAGCCATGACCGTGAACCCGAACATAAAGGTCCTCACCTCCTACGCAGGCAGCTTCGCCGATCCGGCCAAGGGCGAGGAGATGGCCATTCCGCAGTACGACCAGGGCGCCGACGTCATCTTCCAGGTGGCGGGGCAGACGGGCTTGGGAGTGATCAACGCGGCCAAGAAGAAGAACAAGTTCGTCATCGGCATCGACAGGGACCAGAACTACCTTGCGCCGGCCAACGTCCTCACCTCCATGATAAAGCGCGTGGACCAGGCAGTGCTCAACGCCTGCGAAATGGTGGTCAAGGGCACCTTCAAGGGCGGCCCCTACTTCTACGGCCTCAAGGAAGGCGCCGTGGATTTCGCCACAACGGGCAACCTGATTCCCTCCGACGTGCTGGCCTTCGCGAACATGGTGAAGGGCAAGATTCTGTCCGGTGAAATCAAGCCGCCGGCCACCTACGCCGAACTCGCGGCCTTCAAGCCGCCCAGGCTCTGATTCCGACACCATAGCCGCTTGCGGCCCGCGCCCCGCCGCGCGGGCCGCGGG
>JBFLXC010000036.1:0-20686 GCA_040757435.1 Spirochaetota bacterium | reverse complement strand
CTTGGAAGACGCGGGCGCCGAAGGCTACTCCGTGGTCCTCTGCTCCAACAACTTCAACAACGCAGTCCAGGAAGTGGCGGGCCGTTATCCCAAAACCCTCTACGTCATGTACGACGGCTGGATCGCCGCGGATATCGCCAACGTCCACTCCATCCAGTACAAGAACTCCGAAGCCGGCTACCTGGCCGGTGCCCTCGCGGGCCTCATCACCAAGACCTCGGGCGACACCCGCCTCAATAGCGACAATGTCATCGGCTTCATCGGCGGCCGGGACATCACGGGCATCAACGACTTCTTCGTCGGCTACATCGCCGGCGCCCAGAAGGTTAACCCCGCCGTCAAGGTTATCTACAACTACGTGAACTCCTTCACCGACACCGCCAAGGCCAAGGACCAGGCCCTCATCCAGTACAGGACCTACAAGGCCGACGTGGTCTACCACGCCGCGGGCCGCGCGGGCCTCGGTCTCTTCGACGCAGCGGTGGAGACTGACAGGTACGCCATCGGCGTGGACACCAACCAGGCCGGACTCTTCGCCACCGAACCCGCCAAGGCCAACCTCATCCTCACCTCCACGATGAAGCGCGTGGACCTCACCCTCTTCCAGGCGGTCAGCGCCTTCATGGAAGGAAAGAAGCTCGGCGGGCAGAAGGTCTATGTGGGAGCGGCGGAAGGCGCCATCGCCTACGCCCCCTTCAACAAGGCCGTTCCCGCCGCCCTCCAGAAGGAGCTTGAGAAGGTGCAGAGCGAAATCAAGGCCGGCTCGGTCAAGATTCCCTCGGCCTTCACGATGAGCGCCGACGAGATCAACAAGCTCCGCGACTCGGTGAACGCCGCCAAGAACTGATACCGGCGATACCGATTGAGCCATCCGACGGTGCCCATGGTCCCCCTGGCGGGGGGCCATGGGCACCATCCATATTCCGGGGAGGATGAAGTGGAATACCTGCTTCGAACCGAACGCCTCAGCAAGGTCTATCCCAACGGGACCCTTGCCAACAAGCAGGTGGATTTTTCCGTGGCCCAGGGCGAGATCCTGGGCCTGGTGGGCGAGAACGGCGCCGGAAAATCCACCCTTATGAAGCTGCTGTACGGAGAGGAGGCTCCCAGCTCGGGAGCGATCTACCTGGACGGCAAGGCCGTTTCCTTCACGTCCTCCCAGGACGCGATAGCCGCGGGGATCGGGATGGTGCACCAGCATTTCATGCTGGTTCCCTCCTTGAGCCTGGCGGAAAACCTTGTGCTCGGCCAGGAGCCCCGGAAGGGGAAAAGCGACATCTTCGACCTGGAAAAGGCCGTGGCCATCACCGAGGAGCTGGCGGATAAGTACAACCTCAAGGTGTTCGCCCGCGCCCGGGTGGTGGACGTCTCGGTGTCCATGCGCCAGAAGCTGGAAATCCTCAAGGCCCTCTACAGGGGCGCGAAGATCCTGATCCTCGACGAACCCACCGCCGTCCTCACTCCCCAGGAGACCGACGAGCTCTTCGTGGAGCTCCAGCAGCTCAGGTCCCACGGCCACACCATCATCTTCATCAGCCACAAGCTGAATGAGATCTTCAAGTTCTGCGACCGGGTCTCGGTGATGCGGGACGGAAGGATGATAGGCACCCACAAGGTGTCGGACGTTGACCGCCAGACTATCTCCAACGAGATGGTCGGGAGGGAAGTCCTCCTCTCGGTGCAGAAGAAGAAGGCCGAGCCCGGGGAAAGGGTCATGGTCGCCAAGGACCTCTCATACATCGACGACTTCGGCATAGCCGCCCTGGACCATGTGTCCCTTGCCCTGCGCAAGGGCGAGATCCTTGGGGTGGTGGGCGTGGACGGCAACGGCCAATCCGAGCTGGTCCGCATCCTCACCGGCTCGGCGCGGACCCTGTCCGGTTCGGTGAGCGTGCGCGGCAGGGACGTGACAAACGGCAAACCCGGGCCCTTGCGCCGAGCCGGGGTGGCGCACATCGCCGAGGACCGCATGACCGTGGGGACCGCCCTCCCAGCCAGCATAGAGGACAACCTGATGGCGGACCGGTACCTGAGGCCTGAATTCACGGGCAAGGGAGGCTTCCTCAAGAGGGGTGCCATGGCCCAGTCGGCTTCGGACATAGTGTCCACCTTCGACATCCGCTGCCGCTCCGCCAAGCAGCTGGTCTCAAGCCTTTCCGGAGGCAATATGCAGAAGGTGGTGATCGGCCGGGAATTCACCGCCGATGCGGACATCCTCATCATCGCCCAGCCCACCCGCGGCGTGGACGTGGGAGCCATCGAATTCATCCACCGGCGGATCATCGAGATGCGGGACCAGGGCAAGGCTGTCCTTTTGGTTTCCTCGGACCTCCAGGAGGTGATGACCATGTCGGACAGCCTGGTGGTCATGAACTCAGGCAAGATCGTCGCCTACTTCGAGGACGCCTCGTCCACCACGGACAAGGAGCTTGGCCTCTATATGCTCGGGCTCAAGCGCCAGGGCGCGGAAGAAATCGGGAAGGTGCTCCATGAATGACCTAAGGAAAAAAAGACCCGGGCCGCTGGCCTCGGTCCGCCTCTTCTTCACCGACCGTGACAAGCTCGAGCCGGCGGTAATCACCCTCCTGGCCGCCCTCTTTTCGGTCCTCATGGGCGTGGGCCTCATATTCATCGTGTCCAAGGATCCGGTCACGTCCACCAGGAACTTCATCCTTGGGCCATTCCTCAGGACCTACAATTTCTACTACCTCCTCATCGCCATCGTGCCCATAACCTTCACGGGCCTGGCGCTTTGCATAATCTACCAGCTCAAATACATGAGCCTCATCGTGGATTCGAGCTTCTACACCGGAGCCATCGTGGCTACGGCCATTGGAGTCAAGCTCGCCCTGCCCTCAGGCTGGCACCCCGCCGTCGCCATGGTCGCCGCCGGGCTTGCAGGCGGACTCATCGGCGTGCTGCCAGCGATCCTGAAGATCAAATGGAGGGCGAACGAGCTTGTTTCCTCCTTGATGTTCAACTACGTCTTCTACTTCTTCGGCAGCTTCGTGATCCTCTACTTCCTCAGGGACCGCAACCAAACCATCCTGGCTTCGATGCCCTTCCAGAAGACCTTCGCCCTGCCCAAGCTCGTGGAAAACACCCAGCTCCACGCGGGCTTCATCATCGCTGCGGTCTTCGTGGTCCTGGTGTCCATTTTCCTCTTCCGGACCCGCTGGGGCTACGAGATCAGGATCACCGGCGCGAATCCCAAGTTCGCGGCCTACGCGGGCATCCCCGTGGCGTCCGTGGCGATCTACGCCCACTTCGTCTCGGGCTTCATCGGCGGCCTGGGCGGTGCGGTGGAGATGTCGGGCCTGTACCGTGCCTTCATCTGGCAGATGAATCCTTCCTACGCCTGGGACGGGGTCATCGTAGCCATGCTGGCACGGAAGAATCCCAAGTTCGTTCCCATCTCGGCCTTCTTTTTGGCCTACCTGCGGGTGGGGGCCGACTTCATGTCCAGGCGCGGCGACGTGGCCTTCGAGTTCATCACCCTCCTCCAGGGCATCATCATACTCATCCTGGCGTCGGACAAGATCGCCAACTACTTCAAGGCGAAGCGCCTAAGGCGCAACGCCCTGGCGGCGGAGGCGGCCCTCGCCGCTCCCGGCGGAACCTCCGGGGCTTCAGGCCCCATGGCCAAGGGAGGCAAGGCATGATCGAGTTCATCGCGGGAGTCCTTTCCTCCTCCAACTACTGGTTCATAGTGCTTCGGTCCACGGCGCCCATACTCCTTGTCACCCTAGGGGCAGTGATCACAGAGCAGGCGGGGATCAAGAACATGGCCTTGGAGGGTTCCATGCTCTGGGCGGCCCTCACGGGGGTCATCGTCAGCGCCTGGACGGGCAGTCCCTGGCTGGGCATGGGGGCGGGCATCCTGGCTTCAGTGGCCATAGCCCTTATCCTGGGGCTCTTCGCCCTCAAGCTGGACGCCAACGCCGTGCTTTGCGGCGTGGCCCTCAACTTGTTTTCCACCGGGGGCACGGTGTTCGTGCTCTATTCCCTCACGGGAGACAAGGGCATTTCCTCCTCCCTGCCCTCGAAGATAATCCCCTTCATCAACATCCCCTTCGTCAAGGACATCCCCTGGATCGGCAAGGTGATCTCCGGCCAGAATCTTATCGTCTGGCTGGCCGCGATAGCGGTGGTGGCGATCCACTTCATCCTCAACAAGGCGACGATCGGCCGCCGCATCAGGGCTACGGGAGAAAACCTCGAGGCCGCGAAGGCGGCGGGGATCGATCCGGTTCGCATCAAGTTCTTCACCCTGATTGTCTCCGGAGTCCTCGCGGGCATCGCGGGCTGCTTCCTCAGCATGGGCTACACCTCCAACTTCACCTCAGGCATCGCCGCGGGCCGGGGCTACGTGGCCAACGCAGCCCAGGTGGTGGCGGGCGGGACGGCGATTGGAGCCATATTCGCCTCCCTCATCTTCGGGCTCACCGATGCCATGGCCACCTACCTGCAGAACATCGGTCTTCCTCCGGAGCTCATCCAGGCCCTTCCCTACCTTGTCACCATCCTGGGCTTCATCGTCGTCACCTTGATCCGCGACAGGCGCGAGTCGATCCGCAAGCGCCAGCTTCTGGAGGGAAAGTTGTCCAAGGCGAGCCTCAAGCCCCAGGCGCCGGCTTGAATTCCAACAGGAGGTGAGGATGGGCGGGATGCGCGACGATCTGATAGTCGAGGCCGCGGCGGTGGTGACGGTTGACCCGGAATGGAACGTCTTCGCCCCGGGATTCATGGCCGTGAAGGATGGAAGGATTTCAGCGCTCGGGCCTCTGGCGGAGGGAGAGAAACGCGAGGCCGCGCAACGCATCCGGGCGCCCCGGGCCTTTGTGATGCCGGGCTTCGTGAACGTCCACACCCATATCTCGATGGCGGCCTTCCGGGGCGCCTGCGAGGACATGCCCGACCGCCTCACCCGCTTCATCTTCCCCATGGAGCGGGACTTGGTGGACCGCGACCTCACCTATTGGTCTGCCCTCCACAGCCTTGTCGAGATGGCGAGGTCCGGAACCACCACCTTCGCGGACATGTATTACTTCGAGGACGAAGTGGCCAAGGCCGCGGACGCGGCGGGCCTCAGGGCGATCCTCGGCGAGACCATCCTGGGCCACGCCGCCCCGGACGCCCCTGAAGGCTACGGCGGCATCGAGTACGCCCGCCGCTTCATCAAGGAATGGAAAGGACACCCCCGCATCCAGCCTTGCTTCGCCCCCCACGCGCCCTACACGGTGGATGCCGAGCACCTGGGCATCATCGCCAAGGAGGCGGAATCCCTCGGCGTGGATGTGATGATGCACGTGGCGGAGATGGACGCGGAGCAGGAAACGTTCGCCCCCCTGGGCGGTTCGGTCCTGCGCTACCTGGACTCCATCCCCGGCCTCCTCTCCCCCAGGTTTCTCGCGGTCCACATGCTCTTCGTGGACGACGAGGACATAGCGCTCTCCAAGGCACGGGGACTGCGGGTGGCCCACTGCCCCGCCTCCAACGCGAAGTCGGGAAGGCTCATCTGCCCGGCCTGGAGGTTCGCCGGGGCCGGCGTGCCCCTGGGCCTGGGCACTGACGGCCCCCTCTCGGGCAACGGCATGGACATGGAGGGCGTCCTCACCATCTATCCCAAGATGCAGAAGGTCCGGGAGCGCCAAAGGGGCATCGTGACCGCCCGCGAGGCTGTCCGGGCCGCCACGTTGGGCGGCGCCGAGGCCCTGGGCCTGGGCGCCGGGACAGGCTCCCTGGAGCCCGGCAAGAAGGCGGATTTCATCCTCGTGGACCTTGAGGATTTCAACATCCAGCCCGTCTACGACTGGCACTCCACCATCGTCTACGCAATGAGGCCGCACAACGTACTTTCCGTCTACGTCGACGGACGCCCCGTGGTCCAGGACCGCCGCATGACCGGCTTCGACCAGGACGAGGCCGCCGCCCAGATGCGCCGTATCTCCGAAAATTGCGCCGGATACATCGCGAGGATTTCCTAGGGGAGAAGGAATTTTGACAGGATTTACAGGATTGGCGGGATTGGCGGGATGGACAGAGGTGTAGCAAGAGTCTGATCAAGAAAGAGTTTTCTTCCAGCTCGTATGTCCCGCTCGGCACCTTCGCAGGTGCATATTTTTTATAGGACCAGTTTTTCCCATCGATTTTTCAATCATAATCTTACTTTCCTCGCTCTCTTCAGTCTATGACACCCGTACTTCGAACTAGGGTTTGCTATGGTTTACCTAAAAACTCTAGCACCAGCTGGGTTATAACTCTGTTCTACCGTGGAAAGGGCGAACTAAATCAGATTATTCCCAACTATAGGCACTCTCTACATCCCGCAAACCATGAAAGTGCCCACTCACCGCTCCTGCAGAAACGCTACAGAACCTCTGCCAACCGAGAACACCGGGAATATCCGAGAACACTTCTTCAAAGGACTCTATTCTTGAAGGATTCGTGAACATTAGTTCCTCAGGTGCCTCTCCGTTGGCAATACGACAAGCGGAAACAATATTGTTCAAGGAAAAAGAGATCAGGGAGAGCCTTCTCAGTAAATTGGCTGGATTCCAATTCCTCGTGTGTTCATGGATGAGCAGGTTGTCGGTCTTGTCTCTGCTCCCAATCTTCAGCGGAACATAGTAGGTTGCTCCAAAGTCACTGCCGCCGAGTAACTGCATCTCGTTCTCAGGAGGAGGAATACTATATTCGTGTTTGGCTCCTATTGAAAGATGCATACCCCCAGGAATCACCCGGCTACCATGTTTGAGGCTGTTGTTTTCGTACTGGAAGTCCTCATCAAGGAATTCCCGAGCTAGATTCGTCCAGAGTAATGCGTACCCTTCGATCATAGCCGCGCGTTTCTCTGGAGGAAAGTACGAGTTGATCTGCCGCGATACATCATCCCAGCCGTGGAATGCTCCCTTGAACATCGTAGGGAGCCGACTGCCCCGATCGAGCTTAGAGACACAAGCTCTGAGATGATCATTACGATACTTACTGAGCCAACCGATGATGCAGTGAGGGCTCTGGACATAGGCGGAGATAAATGCGAATAGGCACTCAAGCGCCTGCCCATAGAGGAGGCGAATCAGAATTGCCGTAGGTTGGTCCTCTTCAAAGGCTGCTCCCAGATTACATGCCATGGTGAAGTAGTAGTTGGAATCCACGTGTTGGAGGAATTCCTTGTTGTCGCTGGATAAATGATCCCCCCAAAAACAAAAGGGAGTAGTATCAATGAAAATATCTTTGTGCTCAATCATTTACTGGCTCCTTTCTGGTGGTGAATCCACGTGGGCAGTTGTGACAGCCGCATCACTCCTTCGCTGCCTCCAACGCATAGAACTCCAGCAACTTGGCTTCGAGCAATTGTTTTTTCGGCAGCTTCGTCTGATACTCGGCCACCAATGCGGGTGAAAGACTCCGGCTCAGGCTGTATTCGACTACTTCCTGGTCCTTGCTTGCGCAGAGGAGAAGTCCGATCGCCGCGTTTTCGTGCGGTTTCTTATGGTCACGATCAAGACATTCCAAGTAAAAGCCAAGTTTGCCCAGATGCTCCGGCTCGAAACGTCCGACCTTGAGCTCGATTGCGACAAGGCAGTTTAATCCACGATGGAAGAAGAGGAGGTCGAGGGCAAAGTCTCGTCTGCCGACTTGCAGGGGGTACTCCGAGCCTATATAGCAGAAATCCCTCCCAAGCTCGATTAGGAAATCCTTTAGGCGGGTTATCAGGCCTTGATGGAGATCGTTTTCGCTGTGTGCCGGCGCTAAATCAAGGAATTCTACCATGTAGGCATCTTTAAATGCGCTAAGCGCCTCGGCCCGGGATTGGGCGAGCGCTACTGTGGCCTGCGGTGGATTAAGTACGCTACGTTCATAGAGGGCTGCATTGTATTGGCGCTCAAGTTCACGTTTGGACCAATGCTCGCGGATAGTCATCCTGATATAGAACTCGCGTTCCTCCGGTCCTTTACTCTGTCCCAAAATGATCAGATTATGCGTCCACGGCAATTGTCGCACCAGTGGCGCGACTCTCTCCTCATCCCTATATGTCTCATAAAATTGACGCATTCGGAAAAGATTGGACCGCGTAAAACCCCGTAAACCAGGCTGGGTTCGAGAAAGGTATTCCGCCAGCTGGTCGACGACACCCTCGCCCCACGTAGCGTTTGCTAGTTTCTTGCTAATGTACGCTCCGACCTGCCAATAGAGGTCGATTAAGCCGGTGTTGACTACTTGGAGAGCACGCTGGCGAGATTGTTCAATTAACGCGACAACTTCACTGAAGGATGTAAGCAGGTCTATGTCAGCCACGAATCGCTCCTTACGAGGGTGGAAGCCTCCTTTGTCTCCTTGATCGCGACCTCGAGTTCCTTGATACGCAGTTCTAGCCAATTTTTTAAATCATCGATCCAGTAGTCGAGCTTTTCGATCTCGGCACTAATAAGGGTCTGTTGCCGTTGCCTAGCTTCTTCCTGGGCGCGCCGCCTCTGGAGCTCAGTGACTGCCTGGAGTTGCTCAGGGATAGCCACACCGAGCGACCGGGCTTCAGCAGAGTCCATCGGACGCCCGCTCGAATGGATACATAGCTTTCTACGGTAGTCGGTGGGCCAACTACGGTTTTCAACGTCCTTTATTCCACGACATATCAAGTAACTCCAGGGATTCTGGACGGATGGGGATTTCCAACCCCGAGCCATTTAAACTTTCCTTTCATTTTCTGAATGATGTATTATTGGAGATGATTGTCTCATACGGCGACGAACTTGTCAAAAGAATTGAAAAGCAGAACCAGAAAACCGGGATTAAGAAAATCCTGAAATCCTGATTATCTTGTTATCCTGTCTTATTTTGAGAGTATCTGAACTTGCAGAAAAGTCAATTTATGGGGTCAGACCCCAAATTTATTGATCCATCGTCGAGCGGTAGGGGACGGCGCAAGCGCGGAACTCGGCCTGGGCGGCGGCGAGGAGCTCGGGCTCGGAGGCCAGGCGGAAGCCAGCCAAAGCCATCGAGGAGCCTGCCCAGGCCATCGCCTTGAAGGCCCAGGATGAACCCGAGGCCGCGCAGGACTGCCAGGTGTGGGCGCCTACGCCCAAGGGCCAGGTCGCGGCGTTCATCTGCCCCACGGGAACGACGTAGGAGACATCCCCCGTGTCCAGCGAGCCGCCGATACGCCTTCCCCGGCCGAAATCGCCCACTTCCCCATGGAGGGGAGCCTTGAGAAGCTCCGCGGGGGCTCCGATGGGCAGCAAGGTCGCAGGCCTGTCTTCCTTGGCCACCGATGCCTGGAGCCTCCTGGCGAATTCCCTTTCCTCGGGACTGGGCTTGGGGAGGGGAAGAGCCCGCATCGCCGAAAGGAGGGCGTCCTGGATGACATCGTTGGGACGATAGTCGCACTTGCCGTGCTTAATCTCGACGGAATGGGTGGTCTCGGTCATGAGGCAGGCGCCACGGGCAGCCTTGGAGATGCGCTTCATCACCGCCCTGACAATGGCGGCGGAAGGAGCGCGGATGTAGAGGAAGGTGGCCGCCCGCTCCGGAACGATGTTGGGGCGCTGGCCCCCGTCGGATACCACGTAGTGGAGCATGACCCCCGGCTCCAGGTGCTCCCGCATGAACTCCATGGAAATATTGAAGAGCTGGGCGGCGTCCAGGGCCGAGCGGCCAGCGTAGGGGGCCATGCCCGCGTGGCTCGCCCGTCCTCGGAAGGAGAAGACAGCCGCCAGGTTCGCGCTGGTCAGATACCGGTGGGGAGTGTTCACGTCGGCGGGGTGCCAGGTGAGTATGGCCGAGGCGTCGCCAAACCGCCCGGCCTTGACCATGGGGATCCTCCCCAAGGACTCCTCGGCGGGACAGCCGTAGAACCGCACCCTTCCCGGGATACCCCGGCTTTCCATCGCCGCCGCCAGGGCCTCCGCCGCCGCCAGGCTTCCCGCCCCCAGGAGATTGTGCCCACAGGCGTGGCCCGGAGCCCCCTCCGCGGCGGGCCTGCGCTCCGTAAGGCATGCCTGGGACATGCCCGGCAAGGCGTCGTACTCGCCCATGAAGCCGATGATAGGCCCAGGGCCCTTTCCCTTCTCCGCCATGAAGGAATGGGGAAGCTCGGGGAATTCAGTCACCGCAAAGCCCCGGGAAGCTAGCCTCTCCATATAGATCCGGGAGGATCTCTCCTCCTGGAATGCAACCTCGGGATGCTCCCAAATGTCTTGGGCGATGCGGCCGTAGGCATCGGCTTGGCCCTGGACCAACCCGCGGATCTCGGACGCGAGGGTATCGGACATGGTTTTTCCTTTCCGCTTGTTAAAGGCCAGCCTTGGCCTTGACCCGGGCGCGGCCTTCCTGGGCGAACTTGTATCCCTTGTTGAATTCCAAGGCCTTCCCGTACATCTCGTAGGCCTGCTTGTATTGGCCGAGCATCTCCTTCACGTAGCCCAGCCTGTACCACCAGTAGAACATGGACTTTTCCATCATCGTGGCGGTCGAGAGGGCGATGTCGGCATGCTCGAACTTCTTAAGCCGTATGTAGCATTCCCCAACGTAGTAGTAGGCGCTGGACATCCGCTCGTCCGAGGCGGGCGCAACGGCGAGATACGAGGCGAAATGCCGCAGGGCCTCCTCGTTCCTGTTGAGGAAGTAGAGAGCCTCGGCCAGCACCTCCTCGAGGCGGTAGTCCTTCATGGAGGGCAGGGCCTTCTGGACCGTCGAGACCGCCTCGGCGTAACGCTCGAGCCGAAGGAGGCTCCAGGCCCGGAGATGGACGTACTCGACGTTTTTGGGATCAGCGGAGGCGAGCTTTTCAATTATGGCCAGGGAGGCGGCGAAGCTCTTGTCCGCCTCGGCCTTCTTGCCCGCCACCTCGAACTGCCGGCCCCTTGCGTAGAGCTGGGAGGCCCGGGAAAACTCAGCCCCTGGGTCGGAGGCCTCGGCCGCGGAGGGGGCGGCCGCCTGGGCGAAGGACGGCACGCTTGAAAACCCCGAGAGGCCGGACAGGATCAACAGGATCGCCCAGGCGGCCTTGGATGGGGCGCTGGACCGCGGAGCGCCGAATCGCCGATTGTTCCCTCGTCCCTGTGTCACTGAACCTCCTTTCCACGCTTGTTTACTGCAGCACCTCGTTTATCGCCTGGGCCGCCCTGCGGCCTTCGCCCATGGCGAGGATCACCGTGGCCGCGCCGAGGACGATGTCGCCCCCGGCGTAGACACGTTCCATGCTGGTCTTCTGCTTCTCATCTACGAGTATATGACCCCACTTGTCAACATTCAACTCCGGCGTAGTCCGTGAAATGAGGGGATTCGACTCATTGCCCACCGCCACTATCACCGTGTCGAAGGGAATGATCTCCTCGCTGCCCCTCACCGCCACAGGCCTGCGGCGCCCCGAGGAATCGGGCTCGCCCAGCTCGTAGGAGAGGACCTCCAGAGCCGCCACCCGCCCCGCGTCGTCGCCCAGGACCCTGGTGGGGCTCCTGAGGAAGTCGAAGATTATGCCCTCCTCCATGGCGTGGACCACCTCCTCCGCCCGGGCGGGCATCTCCTCCCTGGTGCGGCGGTACAGCACGCGCACTTCCTCGGCCCCGAGGCGCAGGGCCATGCGCGCAGCGTCCATGGCGACGTTTCCCCCGCCCAGCACCGCCACCCTCTTGGAAGGATAGATGGGCGTGGCGGCCCTGACCCTGTCGTAGGCCTTCATGAGATTCGCCCGGGTGAGGTATTCGTTGGCGGAGAAGACGCCCACCAGGTTTTCACCAGGGATGTCCATGAACTTGGGCAAGCCCGCCCCCGTGCCTATGAAGGCGGCGTCGAAGCCATCCTCCTTGAGCAAGGCCGAAAGCCTGCGGGTCCTGCCCACCAGGTAGTTCATCTCATACCGGACTCCCATGGATTCCAGGACCCTGGCCTCGTCGGCCACCAGGGCCTTGGGAAGGCGGAATTCCGGGATTCCGTAGACCATGACGCCGCCGGCCTTGTGGAAGGCTTCGAAGATGGTGACCTCATGGCCTTCCCTCCTCACATCCACTGCGCAGGTGAGGCCGGCGGGACCGGCGCCCACCACCGCTATGCGCTTTCCCGTCGAAGCGGCGGCCCTGGGCGCCGCAAGGAGCCCCGCGGCCCTCTCGTAATCCGCGGCGAAACGCTCAAGCCTTCCGATCTGCACCGCCTTGTCCACCCCGCCCAGGGCCTTGCCCACGGTGCAGGGAAGCTGGCACTGCTTTTCCTGGGGGCAGACCCGCCCGCAGATCGAGGGAAGAAGGTTCGTCCTCTTGATCACCGTTGCGGCCTCGGCGAAGTCCCCGTCCTTGATCTTGCCGATGAAACCAGGGATGTCGATCTTGACGGGGCAGCCGGCCACGCAAGGCGCGTTCCTGCACTGGAGGCAGCGCTCAGCCTCGATTATGGCCTGCTCCCTGGTGTAGCCCGTGGCCACTTCCTCCATGTTTTCCCGTCGCGCCGCCGGATCCTGGTTGGGCATGTCCTGGACGGGGATGCCCAGCCTCGCCTTGGGCGTAAGGCTGATGGCGCGGATCCTCTCCAACTCCAATCGGGCGATTTCCTGGCTCTGTCGCATATCCATGTGGCTCATTTCGCCCCTTCCTTCCCGGCATCGATTTTTTCCTGCATCGCCATCTCCAGATGGCACTGGTCGTGGTGGGCCTTCTCAATGGCCTTGTAGGCCCCCAGGCGGCTCATCATCTGGCTCCAGTCCACCTGGTGGGCGTCGAACTCAGGTCCGTCCACGCAGACGAACTTGGTCTCGCCTCCCACGGAGACGCGGCAGCCGCCGCACATCCCCGTACCGTCGATCATGATGGTGTTCAGGGAGGCCAGGGTCTTCACTCTGAAGGGCCTCGTGGTCTCGGCGCAGAACTTCATCATGATGGGAGGACCTATGGCCACGACGATGTCAGGGGGAGGCGAGAGGGAGCAGAGCTCCTTCAAGGGTTCGGTGACCAAGGCCTTCCTCCCGGCCGAACCATCGTCGGTCACCACGATGTTCTCGTCCGCCGCGGCGGACATCTCCTCCTGCATGATCAGGAGTTCCTTATTCCTGGCTCCGGAGATCACCGTTACCCTGTTGCCGGCGGCCTTGAGCGCCTTGACTATGGGATGCAAGGGGGCGAGCCCTATGCCGCCGCCCACGCAGACCGCCCAGCCGAATTTCTCTATGTGGGTGGGATTTCCCAAGGGCCCCAGGAGGACGATCCCGTCCCCGGGCTCCTTCATGGCGAGCTTGTGGGTGCTGGCCCCTACAGTCTGGAACACCAAGGTGACCGTTCCCTCCTGGGGATCCGCGTCGGCGATGGTGAGGGGAATCCGCTCGGCGTAGTCTTCGTCGTACTGGACGATGACAAACTGCCCCGCCTTCCGCTCCCGGGCCACCAGGGGCGCTTCTATGACCATCTTGTAGACTTCGTCCGAGAGCCTACGCTTGGAAATGACCTTGTGCTGGCTGTGCATGGGCTTCCTTTATAAGCGCCCAAAAGGCGCGGAGTAGTGATGTAGCACGGAATCGCGGCGACATTCGCCTTCGATCCGTGGTATTCTATTGCCTTACGCGGGATTTGTCCACGCGAAAAAACCGCGCCCAGGAGCAACCATGTCCCTTCCCCTTACTCCGGAAAAATTCTCCTCCTCGCCCTTTTTCAATCCCTCGGATTTTCTTTCCTATATGAGCTCCCTTGGGGCTCTCAAGGATGAGGCTCCGCCCAAGGGAGTGATCCTTGGCTACCAGCGCAGCCTGGTGCGCTACATCATGGAGAATTTTTCCACCCGGGAATCCGAAGGATATTTTGGGAAGGACCTGCATTACATCGACGAGCCCTGGGCGGGAAACGGGGAAATCGCCCTGGTCTCGGGCTTCGGAGTAGGAGCTCCCGCCGCGGCTGTCATGCTGGAGGAGCTCATCGCCTGGGGCGTTACGTCCTTCATATCCATGGGCACCGCCGGAAGCCTGCGCGCCGACCTTCCTCCCGGCTCCTTGGTGCTCTGCACTTCCGCCTTCCGGGACGAGGGCACATCAAGGCACTACATCGCGGGGTCGGACCCCGCGATGCCCGACCAGGCGCTCACCCAGCGTCTCGCGGCGGCCCTGTCGAATAGGGGGCTGGCTTATAGGTCAGGCCCCACCTGGACCATCGACGCTATTTACCGCGAGACTCCGGTGGAGGTTGTGGCCTTTCGGGAGAAGGGAGCCTTGGTGGTTGAGATGGAAGCCTCAGCCCTCTTCGCCATCGCCGCCCACCGCGGCGTGCCTATCGCGGCCTGCTTCTCCGTCTCGGATACCCTGGCGGAGCTGAAGTGGCGGCCCGAGTTCCACACCGAAACGACCAAGGAAGGCCTGGAAGTGCTGTTCCACGCGGCGGTGGAGGCCCTGCGGGACTCCCGCTAGCCTGCATCCGGCGCGGCGCCGGGCTTAGCCGATCCGCTCCCCGGCCCCGTGGCTGCCCTTCACCGTGGAAAGGGGGGCTACGAAGCAACCCCGGCCCAGGAGGGTCCCGGGATTGAGCACCGAGTTGCAGCCTACCTCGCAGCCGTCGCCCAAGATCGCTCCCAGCTTTTCCAAGCCTGTATCGAAAAATCCAAGGCCAGGCAGGCCGGAGGGGGAAAGCAGTCGCACCCGCACCTGCCGCTTGTCCAGCCTGACATTGGAGAGTATCACCCCAGCCCCGATGTGGGCGCCGATGCCGAGGATCGAATCCCCCACGTAGTTGAAATGGGGCGCCTGGGCCCCCTCGAGGAGGATGCAGCGCTTGAATTCCGAGGCGTGTCCCAGGACGGCCCCGTCCCCCGCGAGGACGAAGCCCCGCAGATAGGCGCCCTGGCGGACTTCGCATCCCCGGCCTATCCAGACCGGCCCCTTCACCAGCGCCCCCGCCTCGATCCGGCTGCCTGAGCCCACGAAAACCTCGCCCTGGATGGTCGCCCCAGGGTCCACCTCGGCGCCGGCCTCCAGATAAAGCCTGGCCTGGCCCAAGGTGGTGGAGGAGCCGGGAGAGGCGGCCGGGGCGGCCGGATCTCGGGCTGGATCTCGGGCCGGATTTCGGGCCGGATCTCGGGCCGGATCTCGGGCGGACCCTCGGATACGGCCGCCGAGCCTGCACATCTCGAAGAGGCCTTCCAGGTAGGCGTCCAAGGAAGCCAGGGCTTCCCAGGGTCCCGCCTCTCCCTCGAACAAGGCTCCATGGGCGCTTGCGTCCAAGGCGAACAGGTCCGGCATGCCCGGCCACCGGGATCCTGTCGATCCTGAATATCCTGTCATCCTGTCGGATGTTCCTGTCGATCCTGAATATCCTGTCATCCTGTCGGATGCTCCTGTCGATCCTGAATATCCTGTCATCCTGTCGGATGCTCCTGTCGATCCTGAATATCCTGTCATCCTGTCGGACGCTCCTGCCTCATTCACCCAAGCACCCTCCCCCGGGATTCCACAGTGGCGAGGGATAATCGCCCTTGCGTATCCTCGACGCGATGGAATTCCGGGCTGCTTGGATGTCCGAAGGGTTCGTGAGGCCGAAATACTCCTCCTCCACGGGGAGCACCTTGAACTTCGCCCTGCCGGCCGCCACCGCCCCGCCCATGATGGAGGGCAGATAAAATTCCGCTCCGCCTCCTAAGTCCGCGGTGGCGAGGAAGTCCGCGAACAGCCCTTCGGCCCAGGGAAAGATAGACTCGTCCAGGCCCCACAGGTTCATGGATGCGAAGGCATCGGAGGAAAGGCCTAGGGAACTCCCGTCTCCCAGGCGGGAAACCAAGGCTTGCCCATCCCATTCCACCCGAAGGTGCTCAACGACGCGCGAAAGGAAGCCCTCCCCGTCGGTCTCGCATACCGCCCGGGAAACCGAGCCCGACCTGGGCACCACCCCTCCCAGCTTATAGCCCGCCAGGCAAAAACCCTGGGCCTTGGCCGCGGCGGAGGCCTTCAGATGCCCCGCAACCGCCGAAAAACCGGCGAAACCGTAGAAATCGTCGGCGTTTATCACGGCGAAAGAGCCATTCCCCAACTCCTCCTTGGCGCAAAGCAGGGCATGCCCTGTTCCCCAAGGCTTGGACCTGCCCAAGCGGGAGACCCGGCCTGCCGACTCCGGAGGAAGCATTGTATCCAGGGACTGGTAGGCCAGCCGGACCGGCATCCTGCCCTCAATCCGCGCAAGCACGGTTTCCTTGAAATCCGCCTCGATCTCCCGGCGGATGAGGAAGACCGCCTCGTCGAAGCCCGCCCTGGCCGCGTCGAAGAGATTGTACTCAAGCAAGGTTTCCCCGCAGGGGCCGACCCCGGCGATCTGCTTAATACCCCCGAACCGCGAGCCTAGCCCAGCGGCGAGAATCAATAATTTCATGCCTCTACTATAGCTCCACCGTTTCATTGGTCAATCGCCGCGGTCCGGTATTCGATACGCCCCTCTCATCTTTGCTTCATATTTATACGACGCCGGCGCCCCGGATATTGAAATAATCCCGATTAGGGTTTAGAATTACCCAGCTTTCGAGAACGATCGTCCTTTTGAAGCACCACAGTCCTACACTCTTCGTCACAGTCTCGGTGTTAAAAACGGTTCGCCGCTCTGCCTGAAAGCCCCAACATCCCCATCTCCTAGAAAAGGAACTACAATGGCTGATTCCAAGTCAATGGTGATGATCGACGGAAACACCGCGGCGGCGTACGTATCCCACGCCTGTTCGGAAGTCATCGCGATCTACCCGATCACCCCCTCCTCCAACATGGGTGAGCTCGCCGACGAGTTCTCCTCCATGGGCAGGAAAAACATTTGGGGCACCGTTCCTCAGGTCGTAGAGATGCAGTCCGAGGCCGGAGCCGCTGGCGCCGTGCACGGAGCCCTCACCACGGGAGCCCTGAGCACCACCTACACCGCCTCCCAGGGCCTTCTCCTCATGATCCCGAACATGTTCAAGATCGCAGGCGAAGCCACCTCCACGGTGTTCCACATCGCCGCCCGCGCCGTCGCCGCCCATGCGCTCTCCATCTTCGGAGACCACCAGGACGTGATGGCCGCCCGCCAGACAGGATGGGCCATGCTCGCCTCGGACAACGTGCAGGAAGTCATGGACCTCGCCCTGGTGGCCCACGCCGCCACCCTCAAGACTAGGGTCCCCTTCCTCCATTTCTTCGATGGCTTCCGCACCTCCCACGAAGTGCAGAAAGTCGAGGAACTCTCCTACGACACCATGAGGAAACTCATCCCCGGAGACTTGGTCCGCGCCCACCGGGACAGGGGCCTTTCCCCCGAGCATCCCTCCATCCGCGGAACCAGCCAGAATCCGGACGTCTACTTCGCCGGCCGCGAAGCCACCAGCAAGTTCTACGCCGCCACCCCCGCCCTGGTCCAAAAGACCATGGACGAGTTCGCCGCCCTCACGGGCCGCGCCTACAAGCTCTTCGAGTACTCAGGCGCCCCTGACGCGGAGCGCGTTGTCATCGTCATGGGCTCCGGAGCCGACACCGTCGAGGAGACCGTCAATTCCCTGGTAGCCAGAGGCGAGAAGGTCGGCGTGGTGAAGGTCCACCTCTTCAGGCCCTTCTCGGTGGAGCACTTCGTCGCCGCCCTCCCGGCCAGCGTCAAGTCCATCGCCGTCCTGGACAGGACCAAGGAACCCGGCGCCATCGGCGAGCCCCTCTACGAGGACGTCCGCACCGCCATCGGCGAAGCCATGGCCGCTGGAAAAGCCTCCTTCAAGGCCTGGCCCAAGGTCGTGGGCGGCCGCTACGGCCTCGGTTCCTTCGAGTTCACCCCCGCCATGGCCAAGGGCGTGTTCGACAACATCGCCAAGGCCGAACCCAAGAACCACTTCACCGTGGGCATCGTGGACGACGTCTCCTTCACCAACATCCCCTACGACGAGCACTTCGAGCTCAACGCCGAAGGCACCGTGGAGTGCCTCTTCTACGGCCTCGGCTCGGACGGCACCGTGGGAGCCAACAAGAACTCCATCAAGATCATCGGGGACGAAACCGACTACTCCGCCCAGGGCTATTTCGAGTACGACTCCAAGAAGGCCGGCACCTACACCATCAGCCACCTGCGCTTCGGCCCCAAGAAGATAAAGAAGCCCTACCTTGTCTCCAAGGCGGACTTCGTCGCCTGCCACAAGTTCTCCTTCCTCGAGAAGCTTGACATGCTGGTCAACGCCAAGCCCGGCGGCACCTTCCTCCTCAACAGCCCCTACCCCGCCGACCAGGTCTGGAACCACCTGCCCATCGAGGTGCAGAAGCACATCGTGGAGAAGAAGCTCAAGTTCTACGTCATCGACGCCATGGACCTGGCCGAGAAGTCCGGCATGGGCACCCGCATCAACACCATCATGCAGACCGCCTTCTTCAAGATTTCCGGCGTCCTCCCCGAGGACGAAGCCATCGGCCTCATCAAGAAGTACACCGAGAAGACCTACCACAGGAAAGGCGCCGACGTGGTCGAGAAGAACCTCGTCGCCATCGACATGGCCCTGAACGCCACACGGAAGGTCGAGGTCAAGGCCGCCGACTCCTCCTCCAAGATCCTGGCCCCCGTCCCCGCGAACGCCCCCGCCTTCGTCAAGGAGACCCTGGGCGAGATCATCGGCATGCGCGGCTCCAAGCTCCCGGTATCCAAGCTGCCCGAGGACGGCACCTTCCCCACCGGGACCACCAAGTTCGAGAAGCGCAACATCGCGGAGAAGATTCCCGTCTGGAATTCCGAGATCTGCATCCAGTGCGGACAGTGCTCCATGGTCTGCCCCCACGCGGTCATCCGCCTCAAGGCCTACGAGCCCAAGTACCTGGCCGGAGCCCCCGCCACCTTCAAGAGCGCCGAAGCCAAGGGCAAGGAACTCGCCGGCCTCAAGGCCACCCTCCAGGTCGCCCCGGAGGACTGCACGGGCTGCGGCGCCTGCGTGAACATCTGCCCGGTGAACGACAAGGCCGTCGCCGGCCGGAAGGCCATCAACCTGGAAGCCCAGGCCCCCTTGAGGGAGACCGAGGCGGCCAACTGGGACTTCTTCCTCTCCATCCCTGACACTCCCGCCCAGTACCTCAACCTCAACCTGCCCAAGGGCATCGCCATGAAGCTGCCCCTCTTCGAGTTCTCCGGCGCCTGCGCAGGCTGCGGCGAGACCCCCTATCTCAAGCTCATGAGCCAACTCTACGGCGACCGCGCCGTCCTGGCCAACGCCACAGGCTGCTCCTCCATCTACGGCGGAAACCTGCCCACCACCCCCTATTGCACCAGGGCGGACGGCAAGGGCCCGGCCTGGTCCAACAGCCTCTTCGAGGACGCCGCCGAGTTCGGCATGGGCATGAGGCTCACGGCGGACAAGCAGGCCGAATACGCCAAGGAACTCCTTCTCGATGCCAAGGGCAAGGGCGTGCCGGCTGAGTTGGCGGACAAGCTCCTTTCCAATCCCATGGTTTCCGATGAGGAAGTGGACGCCCAGAGGGCCACGGTTGAAGAACTCAAGGGCATCCTCGCCAAGGTGGACGCCTCCTGGGCCAAGGAACTCGCCAACGTGGCGGACCGGCTGGTGAAGAAATCGGTCTGGATCATCGGCGGCGACGGCTGGGCCTACGACATCGGCTATGGCGGACTCGACCACGTCATCGCCTCGGGCAAGAACGTCAATCTCCTTGTCCTGGACACCGAAGTCTACTCCAACACCGGCGGCCAGGCCTCCAAGTCCACCCCCGTGGGCGCCATCGCCAAGTTCGCCACCTCCGGCAAGGAGACCATGAAGAAGGACCTGGGCATGATGGCCATGAGCTACGGCTACGTCTACGTGGCCCAGATAGCCATGGGCGCCAACATGAACCAGACCATCAAGGCCTTCCGCGAGGCGGAGAGCTACGACGGCCCCTCCGTCATCATCGCCTACTCCCACTGCATCAACCAGGGAATCGACATGATGAAGGGCATGAACCAGCAGAAGGCAGCGGTGGATTCCGGCGTGTGGCCCCTCTACCGCTACGACCCCAGGCTCAAGGCCCAGGGCAAGAACCCCTTCCAGCTTGATTCCAAGGCCCCTGACTTCTCCAAGCTGGACGCCTACATGTACGCCGAAGTTCGCTTCAAGTCCTTGAGGGACGCCAACGCCGAGAGGGCCAAGATGCTCCTTGAGAAGCAGCGCGGCCTCATCGAGCGCCGGTACAACGAGTACAAGTACCTGGCTGACCGCCCCTTCTAAAGGGCCGCGGACCTCGCAACGCCATTCGCAAAGCCCGGGCTCCCCACGGAGCCCGGGCTTTTTAAAGGGATTGACCCTTCACCATCCCAGGGATATTTTATCCATATTTTGATAGAACATATAAAAGCCTACAAATTTTCCATACTCATCGCCCTTGCCATCCTCGCCGCCCTTCTTTTGCCTTCCTCTGCATTTTCTAGGATTTCCTCGCCCTTGGGCTTCGACAAGGCCGTGCACTTCGGCTTGTTCTTCATATTCACCGCTGTCTATATATCGGAATATAAAGTTTCGAAACATAAATTTCCAAGCTTTCACAGAGGAGCCCTGACAGCCTTCGGTTTCGTCATAGCCTCCGAGCTTCTCCAGCTCCTCTCCCGCAGCCGACATTTCGAACTTTTGGACGTCCTGGCGGGGATGTTTGGCTCGGCGACGGTGTTGGCTATTGCTAAATTGTTTTTTAATAAAGAAAAAACAGATTGATAACGCCAGGATGCGCGAAGGGGCTGCGGAAATCCTCCGCAGCCCCTTC
>JBFLXC010000035.1:0-20692 GCA_040757435.1 Spirochaetota bacterium | reverse complement strand
GGGGGGTGGGGGGGTGGTGGCGCCGGGGGGGGGGGCGGGGGAAGACTTCGACCTGGTTTTCCTCGCCTCCGACGCATTGGGACGTTTGGCGTCTGAAGGAAAGGTCGACAAAGCCGCCTACTTCGATCTCTTTCGGTCCGAAGTAGCCGCGGCGGTGCGAAAGGGCGCGCGAATGCCGGACATCTCCACCGTCTCCGCCTTCAAGGAGGCATTGGTGTCCGCCAAAAGCATCGGCTACTCCACGGGTCCCAGCGGGAAGGCCCTGGTGTCGCTTTTCGAAGCCTGGGGGATCTTCGGACAGATTAAGGACAAGATGGTGGTGGCGCCGCCGGGAATCCCGGTGGGAAGCCTTGTGGCCGCAGGGGAAGTGGAACTTGGCTTCCAGCAGAGAAGCGAGCTCATCCACGTGGAAGGGATCGAAATACTCGGGTCCTTGCCTGGGGAGGCGGCGATAGTGACGATTTTCTCCGGCGCCGCGGCCTCCGGATCGACAAGGAGATCCGAAGCCAGGGCCTTCCTCGAGTTCATCGCCGGCCCGGAGGCACGTGCGGCCACCTTGGCGGAAGGACTTGCTCCCTTCGCCCGGTGATGGGCCGGGGAAAGTTTGAGGATTGACAATCTGGAGTAGTGTGCTACTATACTTTAGAACAAAAGTGTATAACACATATCAAGGAGCGTTTCATGGGCGGATGCGCGTTGGGATTCATCGGCTTCGGCGAGGCGGCCTTCCATATCGCCAAGGGCTTGGCCGGCGCCGGGCTCGGCGGTATCCGCGCCTTCGATGTCATGGCCAAGGACCCTAAGGCGGGGCCCTTGGTGCGGGACAGGGCTTCCCTTGCTCCGGTTGAGCTGGTCGAATCCCTAGCCGATCTCCTTGCCTCCTGCGATACCGTGCTGTGCGCAACCAGCGCGAAATACGCCCTGGCCATAGGGAGGGAGGCCGCTCCCCTCCTGAGGGCGGGGACCCTCTACGCCGACCTCAACAGCGCATCGCCGGGAACGAAGAAAAGGATTGGCGAGGTTGTCGACGCCGCGGGAGGGCGGTTCGTGGACGCGGCGGTGATGGAACTCGTTCCACCCCATGGCCACAAGGTGCCCCTGGCGGTATCGGGCTCGGGAGCCAAGGAGTTCATGGAGCGGCTTTCTCCCTATGGAATGAAGATAAGCTATATCGGCGAGGCCGCTGGAAGCTCCTCGGCCCTCAAGATGATGCGCAGCATCTTCATGAAGGGACTCACGGCCCTCTTGCTCGAGACCCTGGTGGCGGGAAGGAAGGCCGGCGTGGATTCGCAGATCATGGATTCCATTTCCGGTACCCTGGACTCCCGGCCCATTGCGGAGACGGCCAAGCTCCTTGTGACCCGCACCGCCATCGCGGCCGAGCGCCGGGTGGCCGAAATGGGCGAGGTGATGGATACCTTGGAAGAGATGGGCCTCGACTCCTCCGCTTCGCGTGCTACGAAGGCCAAGCTGCAGTGGCTGGCTGACTTCGACCTGCGCTCTGTGTTCGGCGGAACTCCTCCGGACAGCGTCGCCCAGGTTGTGGACGCCATCCTCGAAAAGTCGGGATCTTAGGCTGTTGGAAACGTCACCAGGTTCCTTGGCGGATCTGGATATGCAAAGGAGGCATCATAGATGAAACTCAATCGGACGATGAGGGGAGGGCTCTTGCTGGCCCTCGCCTTCGCCGCGGCGGTAGGCGCGTCGGCCGCGCCGTATCCCACAAAGACCCTTACCTTCGTCGCTCCCTCCGGGGCGGGCGGCGCCTTCGACACGGCGCTGAGGGTGATCACCAAGGCCCTGGCGGACACCAAGCTGGTGAGCCAGCAGATGTTGGTGGAAGCCAAGCCGGGCGGGGGCGGGTCAGTCTTCCTGGCGGAATATGTCACGAAGGACCAGAAGAACGACCACAAGCTCTTCCTCACCTCCCCGACGATGCTCATCAACAATCTGAAGAGGGAAGGCAACTCGCCCTTCACGTACAAGAACGTCACCCCCCTCGCCCAGTTCTTCGTCGACTACGCGGTCATCGCAGTCAGGTCCGACTCCAAGTACAAGGACATCAACGCCCTCTTCGCGGACATGAAAGCCGATCCCTCCAAGCTTTCCGTCCTGGGCGGCTCAGGGCCCGGCGCCCTGGACCACCTGGCCTTCATGCTCCCGGCCAACAAGGCGGGGGTCAATCCCCAGAAGATCAAGTACATCTCCTACGATGGAAAGGCCGAGGCCATGGCGGCCCTCCTGGGCGGCAACGGCGATGTGCTTTCCTCCGTCACCGCCTCGGTGGCCGAGTTCGTGGAAGCCGGCAAGGTCAGGGTCCTGGCGGTCAACGCCCCATCCAGGCTGGGCGGGGTCTTCAAGGACGTTCCCACCCTCACCGAGGCGGGCATCCAGGCAGACTTCGTGATCTGGCGAGGCGTCTTCGGCCCCCCCCAGATGTCCCCCGAGGCCAGGGCCTATTGGATCGACACCTTCACCAAGCTCGCCAAGACCGACCTCTGGGCCCAGGAACTGGCCAAGCGCGGATGGGATCCCGAGTTCCTGGCTGGCAACGACTTCGTCAAGCGCCTGGACCAGCAGAACGCGGACCTCAAGGAGCTGCTCACCGCCCTGGGCATGGCGAAGTAAGGCCTGTTCTCCTATGATAGAGGAAGGGAAGGCGGTTGACTCCGTCCTCCCTTCCTCGCCGCATATTCCTAGCCCAACCATTCAGGGGGGAACCTTGATAAACAAGAAATTCGACATCGTGTCCGGCACGGCATTCCTGGCCGTGGGAGCCTTTTTCATCGTTGCCAGCCGGGGTATCACATCAAGCTCCTACGGCAGCAACGTGGGGCCTTCGGTCTTTCCCACCCTCCTGGGCATCGTGCTGGTGGTCTTAAGCCTCATGGTCATCTACGCCGCGGCGACCTACAAAGGCGCGGAAAAGAAAAGCAAGGACCTGGCCCTGGGCAAGCTCTTCCTCCTGATCGGGGCCATCATACTGTACATCCTCATCTTCGAGTCCGCGGGCTATGTGATCTCAACCTTCCTTTTCCTCAGCTTCGCCTTTCAGCTCATGGAGAGGGGGAAGCTCTGGAAGTCCTTCCTCGTAGCCGCCGTCTTCTCAGGGGCGGTGTATCTCGTCTACGTGGTCCTTCTCCAGGGAACCTTGCCCGCCTTCCCCGAGTTCCTGGCGGGGATATTCTCCGGAGGAACCAGATGAGCACCTTTGAATATCTCGCCGTGGGCTTCTCCCAGGCGCTGCAGCTGCACAACATTCTGTTCTGCTTCTTCGGCGTCTTCATCGGGACGGCGGTGGGCGTGCTCCCAGGCATTGGGCCCTC
The DNA here is from genome assembly GCA_040757435.1 of Spirochaetota bacterium. Lineage (GTDB taxonomy): Bacteria > Spirochaetota > Spirochaetia > Treponematales > Rectinemataceae > VKGY01. The sequence continues at coordinate 17,366 of JBFLXC010000035.1, read as the reverse complement.
CAGCGGCACAGCCCTCCTCATACCCATCACCGCCACCCTCACAGGCATGCTAAGTCCCGCGGACGCCGCCACCAGCGCCATCATCATGCTCTCCGGCGTCTTCTACGGCGCGATGTACGGAGGATCCACCACCAGCGTCCTCATCAACACGCCCGGCGAATCCGCCTCGGTGGTGACCTGCCTCGACGGCTACCAGATGGCCAAGAAGGGAAGGGCGGGCCCCGCGCTGGCCATAGCCGCCATAGGCTCCTTCATAGCAGGGCTCTTCGCCTTGGTGATGCTGGCCCTCCTGGCCAGGCCACTGGCGGAAGTAGCCTTGAAATTCGGCCCCGCGGAATACTTTTCCCTTGTGGTCCTTGGATTGGCGGCCATAACGGGATTGGCGGGGAAATCGATCCCCAAGGCTCTGATCATGATGGTGACGGGCCTCCTCCTCTCCACCATAGGCATTGACTCGGTGTCCGGCTCCGAACGTTTCGTCTTCGGAGCCTTCGTCCTGTACAGCGGCATAGACTTCATCACGATCGCCGTGGGAATGTTCGCCCTGGGAGAAGTCTTCAAGTCCATCCTGGACAAGGACCACGGGAGCCAGGACTTCCCCAAGATCGGCAGGGTCCTGCCCACCCGGGAGGACATGAGAAAGAGCCTCATGCCCATAGTGCGCGGGTCGGTCCTGGGCTTCTTCACCGGGATACTGCCGGGGGCCGGGGCGACCCTTTCCTCCTTCCTCTCCTACACCTTGGAGAAGAAAGTCTCGAAGCATCCCGAGGAGTTCGGGCAAGGCGCCATCGAGGGCGTGGCTGGACCTGAGTCGGCGAACAACGCCGCGGCGGGGGGAGCCCTGATTCCCCTCCTCGCCCTGGGCATCCCGAGTTCCGCCACAACCTCCGTCCTCATGGGCGCCTTCATGATGTACAACGTGGCGCCCGGCCCCCTGCTCTTCGACAAGCATCCTGTGGTTGCCTGGGGCGTGATAGCCTCCATGTTCATCGGCAACGTCATGCTGCTCATCCTCAACATGCCCTTGGTGAAAATCTTCGCCAAGCTCGTGGAGGTGCCCGCCAGGATCCTCCTTCCCCTCATCGTCGCCATCTGTGTGTTCGGAATCTACGCCGTCCAGGGTAACACCTTCAACCTGGCCTTGATGCTCTGCTTCGGAATACTGGGGTACTTCCTCGTGGCCAACGACTATCCTGCCGCTCCGCTCGTCCTGGGCAGGATCCTCGGCCCCATGCTCGAGAACAACCTGCGCCGCGCCCTGACGGGCAGCAACGGCGACTATTCCGTTTTCTTGACCAGGCCTGTGTCCGCGGTCCTGCTGGCCGCGGCCGCCCTGTGGATCATAGTTCCGATAATCCTCAAGAGGCGGAAGAAAAGCCTGCCCGTGGGCTGATGGCGGTATGCCAGCGGCGGGCCGGCCTGTGGATCGCCGGTTGTGGGCGGGCGGGGCAGGCGCGCCATGGCATGTTTTTCGGACTTTTAAAACGAAGCGCCAAAGGCTATACTCAGGGGACTGCAAGAGGAGAAGCGCGTGCGAAACCAGACCATGCTGGCATACCAGAAGATACGGGAGCGGATACTCGGAGGGGTCTACAAGCCGGCGGAAAACCTGACCGAGCTGGCCCTATCCCAAGAACTCGGCGTGAGCCGAAATACCGTGAAAAAGGCCTTGCTCAAGCTGGCCAGCGAAAACCTCGTGGTCATCGAAGAGAACAAGAGAGCCATGGTCCGGGCCTTCTCTAGCGAGGAAGTACTCCAGTACCTGAGGGTTCGCGAGCTCTTGGAAGGTCTTGTGGTCCGCGAAGCCGTCCCCGGCATGACCCCCGAGGACACCGCCCAGATGGAAGCCATCCTGGGGGAGATGAAGGCTCATCTGGACAAGGGTGAGCTCAAGGAGTATTCCCAGGGCAACTGGAGGTTCCACCAGGTCATCTACAGCCGATGCCCCAATAGGCCGGCGGTGGACATAGTGATGTCCATCAAGAACCAGCTCAACCGCTACAACGTGAAGACGATTTTCATCCAGGGGAGGGGGGACAACTCCTTCGCCGAGCACCAGGCCATCCTGGAAGCGGTGCGGAAGGGCGATCCCGACCTGGCAGAGCGTCTTATGCGTGCCCACATCGCCTCCATGCGCGAAGTGCTCAAGAAATACTACGAGCTCCTCTTCTAGCCCCATGGTCGTCGAAACCCTGCTGCGGGAGAGGGAAAAAGAACTGGCTTGCATCTACGCCATCTGCCTCCTCGCCGCCGGGGCGCCCGAACCTAGGACCGCGTCGGAAGGGGTCGCAAAGGCGCTGTGCGCCGCCATGCGCCATGAGGACAAGGCGCGATGCCGGATAGAATTCAAAAACCTCCGTTCCGGAGCCCAGGTGGCAGTCGCAGCCGACCGGAACGGTCCGCTTCCTCCGGATGACGGGGAGTGCGACAATCAGGTTCCATGCTTGTGCGCCGGACTTGCGGGCGAATCGGCCGACGGCTGGTCGGGAACCATATGCCTCTCCTATACCCGCCCTGAGCTTGCCTTCCTTCCCCAGGAAAAGGCTCTCCTAGAATCGGTGCTCGTCGTATTCTCATCCATGCTTCGGACCGCCGAACTTTTTTCCCGCCTGCGCGCCACTACGGATAACCTGGCTTCGAAGAATATCGCCCTCAGGGAAGTCCTCTCAACAATCGAGCAGGAGAAGGCCCAGGTATCCCAGGCATACCGGGACCGGCTGGCGCTGGATATCCTTCCCCTGGCGGAGAGGGCCGGGGACCGGGGCATCCTGCCGGAGCGTCGGGAGGCCTATGTGTCCCTCCTCATAGACGAAGTGAAGCGCCAGATGGCCGCCATGGGACCGGCTAAGGATCTTCCCCCTTCCTTGAGCCTGAGGGAGAGGGAAATCGCCCTCCAAGTGAGGAACGGGAGGACCAGCAAGGAAATCGGGGAAATCCTGGGCATCGCCGAGGCGACGGTGGAGCGCCATAGGCACAATATACGGAAGAAGTACCGGATCGTGGACACCCAGGCCAACCTCGCGAGCCTCCTTTCCCAGGAAGACATCGGCTAGGCGAGGTTAGAAGGCCTTTGGCCCTGATGCTCCCTGTATATTCATATACATACTCCCTACAAGTTTTCTGAGAATGGCTCCTTAGGCTCCTTTCCTGTAGGCTCCTGTTCGACTGCGAAGAAGGACCTTTACAAGGAGGGTGTCTATGGATGGAACCATGATTTTCGCCGACGAATACCGACGTCTCAAGGCGCTCGTAAAGGCGCTCCGCTTGAACAAACAGCATGAAAAGGCGGTCCTCCTGGACAACCGTCTTCCCTACCTGGACGCTCCCGTCGAAGAGGGCGGCTCCGCGAGGGTAAGGCCGAATTCCAAGGTCTCGATCCGCTGCGTGGGCACCGGAGAGCGGTATTCCTATAGGATTGTGTTCCCCGGCGAGGCTGACATCGCCAGGGGCTATGTTTCCTTACTCACTCCCTTGGGCGCTTCCCTCATAGGCCGGACCGTCGGAGAGCGTTTCTCCTACGAGTCTCCCGGGGGTGTCATGCAGGTCGAGGTGACGGGTGTGGACCATGAAGGCTGAAGGAATACCCATCGGCCTCTACCACCATCCGGGCTGGACGGCCTGGAAGGAGACCTCGGGCTGGAGGAGGCTGAAGACCGGGCTGGAATTCCCGGTGCTCTGTAGGAATATCCGCGGCATCGGCTCCATGGCCTACGCCGTTCCACCCAACGAGGAACTGGCCCTTGGCTCCCTGTGCATGAGCGACGACGCCGGAGCCATACTCGAGAGGCTCACCCAGAGGCTCCTTCCATTCCTGCCGGAGGATTGCGCCTATGTGCGCTGGGATGTGATGGCGGGGGCCTGGACCGACGGCCGCGGCAGGGCCTTGGAGCCCAGGCTTCAGGAGATGAGGATGAACGCCTCCTCCCGGTGGAGGGGCTTGAGGAAATCCATGCTTGAGCACAGCTGTCCCGATACGATGATCATCGACCTGTCAGGCCCGGGCGGCTGCGCCGAACGCTTCGATCACCGGACCAAGTACTCGATCCGCCTGGCTTCGCGCCGGGGCACGAGGGTGGAGAAGCAGGATGAGGCGGGACTTGTGGCGTTCTTCGGATTGTTCCAGGAAACCTCCCGCCGCCACAGGCTGCCCGCCCAGTCCCTGGGATATTTCGCCGACCTGTTCCGCCTCGGGAAGGCGGAAGGCCTTGGGCTCGACCTTTATTGCGCGGAGTCGCAGGGAAAGACGGCGGCCGGAGCCGTCTTCGCCCGGCTGGGCGACACGGCCTGGTATCTTTTCGCCGCTTCGGACGCGGAGATGAGGGAGGCCGCGGGCCCGACGGCCATCCTCTCCCGGGCCTTGGAGGATTTCCAGGCCTTGGGGATCCGCCGGGTCGACCTCCTGGGCGTGGGCCCCGAGGGAGTGGAAAACCATCCCCTGTCGGGATTGACTCGCTTCAAGGCCGGTTTCGGCGGCGCGCGGCGCTCCAAGGCCGGGACCTGGGACCTGGTCCTGAGGCCCGATGCCTATGCCCGGCAGGCGAGAAGAGCCCTGGCGCGGGACATGGTCCGCTGATTCTATCGCCCTTTTGCCGCAAGCTTTCCCTATCGGACAGGCTGGCCTGGTCTCTACTTGGATAGTCCTGCGTTGGGCGCGCTTGCATTGCCCTTGCTTTGGCACTAGGCTCTTAGGCATGAAGCGAAGGAAGGACTGGTCTTTGGGCAAAGGGGCGGGGGAGCGGAACGCAACGCCGGACAAGACGGGGGAAGCGGGGGGTAAGAAGGGCCGGCGGGTCTCCAAGCTTCCTTTCTCCGGAGTCTCCGTCGAGACCGCCGGGCTCCCCCCAGGATCCGCCCGCTACATCGGCGACGTGGAGCCCACCCTGGCCACCTTTTCCCTCTATTCCTACGACGAAGGCTCGGCGGTCATGCGCATCCCAGAGGACTTGAACGAGCTCTTGGCGCTCGTGGACTTGGGCGTCAACAATTGGATCAACATCAACGGGCTTTCCGGAGGGTCGGTGGAAAAGCTCTGCTCCATGATCGGCATCCACCCCCTGGTGGTGGAGGACATCCTCAACACCGAGCATCGGCCCAAGCTGGAGAATTTCGACGACTACCTCTTCCTCATCACGAAGATGCTGGCAGAGCACGAGGACGGCTCCATAGAATATGAACAGGTCAGCTTCATCCTGAAAGGCAGGCTGCTGATTTCCTTCCAGGAGCGTCCGGGAGACTGCTTCAAGGGAGTGCGCGACAGGATCATGTCCGGCGTGGGAAGGCTCAGGAAGCTCGGGGCCGACTACCTCCTCTATGCCCTGGTGGACAATATCGTCGACAACTATTTCGTGGTGCTGGAAGGTTTGGGCGACAGGCTTGAAGACTTCGAAGGCAGCGCGGTAAGCGAGGACGACAGGACCTATCTCCATGGACTCCAGGAGCTGAAGCGCGAACTCGCGCGCATGCGCCGCGTCATCTGGCCGGTCCGGGACTCCATCGGCGCACTCTCGAGGAACGACTCGGTCCAGCTCGATCCTTCCCTATCCCCCTACCTCAGGGACCTCTATGAAAACACAGTCCAGGCGATAGAAGCCTTGGAGTCCTACCGCGAGCATGTGGGATCCATCATCGAACTCCATCTCACGGAGGTGAACACCCGGATGTCCCGGGTCATGAAGGTCCTTACCATCCTCTCCGCGATATTCATCCCCATAACCTTCATCGCGGGCGTCTATGGCATGAACTTCGTCCACATGCCAGAACTCGCCAAGCCCTGGGGATATCCGGCGGCCTTGGGTCTCATGGGCGCTGTGGTTGTCGCTGAGCTGATTTATTTCAAAGTCAAGAAATGGATATGATAGATTGACACTATGTTATAAGTAACATATATTCTCGCCATGTCCATCCGATATGCGATCCTCGGGTTCCTCAGCTGGAGACCCTTCACGGGCTACGAACTCAAGAAACGCTTCGCCGACGCCCTCTCCTTCCACTGGTCCGGGAACAACAACCAGATCTACGGCACCCTCGTGGAGCTCCACAGGGAGGGGGCTGTGTCCATCGAGGTCCAGGCCCAGGAAAAGCTGCCCGCCCGCAAGGTCTACACGATCACCGAATCGGGGCGGCGGGAACTCAAGGCCTGGCTCTTGGTGGAATCCGAGCTGCCTGTCCTGCGCAGCGAGTTCAACACGAGGCTCGCCTGGGCGGGCTCCCTTTCGCGGAAGGAGCTGTGGGAAATCGTGGCGGCCTACGAGTCCCAGCTTGCCGCCCAGGTCGTGATGTACCGGGAAAGGGCGAGACGGGGTTTCTCCTCCCCGGAGCGGAGTCCCTTGGAAATACGGCTTTGGGAGAGCATAGAGGCCCACGCCATCGCCTTCTACGAACGGGAGGCGGCATGGGTGGGGTCCTTGAAAGATGAGTTGGGAAAGGAAGAAGAACAGCCATGAATATCGATGTGACAAGCTTGAAGGCCCTCAGGGAGAAGACCGGGGCTGGGATGATGGATTGTCGAAAGGCCCTGGCCCAAGCCCAGGGATCCCTGGAGGCCGCGGAGATCTTGATCAAGGAATGGGGCCTGAATGAGGTGGAGAAGCGGGCTGAGAGGAAGACCTCCGAGGGCTTCGTGGCCGTGGCGGCGGATACTACCAGGATAACGATCGCGGCCTTGGCCTGCGAAACGGACTTCGTGGCCCGAAACGAAGCCTTCTCCTCCCTGGCGCGCTCCATCGCGCTTAGCGTGCTCACCATGGGGTCAGACCCCAATGGGTGCCTGGACGAGGTGGCCGACCTGGGCCGCCGCATGAAGGAAAACATCGTCCTCAAAGGCGTTGAGACGCTGGAGGTGGGGGAGGGGGAGATTTCGGACTATTACATCCACGGAGACGGAAGGATCGCCGCGGCGGTCAAGGCGGCTCCTCGGGGCGCCAACCAGGATCCTGCCCGAACCCTGGCGGCCATCCACGACCTTTGCCTCCAGGTGGCGGCGAAGAAGCCGCTCTACCTGAGCGCCGCCCTGGTTCCCGCGGAAGTATCGGGCGCGAAGGAAAAGGAATTCCTCTCCGAGATGGAATCGGATCCCAAGCTCGCCGGGAAGCCCCAGGCCATGGTCCAGGGCATCCTGGCGGGGAAGGTGAAAAAGTGGCTCTCCGAAGTCTGTCTCATGGAGCAACGCTTCATCAAAGAGGAAAAATCAACCGTAGGCCAATACATGGCCGAAATGGAAGCCTCCGGAGGCCCGGCCTTGGAAGTCCTGGAATTCCGCCGCCTGGCCATCGGAGACGACTGAGGCTTACGCCTCCCTTCCCATCCATTGGAGAATCATCCTGAGGGTGGGGAGGGAGTATTCATTGAAAGGGAAGACATGGGTGCCGCCCTGGATGATCCTTGTCTCCACCGAGGCGGACCCGGCGGCGCGGCCTTTGACATATTCCGCCACCCCCAGGGGGATCGTCCTGTCCTTGTCGCCTACGATCACAAGGGTGCGCGCCTTGAGCCTGGGCAATGCGCCTCGGCACAGGCTTCTCAGGCGCTCCAGCTCCGCCGCCGGCCTTACCAGCAGGTCCGACCAGTATTCTTTCTGGAGGGCCGCCCTGCCGGGAATGGAAAGATCGTAGGCTGTGGGTCCTTTGTTGGCGCGGATCACGGAGACGAAGGGCGCGGCCAAGCGCGTGAGCCCTATGAGCCTCACACTGAGTTCGAAGGCCGGAGCGAGGAAGACAGCCCTGGACACATCGAAGCGGATCGCGGCGGCGGCGGCGAGGAGGGCTCCCATTGAATGGCCCAGGACATAAACCTGGGCATATTCCGCCCTGGCTTCCACGTAGGAATCGAAGGCCCGCTGCATCCAGTCCTCGGCCTTGGCGAGCAAAAGATCGCCCCGGCGGATGCCGTGCCCCGAAAAGCGGGGGGCGAACACGGCGTACCCCGCCGCCGCCAGCCCCTTCGCAAGCTCGCCCATCTCACCGGGATATCCCGAAAAGCCATGAAAGAGAAGGAATGCCTCCGTGGCGCCGGGAGGCGTTATGCGCAGGGGAAGGGCTTCCCTGAGGGCAAGGGATGGCGCGGGGGCGGTGAGGAGCTTTCTCAGTCGGCTCATATATCCATGCTAGATCAAGCCCTCCAGCCCCGCAAGGGCTTTGTGCCGGAAGCAGGTCGCGAAGGGGCGGCTAGATGAGGGGATAGCGTTCCAGCGCCCTGTACACAGGGCCGCGGGACGACAGGATCGACTCAAGAAGGGCGAAATCCTTGGGGAAGAAGAACAGCGCAGGCGGCGGTGGCAGGAGAGCCTTCTCCGACACGGGAAAAGGTTTCTGGCAACCCATCCTTGCCAAGGTCAGATGGGCTTTCCATGGGCCGTGGCCCGCGGACGCCGCACCCGCATCCAAACCCCCATCCCCATCCTGGAGCCTTGCGGCGCGGACGACCGGTTCGAAGGCATCCCTGGGATCGATCGAAACGCCGAGATAGAGCACACGGGGCCTTCTTTCGGACGGGAGGAAGCCCAGGTCGGTGAATACTATCCGCGGAGGGACCGAGAGCCGCTGGCAGGACCCTAGGCCTTGGCGGATCCGCCTTGTCCGGGCATCTCCGCATTCCCCATAAAAATGCAATGTAAGGTGGTACAGCGATGGATCAACCCAGCGGGGACTTAAGGCCGATAAAATGGGTTTTAGGTTCCCCGCGTAGGCTCCCAGGGCGGAGCGTACCGATTCCTCCATCTCAAGGGCGGCGAACAGCCGCTTGGGATACCCATCTTCCATGTGAATGCTAGCCTTTCGGGGCCATGCCCAGCCTCTTTTCCAAGGCTTCCTTGTCGAAGCGGTACGTCGAGGCGCAGTAGTGGCAGGTGGTTTCCAGGGGCCAGGGACCGTTGGCCAGGATGTCGCTCACCGTCGCCCTGTCCAGGGCGGCGATATGGTCCAAGAAACGCTGGGCGCTGCAGGGGCAGTCGAAGTCGATCCCCGCTTCGGAGGTCCTTCGTGCACCGAAGCGGCCGAACATCTCCTGGATCAAGCTCTCCCTGGTCCCCCCTTCGGAAAACCATAGCCCCAGGGGGGGCAGGGCAGAGAGCGAGGCCTCCACGGCGGAAACAAAGGAGTCTTCGGCGCCGGGGAGGGCTTGGAGCAGAAGGGCTCCCGCCCCATAGAGGCGGCCATCCTCCAGGAAGTAGAGACCAGAGTCCACGGCGGTGCGGGTTTGTTCCGATTCAAGGAAATAGTAGGGAAGATCCTTGTTCAGGTTTCCCGTCCTCAAGGGAACCGAGCCCACGAAAGGCAGGCCCGGGCCTTCCATCCTCGTCACCGTAAGGGCTCCAGGTCCGAACATCTGCTCAGGCGAGGCGGCTCCAAGTGCCTGGGGCGGAAAGGGGGATACGAAGAGCCGGCCTCTAAGCCGTATCGATCCCGAGGCAAGGCGGGCCGCCTCGGCGCTCAGGCCTTCAGCGGGACCCGAGCCGTCTATCCTGAGGAGTATGCTTCCGGGATCCTTCAGCAAGGCCGCCATGAGCGCCGAGGCCAAAAGACCCTTCCCCAAGGCGGCGGATTCGACGGGACCCAAGCCGTGGTTCGCCCGCATGTGGTTCAAGGCGCGGCTGGCGTGGACCAATACTCCCCGGACCTGGATTTCTCCCCCCAAGGGGGCCAGGGCGAACCAGGTTATCCCGTCGTGGGTGCAGTGGGAGAGATGGCGCTCAAGTCCCGGATCGTTGAAGGCTTTGCGTATCATCCTGGGAATTTACGGCCTTGGGCCGGAAGGGTCAAGCCATCCCGATCCGTGGTATAATCCGCCCATGGCAGAAGCAAGGCAGATCGCCGGATGGGGCAAGGGCAGTTTGGAAATCCTTGATGGCGCGAGAATATTGCGCCTCAAGGGAGGGGCCTACGAAAGGGGGCTTCAGCACGGCCATCTTTTGGGTACTTTGATGGAATACACCATTTCCCGAGGCATGGCCGCGGCGGCGGCGGTATGCGCCAAGGCGACAGGATCGGGCCAAGCCGAGGGGCTGGCGCGCATCTTCGAGGGAGCCCGCCATGCCGAGCCCTTCATCCCGGACTCCATGGTGGAAGAAATCCGAGGCATCGCCGATGCCTTGGCCGCCCGGGGATCCAGGATTGATTACCGCGACCTCGTCGCGTGGAACCTGATGTACGATGTCTGGTGCTTCTACGCCCATCCCGGCTACGGGGATCTCGGGGTCGTAGTGGCGGCGGGAGACGCGCGACCGGCCGAAGCGACGATGGCGGCTGAAAGGGCGGCAGGGGCGGAAGCCGGGATGCCTGGGGAAACCATCGGCTGTTCAAGCTTTTCAGCCTGGGGCGCCGCAACGAAGGACGGGCGGCTGGTCTTTGGGAAGAATATGGACAATCTCGACCTGCCCGGCATTCCGGAAGGACGGATCCTGACGATATGCGATCCCGACGGGGGACTCGGCTACGCGAACATCACCCAGGCGGGCATGGTGGCCATCGACGGAGGCTTCAACGAGGCGGGGATAGCCATGATGACCCATTACTCCGGATCGAGCGAAGAAACCATGAGGGGCTGCGGGATCGGCGTCCTCTCCCGCCGGATCCTCCTTGCCGCGGATTCCCTTGAGAAGGCGGTGGATATTGTGGCCTTGTCCCCCCGCTGCACAGGCATCAACTACCACGTGGCGGACGCCGCGGCCAGGAAAGCCACGGTCGTGGAAGCCAACGCGCGCCGATGGGCCCTTAGGTCGCCCTGGGGAGGGGAATATCTCTGGTCGACGAACCACTGCAACTGCTATCCAGGCTGGATGGGCTACCAGGGGCCCGGCATGGTCGCCGCCCAGGCGCCGGCCTACGGGCTCAAGGACATCTCCTCAATCCCCGCATGGCAGGAGAGCCTGAAGGAGAAGGACAATCCCCACATCGCGGCTTCGGGAAGATTCAGGCGCTACGAAGCCCTGTTGCGACAGAAATACGGAACCTTGGACCTGGATGCGGCCATCCAGGTGCTGCGGGACAGGCGGGATCCGGACTCCGGCATTGAGAGGGACTGGGACCGGCCCGCCAGGGCCCGCAACGACGGGATGACCATAAGCTACCTCATGCCGCGCAAGGAATACTCAGACTATGTGGATTGGTACAAGGCTCAGGGAGGCGGACCCGTCACGGGCCAGTCCATGAACCTTTGGAGCATGGTGGCAGTGCCGGAGACAGGGGACTTCGGCGCCGCGCTTTCCTGGAAGCCGGGCCACAGGGGGAGTTTCCTCTTCCTGAATCTCAAGCGTGAGTTGGAGAAGCTTAGGGCTTGAAATCCTTGGCTCAAGCGCCCAGGCCCTTCCCAAGCGCGGCCCGGGCCGCCTTCGCCCCGGCGTCGAGATAGAAGGAGTCCAGGCCCAGGGCCACGAACCTGAAGCCCTGCCGTATCCTGCGGGCGGCCGCCTCGGGTCCGGCGCAGAAGATCCCAGGTACCACCCCCGCCTTCAGGGCCGCCGCCAGGAGAAGCTCGATCGCCGACTCCACCTCCGGGTGCCCGGGATCGTCCATGTGTCCCATGGAGCAAGCAAGGTCGAAGGGGCCCACGAAGAGGATGTCGATCCCAGGAACCCCCAGGATGCCGTCGATCCGGCGCACGGCGTCGATGTGCTCCGCTTGTATCATGACTAAGGTTTCATCGTTCGCCTTTTCCGCGTATTCCAGCATCTCAAGGCCGTAGAGGCTCGCCCTGCCCGGTCCCAGGCCCCGCACGCCTTCGGGAGGATAGCGGCAGCTCCGGACCGCCGCGAGCGCCTCCTCGGGAGAGTTGACCAGGGGAACCATGACGCCCTCGGCCCCCGCGTCCAGGACGCGCTTGATGAAGGATTGGTCGTTTCCCGGCACCCGGGCCAAGGCGGTGGCGCCCCTCCCCCGGATCGCCGCGAACAGGTTCCCCGCCGTCTCCAGGTCTATCTGTCCGTGCTCCAGGTCGACAAGGATCCAGTCGAAGCCCTGGGAGCCCAATATCTCGGAGATCGCGACGGAGCCTATGCCCTGAAAGGGGCCGACGACGGTCCGCCCTTTACTCAAGGCCTCCTTGGTCTTATTCGATCGCACTGCCATGTCCGCTCCCCCTGTCCGGGCCGTAGGATATCCTCGCCATGGTACCATAGAAACCGGACCTGAGGCTTCGGATTTTTTCCAGAGTGCCTTCCCGGCCATAATAAATCCTGTTGGCCAGGAGTATGCCGAGAACACCATCCCTGGGATCGGAGCCTTGGCCGAAACCCCCGATAGAAGTTCCCGTGAACCCAGTATGGCCGTAGGAATCCATGGTTCCCTCTATGAAGGATAACTGGAATCCCAAGCCCCTGGGCTCTCCCATGCCTGCGGTCTGGAGGAGCCTGGCCTCCCGCGCCAGGGCTTCGGGAATGATTCCTCCGCCGTCTAAGAAAACCGAAAACAAGCGTTCCACCGCCGCAAGGTCAGCGAAAAGACCTGCGTTGCCTCCGTCGCCCCCGAGGCAATACGAACTTTCATCGTGCACAACCCCCCGGACCCTTGTCTTCCGCCATGGGCAGATTTCCGTGGGAACGCAGGTCGCGCGCAAGGCATCGGGAGGACAAAAGATCGCAAGGCCCCGGCCTTCCCGTCCATCCAAGCCCAGGGGGGAGGCCACTTCATCCCGGAACAGGTTCGCCAGGCGCCTTCCTCCGATCCGCTCCAGGATCAAGCCCAGGAGAAGGAACCCGGTGCAGGAGTACACAACAGACTTTCCCGGGCTTTCCGCCGCATCGATGGCGCAGAGCCTCGCCACGGCTTTATCCCTGTCCACACGGCCCGGATCGGGAAAATCGACCTGCAAGGCTGGTATGGCGGGGAGCCCTGCGCTGTGGCGGAGCAAGTCCCTCAGGGTAGAGCCGTTCATTAGGCCCCGCGCTTCCGGAAGGTACATCGCCGCCTTGTCGTCGAGGCCTAAGCCGCCGCGGTCGAGAGCGATGAGGGCGAGGATCGTGGTGGCCAAGGGTTTGGTGAGGCTGGCCAGGTCGAACAGGGCGTCGCGGCGGATCGGCGCCGGCCCATCCACGCCTGACGCCTCCTCGGGATCCATGATGCCAGAGAAAAGCCTGATCGGCGGAGCCCCCGGATTGAGGACCGAGGCCGCGCAACACGTAAACGCCCGTGCCGAGATGGCGTCCGAGATCATTCCCGCGAGGGCGCTTCCATCTGGAAGTACGCCTTTTCCGATGGGAAAGCTCATGCGCCCTTCATCACAATGAGGGATCGGCCAGGGACGGCGCGAATGCGCCGCGGGATTCCAAATGGGTTCTCAGCGCAGCGGGGTCGGAAAAGAGCCAAGTCTCCATGCCCAGGGCTGCCGCGGCGTCGATGTTCGCCTGCATGTCGTCCACAAAAAAACACCGTTCCGGTAGGACTCCTTCCTCTTCGAGAATCGTTAGCCAGAATTCCGGATCGGGCTTCGCCGCGCCCAGGAGATGGGAGGCGTACACCTTGTGGAATCCTTCGTAGAACCCATGGGAATCATTGTATCCATGGTGGCTGTCGATCGTGTTGGTTCCGCACACGATCCTGTGGCGGGCCGCGAGTTCCCTCACCAGGGCGAAGCTCTCCGGGATGGGGGAGGGGTGGAAGAGGCTCGCGAAGTAGTCCGCCCCGGGCCGGATGCCCGTCCTCTGGGCAAAGCGCCGCCAGAACTCCGCCCCGTCGATGCGTCCCCGGGAGTAATCCCCCATGTCCGGCCGTATCATATCGCCCAAGGTCCCCTGCTCCAGCCCCAGGCGCCTCGCCATTTCCGGAAGGACGTAGAAATCCCGGATCATCACGCCGCCTTCGTCGAAGATGAACAGATCTATGTCAAGGCGCTTCATGACTTCCCTCCGGAATGCACGGAAGCCCCGCCCAGGAAGTATTTGGACAGGCCGAAGAACAGCGAAAATATCGGGATGGAGGCTATCACCGCCGCGGCCATCATGGACCCTTCGTCGGAAGTGAGTTCGGCGGTGAATTTTACGATGTAGGTAGGTATGGTTTTCAATTCTTCCCTCTGGGCTATGAGCAGGGGCCAGAGGAGGTTGTCCCACTGGCCGCGGAAGGCGAGGATGGCCAGGGTGGCCAAGGCGGGGGTGATGTTTTTTAGGACCACGCGCAGGTATATCTGAGGCTCCGAGCATCCGTCTATCCGGGCCGCGTCAAGCAGTTCCTCGGGAAATCCCAGGAGGTACTGGCGCATGAGGAAGACGCCGAAGGCGCTGGTGAGGAAGGGCAGGATCAGCCCCGCGTAGGTGTTTTGGAGCCCCAACCGCACGGCGGTGAGGAACAGGGGAATCATGATGGTCTCGAAGGGTATCATCATGGTGCCCATTATCAAAAGGAATACGACGCTCCGCCCCTTGAACCTGTATTTCGCCAAGCCGAAGCCAGCCATGGAAGCCAGGACGACGGAGGAGGCCGCCACCGAGCCGGACACCGCCAGGGAATTGAAGATGTTCCTCAGGTACATCCAAGAGCCGTCGGTTCCCGCCAGAGCCTTCCTGTAGTTTTCCACATTGGGCGACCTCGGCATCCAAGGATACGGGATCGCCATGATGTCCGACCTGGGCATGAATGAGGCGGTGATCATGAACGCCAGGGGAAGCAGGGTGGCGAGGGTGACGGCGGTCAGCGTCCCGTAGGCCAGGATCGTCGCAACGCGCCCTCGGATCCCGCCCCGCTCCGGAAGATGGCGTCGGCTCATACTTCGCTCTCCCCGCCGGCCTCGGAGGCCCGTATCTGGAGCCATGATATGCCAAGGAGCCCGGCGAAGAGGAGGATGCTCATGGCGCTGGCCCTGCCAAGGTCCTGCTCTATCAGCACAGTGTTGTAGATATTCAGGGTGAGCACGTTTATCGCCTGTATGGGGGCTCCCCGCTGGGCGAAAAGGTACTGGGTCGAAAAGCTCTTGAGCGTGCCGATGATGATCAGCACGGAGACCAGGACGATGGTGGACTTGAGCAGCGGCAAGGTTATGCGGAAGAACTTCTGCGCGGCGTTCGCCCCGTCTATGGTGGCCGCCTCCATGACGCTGACGGGGATTTTTCCGATGCCGGTCACGAAGAGGATCACATAGTAGCCCAGGAGCTTCCAGACATACACGAGGATGGTGGAGACCTGGACCATGGCGGCGTCGGACAACCAGCGGTGGTCTATTCCAGGCGTGCCCAGGATCGCGTTGAGCCCCTGGTTTGCAAGGCCGCGCGGATCGAAGAGCAGGAGCCAGACCGAGGCGGTGACCACGGAGGAAAGGACGGCGGGCGAATACAGGGCCATCTGGTACAGCCTTCTGCCCCTCTTCCTGGAGGCGACGAGAACCGCGACCAGGAGGGATACAATGAAAAGGGGAACGAATACGCCGATGGAGAAAGTCAGGGAAGCGCGGACGGAATTCCAGAATTCCGGCGCGGCGATGAGGCGCTGGTAGTTCCTCAGCCCCACGAACCTGGGGGCGCGCAGGGAGAGGAGCTTCTTGGCGTGCAGGCTCGTCCACAGGGCGTTGGCCATCGGATAGGCTGAGAACAGGGCGAAGAACGCCGCGGCGGGGCCTACGAAGAACCAGCCCCACCGGGCCCGCTTCGCCTCCAGGCCGGAAGCGGGCCTGCGCCCCTGCCTAGGCTTGGGCGCAGGCGTGAGTGCGTCGGATTTCAATCGGGATCCTCCAGGCCGGGGCTCAGTCTTCCTCCGCCAAGGCTGCGTTGGCCGCCGCCTTCAGCGTTTCCAGGGCTTTTTTCGGCTCCACACCGCCGACCATGACGCTCTCGAAGGCTGTCTTCAGCATGTTGTCGATCTTCGAGCTCAACTTCCCAAGGTACGCTATGCTCGCGTTCTCGAAGTCCTTGGCGAAGACGTCGGAATAGGGCATGGCCTTGTAGGTGGGCGAATCCACCAGCGCCTTGGAGGGCTGCACGATGGCGACCTTCTCCAGATACTCCTCCCCGTGGGAAAGCATGTAGTTGACCAGGCTCCAGGCGGCGAACTGCTCAAGCTTCGGCGACTGGGCGTTGACCATGTAGTAGTGGCCGGAATAGTGGGCCGTCACCTTCCTTGAGGCGTTCTTCCACTGGGGGAAGGAGACGACCATCCAATCCTTGGAATTGTAGAATCCAGGATTGGCGGTCTTCATCCTCGCCTGCTGGTAGAGACCTGAGAAGGACATGGCCATCTCGTTCTTGTCCAGGTCGAACAGGGTGCGGGCGGCGGTGTAGGTGGGGGAGGCCAGGTTCTTCCCCCCGGGCCCCATGTCCTTGAAGAACTGCAGGACCTTGAGCCAGGCCTCGTCGCCCACGATGGCGGTCTTCCCGTCCTTGGAGACCAATTCGCCGCCCAGCTGCTCCACCATGGGGAGGAAGGTGGTAAGCCGGCCGTCGTAGCGGAAATCGAAGCCGCGGCGGGTAATGATCTGGCCGTTGCGCTTGACGATCCTTTCCGAGAGGGACAGGACGTCCTCCCAAGTCCTGGGAAGGTCCTTGTCCGGATCGAGGCCGGCGTCCTTCAGGATCTTTCTATTCACATAGAGGGCCATGTTGGTGATCTCAAGCGGGAGGCCGTAGATATCCCCGTCCTGGGTCACGGGATCGAGCATTCCGCCCAGGTATCGGTCCGCGAGCTCCTTGGCGCCCTTAAGGCCCAGGGCCTTGTAATCCACCGGGGCGACCCGGCCGTTCCCGATGTAGGAGTAGGCGTT
This sequence comes from Spirochaetota bacterium, assembly GCA_040757435.1. GTDB lineage: Bacteria > Spirochaetota > Spirochaetia > Treponematales > Rectinemataceae > VKGY01. The sequence continues at coordinate 692 of JBFLXC010000035.1, read as the reverse complement.
GGTGATGGTCAGGTTGAATATGTCCGGCCCCTTGTTGGCCGCGAAGGCCGTGGCCATGGTTTCGTTGATCTTGCCCGAGGGGAAGGTGCTGTAGACGATGGTCAGGCTGGGATTGGCAGCCTTGAATTCCTCGATGAGGCGTTTTTCCAGGGCGGCGCGGTTGGCATCCTCATGGGTCCAAAGGGTGATCTCGAGGTTCTTGCCCTTGAGTTCCGGGATGCTGGGAGCCTGGGCGGCCAGGGATAGGGCGCAGGCGGCCAGCAAGGCGACGGCGATGGGGATTCGTTTCATCGGTTCCTCCTGGATTGCATTGTCTTAAAATCTTTTTCCACTATTACCGGGTTGTCAATAGAGATTTTCATTTTAACGCGCATTGACAGGGTTTCCCCGGGCGGTGATTATTAGCCCCCAGGAGGAATCATGGCCGACACCTATCCGCGCGACTACAAGGCGCTCCTGGGAGTAAGGGAAACCGAGCGGGCTATCAAGGAAATCAAGGACTTTTTCCAGCTCAGCCTCGCCACGGAGCTCAACCTTACCCGCGTCACCGCCCCCCTCTTCGTGCTTTCAGGCCTGGGGATAAACGACGACCTCAACGGCGTGGAGAGGGCGGTCTCCTTCCCCGTGAAAGCCTTGGGGGACCAGCGGGCCGAGATCGTACACTCCCTCGCCAAGTGGAAGCGGCTCGCCCT
>JBFLXC010000034.1:0-20768 GCA_040757435.1 Spirochaetota bacterium | reverse complement strand
AAGCGCCGCGGCATCCGCCGCGGTCCTATGTGTTCTCTTCCTGTTCTCCGCCGCCACCGGCGCCGCACAAAGCCCAGGCCTGGGCGCCGAGGAAATCGTACGAAGCTCACGGGACAGAATCCAGGCGGCCACGGTGTCCACCCGGTCGAGGATGGTCATAACCGCCAAGGACGGCAGCGCCACCGAGCGCCTCATAGACCAGTATTCAGCCAAGTCCGACGGAATGAACAAGACCGTGGTCATCTTCCAAAAGCCGGCCTCGGTGGCGAACACGAGGTTCCTGACCCTTGAGAGCCCCGGCAAGGGGGAGGACCGCTGGATTTTCCTTCCCTCCCTGGGAAAGGTGCGGCGAATATCCTCGGGCGAGGGTTCGGCGAGCTTCATGGGAACCGACCTTTCCTATGACGACGTATCCTCGGCGAACAGGAACGCCTCGGAGGACTCCCACGCCATCCTGCGCGAGGAAAAGCTGGGCGGAAAGGATTGCTGGGTCGTCGAATCCAAGCCGAAGGCGCAGGAATACCAGTATTCCAAAATCATCTCCTGGATAGACAAGAGTTCGAGGATCGCCTTTAGGATAGAGTTGTACGATCGAAAGGGCGAGTTGGCGAAGATATTGGAAATCCTGGAAGTCCAGGATAAGCAGGGGAGGTTGACGCCCGTTGCCACCAGGATGAGCACTGTGAAGGCAAAGACTTCGACGACGATCTACGTGGACATAATCAAGTACGACGATCCCATCCCAGCCGGGGTCTTCACCACCAAATTCTTGGAAACGGGGAGGCCGTGATGAAACTAAAAGCCGCAAAAAGGGCGTTCGCGTTGTGCGCCGTTATGTTCGCCGCCTCCTTCCCCGCCTTTGGCCAGACCTTCGGGTTCGCGGCGGAGGAGGAGAAGCCGGCTACGGGCGCCGCGGTGTCTGGGTGGGCTGAACTGGGAGGAGCGGTGTTCCTGGGCGATTTGGGGAATGTGGGGTCCATAGAGTTGGGCGATCTCATTTCCGCGAGGATAGGATTCTCCCGGGAATCAGGAACGTTGGGCGCCACGTTCGGATTCTTGATTTCAAAATCGCGCATCGCGGAGGATCCCGCATCCGCCGTCGACGAGGCCAGGCTGGGGTACTACGGGGAAAAATTCAGCCTCGAGGGCGGCGTCATGAAATTGTCCTGGGGAAAGGCGGACAGCCAAGGACCCTTGGACGTCACCAACCCCTTGGACCTGAGGGACCTGACGGTGACGGATCCCCTGGAAAGGAAAATCGCCCTTCCCATGGTGAGGGCGACCTATTCCCTAGGGGAGGCATCCCGGATGGAGGCGGTATTCCTGCCCGGATTCCGGGGCCATAGGCTGGCCTTGGACGGAGCATGGGCTCCCGCGGCCCTCGAAGCCTTGGGGGCGATGATCCCGGCGAACAAGATCCTCGCCGCAGCCGCCGAGGACCTGGCGCCGAAGACGAGCCTCGCCGATTTCCAGGCCGGGCTCCGCCTTTCCGTTACCTTGCGCGCCCTGGACCTTGGCTTCCAGTATTTCTACGGATTCCTTCCCACGCCCGCCGCCACGCTCAGCATGGCCGGGCCGCCCTTGGATCCGGCCAACGACGTGTCCTTCGCCTACAACCGCTACCACCAGGCGGGGGTGGACTTCGCGGCGGCGGCGGGGGGCTTCTCCTTCAGGGGAGAGGCGGCGGCCAACTTAACCCAGGACCTGGGGGGCGACGATCCCGGCGTGTACAATCCGGCCATAGCTTTTTCACTGGGCGTGGACCGGGATCTCGCCGCGGGGGTCAACCTGAACCTCCAGTACTCGGGAAGCTACAGGATCAACCACGACGCCATAGCCTCCCCCATGGACGTGGAGGCGGGCAAGCCGCGTCTCTCGTCCCTGCTCACCGGCGTGCTGAGAACCTCCTTTTTCAAGGACAGCCTGGGGATCAGCCTTACGGGATTGTGGGGCGTAAGCTCCCAGGATTACCTGTTCATGCCAAAGGTTTCCTACGCCTTCGGCGACGCGGAGGCGAGCCTCCAGGCTGGTATCTTCGGCGGCGACGCCTCGGGGGAGCTGGGGCAATACGGAGACTCGGGCTACCTGAAGGCCAGCCTTCGGTATCGGTTCTAGGCTTTAGAGGCGGACGCTCTTTTTCTCCCCCATGCCGTAGAGGTGCGAGGCGTCCACGCTTCTCCCCCGGAGGGTGAAGCCGCCGGAAAAGCTTCCGAAAGGTCCATAGTAATCCACCGCGGCCACGCCGAGGCGCATGGATAAATCATGGGATACCTCGGGATGGAATCGGAGGTCTACGATTCCCCTCCTGTCACGGATCGTCCAGGGACCCTCGATTCCCTCGGGGCGTTCGAAGCGCACCGGAGGAAGTGGATGGACCTCTCCTCCTATCCATATGCGGTTTTCGTTGTACCTCTCCTGGTCCACCACTTGGTTGTCGGTCAGGTTGAATCCTATCCTTTGGCCTTGGGCGTCGACTCCGAAGCCTGTGACCCAGTCGTAGTGGAGGCGGTAGGGGTAGTAGCCCTTGTGGTCGTCGAAGGCTCCCGTGGCGGAGGCGGGATCGAATCGGTGGATCTCCCCGTCCACCGAGAGGGTTCCGGAACAGGGGAGGAGGACCTTGGTGGAGTAGATGCCGCGGTTTTCCCCCAGGGGCATGCAGACCGAGACGGGGTTGGCGTCGCCGGGCGAAAAGCCGAAGCGAAGATCGAGCCTAAGATCCTCCGGCGCGGCCTTGCTGGGAGCGGACCGGGCGTGGAGGCCGATGTAGGAAGCCTCGGGATCTATGCGCAGGGAAAGATGGTCGGTTCCCCTGTCGGCGTGGGTTTCCGAGAACTCAAGGCTGCGGGACATGATGAAGCGGCTCAAGGGGAAGATTCGGCGGAAACCCAGCTTAGTCTTTGACCTTCGGTTCCATAGGTCCACGGAGGCCATGGACATGAATTTCGCGTCGTAGAGCACGGCGAAAAGGAACCAGGTTTCGTCCCCGGCCTGCAAGGCCCTCCATTCCTTGAGGCGCATCCGCTTCAGGAAGCGGGGAATCCGGACCCTGTAGGGCTTGACCGCGTCCAGAAGGTTGGCTTCTCCCGGATAGCCCGACCAGGAGCCGAATTTCATCCTGCCGTGGTCCACGATGGACGTGGGCGCATCCAGAAGGTTTTTCATTATTCCATGCTACGTCGATATTTCCATATCCGCAAGGAAAAGTTTTTCCATCCTTGCGGGGTGAAAAAATTTGCTATATACTCGCCAGCATGAAATTGAACGACAACGCAAACCTGCGGCTCAAGGAATACGCATCCTCCCCAACCCACCACCTGGTGGGCATCATGTCCGGCACCTCCTTCGACGGAGTGGACGCAGTGCTGGTGGAAATCCGGAACGACAGCCAGGGGAGCCTGGAATCCGTCAAGCTCCTGGGGCAGTCATCCCTACCGTATTCCCGGGAAGCCAAGGCAAGACTTCTGCCCCTCTGCTCTCCCGCCACGGCGCGGGTGGACGAGATAGTCTTTGCCCACTTCGGCCTGGCCCGGTGGTACGCCGAGGCGGTGGAGGAACTCCTTGAGACGACGGGATTCGCATCCGAGGATGTGGCGGCGGTCTGCCTCCACGGCCAGACGATCTGGCACGCCCCCCAGCCTGCAGGCTTCCCCGGCCCGGACGGCTCGGCCATCCCCGCCCGCGGGACCTTGCAGATCGGCTCGGGTCCCGCTTTGAGGGAGCTGCTGGGAATTCCCGTCATCTCCGATTTCCGCTCCCGCGACATGGCCGCGGGCGGGGAGGGGGCGCCCCTGGCTCCCTACGTGGACGCCCTTCTCTTCGGCTCCAAGACCCGGGGGAGGATAGTGCAGAACATCGGAGGGATCGGGAACGCCACCGTCGTTCCCGCCTCGGGCCTGGACGCCACAGGCGGGGCTGGGGTTTTCGCCTTCGACACCGGGCCGGGAAACATGATCATGGACGAACTGGTCCGCCGCCATACCAAAGGTGCCCTCCAGTACGATTCCGAGGGAAGGCTGGGGAGCAGGGGCAAGGCAGACCTGGAATTGGTGGAATTTCTCATGGAGGATCAATACTTCCCGAAGAAGCCGCCCAAGAGCACGGGCAGGGAGGTGTACGGCGGCGCCTACGTGGACCGGCTTGTCGAGGAGGGAAGGAAAAGGGGCCTGGGGAGCGAGGACCTCATCGCCACCGCCACCGCCTTCACCGCCGAAAGCATCGTCCGGGCCTACCGCGACTTCATCTTTCCCGCCGCCGCGATCGACGACGTGGTGGTGGGCGGCGGCGGGGCCTTGAATCCCCTTCTCATGGACATGATCCGGCGCCGCCTGCCAGAGGGCGTCTCCCTTTTGTCCACCGCCGACCTGGGAATCCCCGAGCAAGCCCGGGAAGCCATGGCCTTCGCCGTCCTCGGCCACGAAGCCCTCATGGGAAGGCCGGGAAACCTGCCTCAGGTGACGGGCGCGTCGAAACCCGTTATATTGGGGGTCATTACCCTGTAAGCCGGAGCCCGAGCTCCGGAGCATCCGAAGGAGAGAAAATGCCCAACGCGAAGGTAAAGTTCACAACCAGCCTCGGGGACCTCACCATCGAGGTCTTCGAAGACAAGACTCCCATCACCGCCGCCAACTTCCTGGACTACGTCAGGTCCGGATTCTACGACGGGACGATTTTCCACCGGGTCATCCCCGGCTTCGTGGCCCAGGGCGGGGGCTTCGTCCCCGGCATGGACCAGAAGCAGACCAAGGCGCCGATCAAGAACGAGGCGGCCCTGGGACCCGCGAACAAGAGGGGGACCCTTTCCATGGCCAGGACTCCCCATCCCGACAGCGCGACCAGCCAGTTCTTCATCAACTTCGTGGACAACCGCAGCCTCAACTACACGGGCCCAGGCCCAGGGGCGGGATATTGCGTCTTCGGGGAGGTGACGGAGGGGATGGAGGTTGTGGACGCCATGGCCAAGGTGTCCACCGGCCGAAGGCCTCCCCACGCCGACGTTCCCAAGGAAGACATCGTCCTCATAGCGGCCAAGGTCCTTTAAGCTTCCACAAGCAGGTCCCCTCCAGGCGGAAATCCGGGAGGGGACCTTTTCCCGCGACCCTCGCCCTCAGCCTGGGCAAACCGTCTGAAATTTAGCTTCGCATCATATTTTTGTATTAAAAATTTTTTCAGTTTTCGCCTTGTGCGCCTGCCTTTTTGCTATATAATGCAGGGACTGGATCGAGCAAGGATCGCTCTTGGGAGCGTTCATGTTTCAAGGAGGCTGAAATGAAAAAATTTGTTATCCCCATCATCGCGGCGGCCCTCGTGCTGTTCGCCCTTCCACAGGTTTTCGCCGCCGGCGACGCGGGGACCCTGACCATAGGCGTGGACCAGGAGGTCATAGGCCTCGACCCGCACATAGTGACCTCGTCCTCATCGCACCGGCGCGTCGACCTGATGTACAACAAGCTGGTCCGGCACAACGAGAACCTCGAGCTCGTGGCCGACTTGGCCGAGTCAATCGACATCCCGGACAACGTCACCTATGTCTTCAACCTCCGCCAGGGCGTGAAGTTCCACAACGGCAAGGAAATGACCGCCGACGACGTGGTCTTCTCCCTCAACCGCATCCTGGATCCCAAGACCGCCAGCCCCGGAAGATCCTACCTGGCCACCATCAAGGCCATCGAGAAAGTGTCCGCGTACAAGGTGAAGGTGACCCTCAACGCCCCCCTGGCCTCCTTCCTCGAAGGCCTGGCCTCCAACAACTGCGCCATCGTCTCCAAGGCCGCTGTTGAGCAGTACGGCAACCTTCAGAAGAATCCCGTGGGAACCGGACCCTTCATGATGAAGGAATGGATACCCGACAATTCCATGACCCTGGCGAAGAATCCGGATTACTTCGAGTCCCGGGCCCCCTACCTGGACAAGGTCATCTTCCGGATCATCCCGGAGCAAGCCTCCCTCCTCGCCGGCGTGAAGGCCGGCAACCTCGACATGGCGACGATCAACGACGGCTCCACCATCATGCTTGCCAAGCGCGACGCCAACCTCAATGTCATGCAGAAGCCAGGCGTCAACGTGAGGACCTTCGGCTACAACGTCACCCGCAAGCCCTTCGACAACGAGCTGGTCCGCCAGGCCATGGCCCTCGCCATCGACCGGAGCGAGATCGTCACCATCGCCGAGTTCGGCATGGCGATGCCCTCCGGCCCCATCCCCGTCGCCGCCACCCAGTGGGCCCTCCCCCTCTCCCAGCTTCCCTTCTCCACTCCCGACGTCGCCAAGGCCAAGGCCCTCCTGGCCCAGGCCGGCTATCCCAACGGGTTCAGCTTCAAGATCGTCACGGCCAACTCCTACGAAGGCGGACTCGCCGTGGCCCAGGTCGTCCAGAACCAGCTCAAGAAGATCGGCGTCACCGCCGAGCTCGAGGTCGTGGAATGGGGCATCTACATCGACCGCTGGGTCAAGCGGACCTTCGACGCCATGGTTGAGCTCCGGGGCGGCTCCTCCGAGCCGGACCGCTTCCTGTACAGGATGATCCACTCCACGGGCGGAGTGAACAACTTCCTCTTCAAGGACGCGGAAGTGGACGCCCTCCTCGACAAGGGCCGCGCCCTCACCAAGGTCTCGGAACGCAAGCCCGTCTACGATGAGCTGCAGAAGGTCCTCTCCTCCAAGGCGCCCATCGTCTTCCTCTACAGTCCCTTCGAGACCCATGTGATGAGCAAGGCGGTCAAGGGATTCAAGCAGGTGGGCAACGGAAGCCTCTACTACCTCACCTACGCGTACAAATAAGAACGAATTTCCTGGACTTCCGTCGTAGTTCGACGCACAATCCGAAGGATCGCCGGTATGCCGGCGATCCTTCTCGTTATCATTATCGCCATCCGGAGACGTTTTCATGGGAAGATACATAGCCAGGCGCCTTTTGTCCCTCATACCGGTGCTCTTGGGCGTTTCCATCATCGTGTTCTTCATGGTCAGGCTCATCCCGGGCTCGGCCCTCCAGATGTACCTGGGGACCCAGGTGGAGGCCACCCCGGAACAGATGGAAGAGCTTAGGCGGCTCTTCGGGGAGGACAAGCCCATACCTCTCCTCTACGTCGAATGGCTGGGGAGGGTGATACAGGGGGACTTCGGCTATTCCCTCAGGACATCCAGACCCATCCTGCCCGACATCCTGCAGAGGCTGCCCTTGAGCATCGAGATAACCCTCTTCGCCCTCTTCCTCGCCTTGGCCATAGGCATCCCCCTGGGGATAGCCGCCGCATTGAGGCAGAATCCCTTCACCGACGTGTTGATCAGGGTGACGGGCCTCCTGGGCCTTTCCCTTCCCCAGTTCTGGCTCGCCTCCCTCATGGTGATTGCCTTCTCGGGCTTCCAGGGCTGGATTCCCATGGGCAACTACGTGAGCCTCGCGGCCGATCCCCTCAAGAACCTCAAGATGCTCTTCTTCCCATCCCTTGCGATAGGGACCGGGCTTGCGGCCGTCATCATGCGCTACACCCGAAATTCCATGCTCGAGGTGATGCAGCAGGATTACGTGCGGACAGCCAAGGCGAAGGGTCTCAAGAAGCGGGTTGTGGTGGTCCGCCACGCCCTGCGCAACGCGATCCTCCCTGTCATCACCGTGGCGGGCTTCAACACGGGATACCTCCTGGGCGGGGCGATCGTGATAGAGGAGGTGTTCGCCCTTCCCGGCATGGGCCGTCTGGCCCTCTACGCCATCTACCAACGGGACTATCCCCTGATCCAAGGCATAGTCCTCCTTATCGCCGCCATGTTCGTGCTGGTGAACCTGGCCACGGACCTCATCTACGCCGCCGTGGATCCCCGGATCAGGCTCGACGAGGGAAGGAGGTAGACTGTGGCGGCAAGCAGGCTCGGCAAGAACGTCATCGCCCTGGCGGGGCTGGGAATCATCGGCTTCTACCTCCTCGTGATCCTGGTGTCCCTTTTCTGGCTGCCCTTCGATCCCGTTGCCATGGACACCATGCACCTTCTGGAGGCCCCCTCCCTGAAGACCGGCCATCTCTTCGGAACCGACGAGTTCGGCCGCGATATCCTGTCCAGGATCATGCAGGGATGTTCAGTATCGTTGATAATTTCACTGGGGGCGACCTTGGTGGGCGCCGTGATCGGCACCCTCATGGGAATCTGGGCTGGGTTCCTGGGAGGCAAATGGGACCACCTCATCATGCGGGTGGCGGATATCCTCTTCTCATTCCCCTCCCTCCTCCTGGCGATCTTCGTCATGGGGATCCTGGGGGAGAAGACCTATAATGTCATCTTCGCCATCGGCATAGTCTACATACCCCAGTTCGCCCGGGTGTCCCGGGGCGCCATCCTCACCCTGAAGGGCAACGAGTTCGTGAAGGCGGCCTTTTCCAACGGCGCGGGCCGCAGCTATGTGCTCTTCAGGCACCTCCTGCCCAACATCATGATGCCCCTCATAGTCCAGGTTTCCCTGTCCCTGAGCGTGGCCATCCTCCTGGAATCCGCCCTGAGCTTCCTGGGCATGGGGATCCAGCCCCCCTATCCCTCCTGGGGCAACATGCTGAGCGGCGCCAGGAAGTTCATGCTTTTGGCGCCCTGGACGGCGATATACCCCGGCCTGGCCATCGTGTTCCTGGTCCTGGGCTTCAACCTCCTGGGCGACGGCCTCAGGGATCTTTTGGATCCGCGGCTCCGGAACGTGAAATAGGGGGACGGCATGGAAGAAATGCTGCTTGAAGTGAAAAACCTGCGCACCGTCTTCGAAACCGAGTACGGGACCGTGAAGGCTGTGGACGACATTTCCTTTTCCCTCAGGCGGGGAGAAGTGTTGGGACTGGTGGGGGAATCGGGCTGCGGAAAGTCCGTGACCAACCTGTCCCTCCTGCGCCTCATCCCCGAACCTCCTGGGAAGATCGCGGGGGGGCGGATCCTCTTCAAGGGGAAGGATCTCCTTGAGGGCGGCGAGGAGGACATACGGCTGGTGCGGGGCGGGAACATCTCCATGATTTTCCAGGATCCCATGACATCACTGAATCCCCTGCTGAGGATTTCCGTCCAGATCGCCGAAGCCCTCCAACTGCACCGGGGCATGAAAAGGAAGGAAGCCTTGGCCAAGGCGGCTGAGCTCCTCAAGGCCATCGGCATCCCCGACGCCGAGGCAAGGGCCAACGATTACCCACACCAGTTCTCAGGGGGCATGCGCCAGAGGGTGATGATCGCCATGGCCATATCCTGCAACCCCGACATCCTGATCGCCGACGAGCCCACAACGGCCCTGGACGTCACCATCCAGGCCCAGATCCTGGAGCTTATAAAGACCCTTTCCGGAGAAAAGACCATGTCGGTGGTGATGATAACCCACGACCTGGGGGTGGTGGCGGGGATCTGCGATTCGATCTGCGTCATGTACGCCGGAAAGATCGTGGAAAAGGCTTCGGTGGACGAACTGTTCGCCCGACCCCTCCACCCCTATACCAAGGGACTTCTGGAATCAGTCCCAAGGATAGACGCCGGGGCCCGCAGGCGTCTCTATTCCATCCCCGGCGCTCCGCCGAACCTGGCCGGCCTTCCTCCGGGCTGCCCCTTCAAGCCGCGCTGCGACAGGGCTATGGAAATCTGCGGCCGTGAAATGCCGCCCGAGCTCAGCCTCGGGGCATCGGCGGAGCCGCGGTCCGTTCGATGCTGGCTCTACGCCGCCCAGGAGGGGAAAAGCCTATGAAGGACGACATCTTGCTGGACGTACAGGACCTCAAGGTCCATTTCCCCATCGAGAAGGGCATCCTTGTCCGAAGGCGTGTGGGCTGGCTCAAGGCCGTGGACGGGGTGAGCTTTTCGGTGCGCCGCGGCGAGGCCGTGGGCCTCGTGGGCGAATCGGGCTGCGGAAAGTCCACCACGGCCATGGCAATCGCCCAGCTCCAGAGGGCGAGCGCCGGAAAGATCCTATTCGAGGGGAGGGACCTTGCCGCCCTTTCTCCCCAGGAACTCTACGAAGCCAGGAAAAATTTCCAGATAGTCTTCCAGGACCCTTACTCCTCCTTGAATCCGAGGATGAAGGCGGGAGACATCATCGCCGAGCCGATGAGGATCTACGCCCGCAGGGGTTCCCTGGCCCTGGGCGAGGAGGAGATCCGAGCCAAGGCGGCGAGCCTCATGGACCGGGTGGGCCTCCTGCCGTCCTTCGCCCAACGCTATCCGCACGAGTTCTCCGGCGGCCAGAGGCAGAGGATAGGAATCGCCCGGGCCTTGGCGCTGGAGCCCAAGCTCATCATAGCCGACGAGCCGGTGAGCGCCTTGGACGTCTCCATCCAGTCCCAGATCCTCAACCTGATGAAGGACATCCAGGACGAGTTCGGCCTCACCTTCCTCTTCATCGCCCACAACCTCGCGGTGGTGGAGTACTTCTGCTCGCGCATCATCGTGATGTACCTAGGGACCATAGCCGAGATCGCCGATTCGGGCGCCTTGTACGAGAGCCCCCTCCATCCCTATACCAAGGCCCTTCTGTCCGCCGTGCCTATCCCCGATCCTCCCAAGGAGAGGCTGAGGAAGCGCATCATCCTCAAGGGAGACGTGCCCTCGCCCACGAAGGAAAGGGCGGGATGCCCCTTCGTGGAACGCTGCGCCTACGCCTTCGAGCCTTGCGCGGTTTCACGGCCGAGCCTGAAGGAAGCCAGGCCCGGGCATATGGTCGCCTGTTTCCTCTACGGCGGGGAAGAAAAGGGTTCCGATTCGGGGGAACGGGCCGGGGCGGACGGAAGCAGGGGAGCCGGCACATGAGCGCCGGCCTCAGGATCAGGGACATAGACCCGCGGCGCAGGGAGGAGTTCGCCCGTTGCGCCGAAATCGCCTCGGATTCGGAGATCGGGAGGCGCTACGGTTTTTCCGCCCCCGTCCTGGCTGAAAAAATGTCAGCCGCCCTGGCCGCCGGCGCGATCATCGTCGTCGCGGAGGAAAGCCTGGGGTCAGGCGCCGAAAGCGCGGCATCAGGCAGGATAACGGGCTTCGCCTGGGTCGATCCCAGGGGAGCCTTCGGCTCATCGCCCTACCTCAAGCTGATAGCCGTTGATTCGGCCTATCGGGGAGGTGGCGCGGGAGCCCTCCTCCTTGGGGAATACGAGAAAAGAACGGCCGACATAGGCCGCGTCTGGACCCTCCTGGTCTCCGACTTCAACGAAAGGGCGGCTGAATTCTACCTAAGGCACGGCTATGAAAAGGCGGGGCTTCTTCCGGATTTCGCCAAGCCCGGCATAGGGGAAGTCGTCATGATAAAGAGGCGGGAGACCTAAGGTTGCGCGGCACAGCTATGGCCGGGGCGGACATGGAAGCGTTGCGCGATCGCGTATCGGAATTGGCCTCGGGGATGATCGGCTCAGGGGCGACGGCGGGGCTGGCGGTCAGGGTCCACTCCAGGGGAATCCCCTTCTTCAAAGGCGCGTGGGGATTCGCGAGGAACGAGGGTTCGGAAAGGGAGCCCATGGAAGAGGGCACGTATTTCGACCTCGCTTCCCTGACCAAGATTTTCACAGCCACCGCGATAATGAGGCTCGCCTCATTAGGCGCGATGGGTATCGACGCAACGTTGCGCGATGTTTTATTCCCGCGGCATCGTTCGGATCGAGATATAAATGTACCGCCCCTCATCCTCGGCAAGCTCGGCCGCATAACCGTTCGAGATCTTATGCTCCATTCGTCGGGCCTCCATTACTGGCATCCATTCTACGCTTCCGGGAAAACGGGATTCTACGATATCCTGGAGGAGGTTGTGCGACGGTACCCTCCGGCGGAGGGCACGGTCTACTCGGACTTGAATTTCATGATCCTGGGGAAGGCGGTTGAAGTCGCCGCGGGCCAGGCCTTCGATCTTGCGATGCGCGACATAGTCTTCGGGCCGCTCGGCCTTGCGGGGCCAAGGTTCGGCCATCCCAAAATCGCCGTCGAGGCCAATGCGTCCGTGGCGGCGACGGAATTCGGCAACAGGATAGAGAGGGGCATGGTCGAAGCCCTGGGGCTTGGATATTCCGGCTGGAGGGACGAGGCCAGGGCCATCCGGGGCGAGGCTGACGACGGCAACTGCCGCTATTACTTCGACGGCGTCGCGGGGCATGCGGGGATCTTCGCCCGCGCCGAGGATGTCTGCGCCCTGGGGGATTTGTACTCTGGACCTGCGGCCCGCGCCGCCCGAGGCTACGACGGCTTCCTGGCAGAGGAGTTCGCCCGGGGCGCCGGGCTGGACCGCGGTGCGGGCCGCGGCCTGGGCTTCCAGACCGGAGACCTCTATCCCCGGGGAGGCTTCGGGCACTCGGGATTCACCGGAACATGGCTGTACGTGAACCCAGGCGCCGAGCTTTCCCTGGCCGTCCTGACAAACCGACTCCACACCGGAAGCCCCGTCAACATAAACGGGTGGAGGAAGAGATTCGCGGAGCTTTTCCTGGAGTACGCGTGAACCCGGAGTCTCAGAACTTGTAGCCGAATCTCCTAAGCATGGCCTTCCTGTCCGCCTTGTCCTTATCGCCCTCGACTCCCGCCGGGGAGAAGCCGTCCACCACCCCCAGTATGCCTCCGCCCTGGCCTGTCTTGGCCCTGAGGATCTGCACGGGATTGGCGGTTGCGCAGAAGATGCGGCAGACTTCCGGGCATGCCTTGATCCTGTCCAGCACATTGATCGGATAGGATCCCGGGGCGAGGATGAGGTAGAAGCTGTGGCCGGCGGCGACCGACATCGCGCATTTCGCCGCCGCGTCCACGAGGGAAGGATCGTTGCCTTCCGTGCGGACCAGGCAGGGTCCGGAAGCTTCGCTGAAAGCCAAGCCGTATTTTGCGCCGGGCACCGATCCGGCCATGATCTCCGCTATGTCCTCCACGGTCTTGATGAAGTGGGATTGGCCCACGATTACGTTGCAGTCCGCGGGGACGGCCAGCTGGATGACGTCGAGTTCCATCGCTTTGTTCCTTTCCAATTTCTTGGGCTTATTCCGCCGAACCGGCGGCCTTCTGTTCCGGGAGGCCTACGGGAGCCGCGTAGAGGGCGAACATGTCCTCGCCGTCCAGGCCCATGTATTCGTCGAGCTTCCGTTGGTCGTAGGCGCCCACCGCACAGGTCCCCAGCCCCAGGGCCTCGCAGGCCAGGTACAGGTTTTGGCAGGAATGACCGGCGTCCAAGGCCACCAGCTTGTCCGCGGCCTTGCCGTATCTCCATTCGCTCCGGTACGGCACAGCCGCCCAAAGGACCACGCAGGCCGAATTCCAGAGCTGGCCCATGAGGGCCTTGTCCAGGCTTTCGGAATCATCCCCCTCCCGCTCCAGAACGAGGGAATGCTCCAGGGGGAGGTAGCGGTAGAGGCCGGGCTTCAGCCCCTGTATCCGGCGGGCGAAGACATAGACGTCCAGGGGATGCCGCGCTCCTCCCGAGGGAGTGGTGCGGAAGGAGAACTTGCCCCGGTTTTCCCTCACGCCCTCGCAGGACCAGAGCAGATAGGCCAGGGTTTCGAGGTCAAGGAAGGAGGCTTGGAAGCTTCGCCTGGACCTTCGGCCCTTCAGGAGGGCGTAGAGGACCTGGGCTGGGCTTCCGCCCGGTCCTTCCAGGAGGAAATCTTCGATCTTGGGCAAGGGCACGACGCTGTCGTCGTCCTCGGGCGGAATCTCCTGGAGGGGCGGAGGAAGGCCCTTCGACTGGTCGGACTGGATTTCCTTGACCAGGTGCCAGTTGGACTTGAGGAAGTGGCGGCCTTGGAGGAACCTCTCATCCATGGCGGTGTTCCTCGGGAAGCAAGGCTTCGACGTAGGCTGCGGTTTCCTGGATGAGGGGGTTGCAGACCTTGTCGCCCAGGCCCTCGTCCTTCACCTTCGCCCTTCCCGCCTCGGTCCACAGGTCCGCGCCGCCCAGGAGGGTACGGCATTGGGTCGAACCCCGGCGCCTTTCCATCTCGTCCAGGTAGGCCTTGACCGCCTCGTAGGTTTTCATCTTGCCCTCCTGGTCTGCCCCGTCCTCGCTGCCGTAGAGGAGGGAGATGGCCAGGACTCCGCCGGAGATGGCGCCGCAGATGTTGCCGCTCCTGCCCACGCCTCCCCCGAGGCCCGTGGATAGTTTGTGGGCCTGCTTGGGGTCCATGCCGAGCAGTTCGGCGAAAACCGTGAAGACCGCCTGTGAACAGGAGGATCCGCCTTTGTGCAGGGCAACCGCTTTGTCGGCCAGGGTCATGTAGCTCTCCTTGAAACTAAGATGGTTTGAACCAGATATACTCCGCGCGCCTTTGGTAGGCAACCGCCTTCCCGGCCGGCGCGCCGTGGGTAAGTACCGCGCGTCCAACGCCAGGGCCGCGCGCCTGAGAGCCTAGGGCTTGTAGGACCTCGCCGCGGCAACTGCCTTATCCCATCCCGCCACCAGGCGGCTTCGCGTCTCCGAGGCCATCTCGGCCCGGAATTCCCTCTTCTTGCGCCAGTTTTTCCTGACATCATCCAGGCTCGTCCAATAGCCCATGGCAAGGCCGGCCATGTAGGCCGCGCCCAGTGCCGTGGTCTCCGCCACCTCGGGCAGGACCACCGTGCGGTCGGTTATGTCCGCCTGGAACTGCATGAGGAAGGAGTTGGCCGAGGCTCCGCCGTCTGCCTTTATCGTGGAAAGGGCGCGGCCCGAGTCCTTTTCCATGGCGTCCAGGAGGTCCCGGGACTCGTAGGCTATGGCTTCCAAGGCCGCCCGCACCAGATGGGCCCTTGTCGTCCCCCTGGTTATGCCCACTATGGTGCCGCGGGCTTCGGAGTCCCAATAGGGGGCGCCGAGGCCGACGAAGGCGGGCACGAGGTAGACGCCGCCCGTGTCGGGAACCGACCGGGCCAGGGCCTCGCTGGCGCTTGAGTCCGGCAGGATTTCCATCTGGTCGCGGAGCCATTGGATGACGGCGCCGGCGACGAATACCGAGCCCTCGAGGGCGTAGGTGTAGCCCTTGCCCAGGTCCCAGGCCACCGTGGACAGGAGGTTGCGGGAGGATGCCACCGGGAAGGGGCCTGTGTTCATGAGGGTGAAGCAGCCCGTGCCGTAGGTGTTCTTGGCGTCCCCCGGCTCGAAGCAGGCATGGCCGAAAAGTGCGGCCTGCTGGTCTCCCGCCGCCCCCGCGACGGGGATTTCGATCCCGAAGATTTCCTTCTTGGTCCTTCCGAAGAGGCCTGAGGAGGGGAGGACTTCGGGAAGAACAGCCTTGGGAACGTCGAGGAGGGAGAGAAGTTCCTCGTCCCAGCGGCGGCTGTGGATGTTGAAGAGAAGGGTGCGGCTGGCGTTGGAGGGATCCGTGGCATGGCGGCCTGTGAGCTTGTAGATGAGCCATGAATCGATGGTGCCGAACATGAGCTCTCCCCGTTCCGCCCTCACCCTGAGGTCGGGCCTTTCGCGGAAGAGCCAGGTGAGCTTGGTGCCGGAAAAATAGGCGTCCAGGACCAAGCCGGTCTTTTCCCGAACCATGGCCTGTGCTCCATGTGCGCGAAGCTCGTCGCAGATTCCCGCCGATCGCCTGCACTGCCATACGATGGCGTTGTATACCGGCCTTCCCGTCTCCTTCTCCCAGACCACGGTGGTTTCCCTCTGGTTGGTGATGCCTATGGCGAGGATCTGGTCGGCTTCGATCTGGGCGGCGGCTATGGCGCCCCGGGCGGATTCGAGCTGGCTTGCCCAGATTTCCTCCGGATCGTGCTCCACCCAGCCGGGCTTGGGAAATATCTGTCCGAAGGGAATCTGCTTCATGCCGATGACAATTCCGTCTCTATTGAAGAGAATAGCCCGCGAAGAGGTTGTGCCCTGGTCGAGTGCCAAAATATACTGTTCTTTTGCCGACATGGCCGTAGTATACTACGGTTACCGGAGGAGGACCAGAATGGATCGACACGAGTACAACGCCCTCGTAAGCGCCTTCGAGCACGCCTACGACGCGCTCCTGGACAAGGTGATAACCTTGAGCCCCATGGCGCTCCACTTTGTGCCGTCCATGCCTGATGCTTGGTCCATCAACGAGCACTTGGTGCATCTTTTGGACGCGGATTGCAATCTTGTGTCCCGCGTGAGGTCGGCCATCGCGGAACCGGGGAAGCGCATCATGGTCTGGGATCAGGAAGCCTGGAAGGAAGGGAACAATTATTCCCGGAGCGACGGGATCTACTGCCTGGACCTGGCCATTTCCATCCGCAAGTTCCTGGCGGAATCCCTGCGCACCATCTCCGATGAGGCCAGGGAGGCGGCACGGGTGGATCATCCAGAGCGGGGCGTCCTGACTTTGGCGGATCTGATTTCCATCTACACGGGGCATTCGGATTTCCACATGAACTACGTGGAGCGGAACCTCCACGAATTCGCAAAACGCTAGGGAAGGAGCCTTCAGCCCTTGGGCTTGTCCGCGTTGACGCTGCCGAACTGCCCGCTCTCCCGCACATAACGTCCCAGGATCCAGTCCACAGCCCCCGGAAACAGCCTATAGACCACGTGGGCGAGCTTGCCCAGGCCTGTGAGGGTGGATTCCCTCCTTCGGGCCTCGATCAGCCCCACTATGCTCCGCGCGACCTGGGCCTGGGTCTGGCTGTTCCTCCTCTCGCCTATGGGCGCCAGGCTCCCATCCCTGGCGTACACCTTCTTGTCAGGATCGTTTTCCGTAAATCCCACATGGACGATGCCCACGTGGACGCGGGAGGGGCGGAGCTCGATCCTCAAGGATTCCGCCAATGCCTTGAGGGCCGCCTTGCTCGCCCCGTAGGGTCCCACCTGGGGAAGGCCGTGGAGGGCTGTGAGGCTGGATACGAAAACCACCGAGCCTTGGCTTTTCCGCAGGGCCGGTATGGAGTACTTGGCCATGTAGGCCGCGCCGAGGAAGTTGATTTCCGCCATGGCGGCCATGACCGAGGGGTCGGTTTCCTCCAGGAAGCCGCGCATGGACATGCCGGCGTTGTTCACCAGCATGTCCATGCGCCCGTATTTCGATTCGACTTCCCCTACTAGGCGTTCGCAGGCCTTGGGGTCCCTGACGTCGGCGACCGAGAAGCCCGCCTTTATCCCTTCCGCGGCGAAGGAAGCGGCGGCGGCGGCGAGGGGGCCGGCGTCCCTCCCGCAGATATGCACCGCGGCGCCTCTTCTCCCCAGCTCCCGGGCTGTTTCCCGTCCTATTCCCTTGCCGCCGCCCGTGACCAGGGCCACTTTGCCGGCGAAACGCTTCTCTCCAATGCTCTTTCCTATCATCGACGATCCTCCGGGGCGGAGGCTCCGCCCTTGCCGTTCCGGAACGAATGTGCGAAAAGGTCGTTGGAAATGGCCAAGGCCGCGTGGATGGCGAAGGCGGGAAGCATCGAGCCCGAGGCCAGGGTGATGGGGCAGAGGGCCAAGCCAAGGAAAAGGGCCCCTATCGCCTCGGCGGGTCCCTTGGGGATGTGGACCGCGGCGTAGAGGGCGGCGTTGATTCCCGCGGCTGTCCACGGCCCCAGCATGGCGGCGAGGGGGAAAAGCAGGGTTCCCCGGAAGAGAAGCTCGTAGCCGAATAGGTAGAGGCTCCAGAATGCGGCGTCCAAGGCCGTTGTCGCCCATGTCCACCTGACCGTCTGTATCTCGGGATAGCGGCCGAAATCACCACCCTTGAGGGCGATTCTCCTCGCCCTGAGCCGATTGGCTCCCGCAAGCGCCGCGGAGAGGGCCAAGGTCAGTCCCAGGTATGGGCCGGGGTTCGTCCTTGGCCATGCGAGGCCCATTTGGGGGAGGCTGGATCCTGGGAAGATCCTCAAGGCGGCGATGCTGCAGAGGACGCCGAACAGGAAGGCGCCCCAGGATTTGTTGCATAGGAAGTACCACAAGGCTCCCCGCTCGGCGCCCAGCCTTCGGGCGAGGCGTTCCTTGAGCTTCGGACTTTCCATGGGGAGCCAATAGGCCATGAAGGAGGAGATGAAGACGAGGAGGAACCAGAAGGCGGAGCGGTCCGGCCATGCCGAGGCGTTCATAAGGCCTTCTCCAGATAGCCGTGGTCCTTGAGCCAGGCGAAGCATTCCTCCACCGCGGTCTCCAAGGGCGTAAAAGGCATGGCGAGTTCCCTTCTCGCTTTTCCGGGATCGTAGTAGAAGCCTTCGCAGCCGATTTTCGCAGAGACATAGCTGAGGAGGGGAGGCTTCCCGCTGATGGCAGCCGTGGCGGATTGGCCGAGGCCGACGGCGAGGGCCAAGGGTTTGGGGATCCTGCGCCTGGGTCCGGGGATTCCCATGACCTTGGAGGCCAGGGAGAAGAACTGGCCGTAATCCATGTTCATGTTCCCGGCGATGTAGCACTCGCCGACCCGTCCCATCAGGAGGGCGTTGGCGGCGGCCTCGGCCACGTCCCTGGCGTGGGTCCAGCATTTGCCCCCTTGGGTGTAGCCGAAGACCCTTCCCTGATAGAGGCGGATCAGCATGGCGCCCGAGCTGGGGGTTGCGTCGTAGGGACCCAGCATGAAGGTCGGATCCACCGCCAAGGCAGGGAGGCCCCTGTCCTTGGCCGCGGCCATGACCAGGTTCTGGGCTTGGTATTTGCTGTCCATGTAGTCGAGGCCGAACTTTCCCGCGCTGTAGGGGGAATCCTCGGTTCCGGGCTTATCCTTCGTGCCGGGGGAGAAGGAATTCGCCGTTCCTATGTAGACGAACCTTCCAAGCCCTGCCCTCAGGGCAGCCTCCACCGCGGCGGCTGTTCCCTCCAGGTTCACCCTTCGCACCTGCTCCGAGCGGGCGGGCCAGATGGAAGTGTTCGCTGCGGCGTGGATCGCCGCGTCCTGCCCGGCGAAGGCGGCGGCCAGGGACTCGGGGTCGAGGATGTCGCCGTAGGTTCTTTCCACCGGCAGGCCTTCCAGGGTGGGAGAAACCCTGCCTTTTTGGAGGAAGGCCCTGGGCGAATGGCCCCTTTCAAGCAGCACCCGAAGAAGGTTGCTCCCCAGGAGGCCGTCGGCCCCGGTCACCACTATTTTCATGGATTCCAGTATATCCGGCGACCTTGCCCGGGTATACTCTGTGCCAGGAGGAATCATGGCCAGCATCCTGTATTTTTCCCATGGCGGCGGACCGCTTCCGATCCTGGGGGATCCGGGCCACGACGCCATGGTAGCCTTCATGAGGGGGCTCCCCGACCGCTTCCCCAAGCCAAAGGCCATCGTGGTGGCGAGCGCCCATTGGGAGGAGCCGGAGGCGGCGGTCACGTCGGCGTCGAACCCCTCCCTGGTCTACGACTATTTCGGCTTTCCCAGGGAGGCCTACTCCCTGGCCTATCCTTCGCCGGGGAGCCCTGCCTTGGCTGACCGTGTCGCCTCCCTCCTGGGAAAGGCGGGGATCACTTGCCGGAAGGATCCGAGAAGAGGTTTCGACCACGGGCATTTCATACCCCTCCTCCTCATGTATCCCCAGGCCGATATTCCCTCGATCCAGATCTCCCTCAGGCGGGGGTTGGACCCCCGGGTCCACCTGGAGATGGGGGAGGCCTTGAGGCCTCTGGGAAAGGAGAACATCCTTTTCATCGGCTCGGGCTTCTCCTTCCACAACATGGGGGCCTTCTCCTGGTCCGGGCCCCCTCCTTCGGATCCGCGCAACGGCGCCTTCCAGGACTGGCTTACCGAGACCTGCGCCGGCGACCTGGATTATCCTGCGGTCAGGGCGCGCCTTGTGGAGTGGGAGAGGGCGCCGAACGCCAGGTATTGCCATCCCAGGGAGGAGCATCTCCTTCCCCTGCACCTATGCGCCGGCTTGGCGGGCGGGGCGGGGGAGAAGGTGTTCGACGATTTCATCCTGGGAAAGAGGGCCGTGGCCTTCCTCTGGCGCTAGGGCGCCCGGAGAGCCAGCCCAGGGCGGCCAGGAAGTCAGCCTAGGGCGCCCGTGAGGTCAGCCCAGGGCGGCCAGGGGTTCGCCTTCGTTGATCGCCAGGGACGTCACGACGAAAAGCATGGTTCCGTCCTGGGGCGCGAAGTATTCTCCCAAGGGGCGGGCGAAGAAGTCCCTGATTTCCCCCAGCTTCTGCCCCTTCTCCACCCTGTCTCCAGGCTTCACCGAAGGGTACCAGCAGCCTGATTGGGCGGCTATGGCGCCCACCATGCCCGGTAGCCTTGTGGTGGGTCCCAGGTCCAGCGCAGGTCCCGGGAGGACGCCCAGGTAGGCCAGCACGTTGGAGACTCCCCTGAGGTAGGAGGCCACTTCTTCCTCGGACCAAAGCCCGCACTGGCCGATCTCCGCCAGGAAGCCCGGAACGCCGGCTTGGGCGGCGCAGCCGAAGGTTCCGTTGGTAGACGTGGCGCCTACCACATAGGGGATCCCCATCCTGGAGGCCGCCTCGGCGGATACGCGGGAGACTTCGGGGTCGCAGGCCGAGGGATAGATGACGAAGGGAACAAGGGCTTCGTGAATGTCTCCCCCGTGGAGGTCCATGTAGAAGTCGGC
Source organism: Spirochaetota bacterium (assembly GCA_040757435.1). Lineage (GTDB taxonomy): Bacteria > Spirochaetota > Spirochaetia > Treponematales > Rectinemataceae > VKGY01. The sequence continues at coordinate 383 of JBFLXC010000034.1, read as the reverse complement.
GATGGAGAAGAGTTCCGTGTTAATGGCGTAGGCTATCCTTTCGCTCACCGTCCCTAAGGCTTTGCCCGGGAACATCCGGTTCAGGTTCTTGCCGTCGTCGGGACCCAGGTACTGGAGCTTGGCGAAGAAGGCCCTGGGATTGGCGGGATGGACTATGGCCAGGCGTCCGGAGATTTCCAATGGGTCGAGGTTCGCCGCCAGGCGTATCGCCGTCTCTATGCCGGGATACTCGCCGCCGTGGATCCCCCCGGTGACCACCACGGTCTTGCCGGGCTTGGATCCGTTGATGAGGGTAAGGGGCAGGGAAAGGCCGGCGCCGGGAACGGTCATGAAGCCCTGGGTCTTCGCGCCTGGTGCGGCGGAGAGCCCGGATACCGAAAATG
>JBFLXC010000033.1:0-20885 GCA_040757435.1 Spirochaetota bacterium | reverse complement strand
ACCCGCTTTTCCAGCCTGGATCTTGTCCACCGCCTCGTAGCTGGGCATGAAGAAGGGAAGGCTGAAGAGGTTGAAGGACTTGATGACGCTGGAGGCGTTGATGGTGGAATCGACGACGAAATCGATGGAACCGTCCGCAACGGCCTGGTACCAGTTGGTCTGCTTGCCCGCCAGGAGGGAGGAACCGAAGTAGGGCTTCACGTTCACCCTGCCGCCCGTCTTCTCCTTGACCAGGTCGGCCCAGCGCTGGGCTCCGGCGCCCCAGTCGTAGAGGGGGCCGACGTTCACTTGCATGGTGTATTCGGCCTTGGGCTTGAAGGAGCCCTGTCCGAACACTTGGGCGGTGCCCATCGCGAGAAGGAGAATGAGCAGGGACGCGATGGCAGCTTTCTTGATTTTCATACATGCCTCCTAGGACATTGTGTAGACCAGCGCCGCGGGGATGTCAAGAAACAAGCCGCGGAACACTATTATCCATGTGGTATTAATGCAAGAAACATGCCTAATATTTGATTTTTGCAATCATTTTTATAATTCGCGACTCTTTCTTTTATTATTCGATATCGAGTGAGCCCGGGCTGTCCAGCGTTGGGTGATACACCCTCGGCATTCCATTGTCTTGTTCAATTTCGATACATTTTTTGTCTCTGCCCTGTCCTACTATGGAGCAATCGGCAAAGGTGTATTCGATTGCGGCTTTCCTTGGGCCATAGTACAATCCCCCTGAAGGAGAGGGCATGGAGATAGGAAGGTATGAGAGGCCGCGCTCGTTGGAGGAGGCGGGGAGGATGGTCCTTGAGGAGGGTGCCGTTCCGCTGGGGGGCGGTGTCTGGACGAATGCGGTTTCCAGGCCTCTGGCCTTCGCCCTCGAACTCTCCGGCCTTGGCTTGTCCCATATAGAGGATAGGGGCGGCAAGATGGCCATCGGCGCCATGGCGACCCTCCGGCAGATCGAAACCCATCCGGGATTGGAGACTTCCTTCGGGGGCCTCTTCGCCGCCGCCCTGGAGCATGTTGGAGGAGTCCAGGTTAGGAACGCGGCCACGGCGGGAGGAACGGCTGGGGGGAAGTTCGGCTTCTCCGACCTCAATACGGTGCTGTCAGCCTTGGGCGCCACGGCTGTCTTCCATGACGGATCGAGCCTTAGCTTCGCCGAATTCCTGGAGGCTCCCCGGGCAAAGCCCTTCCTGATCAAGGAATTGCTAGTTCCTAAACGCCGACTCGCCGCCTACCAGGCGCTGAGGGTGGCTGCCAACGATTTTCCGATACTCAATGCCTGCGCCGCCCGGCTGGAAGGGGGGTGGAGGATCGCCGTCGGGGCGAGGCCTGCGGCAGCCCGGCTCTGCAGCCGCGCCGCCGCCATCATGGACGGGGCCGCGCCTCAAGACGAAAACGCTTTCGCCGAGGCTGCCAGGCGCGCGGGCCTGGAGGCGGCGGGAGAGCTCAAGTTCGGCGACGACACCAGGGGCAGCGCCGCGTACCGGAAGGAAATCTGCGCGGTCCTCGTGAAGAGGGCGATCCTGGAAGCGGAGAGAAAAAATTGAAGGTCACGATTACCGTCAACGGCAGGTGCCACAGCCTGGAGGCGAACGCGGGGACGCCCTTGGCCGACACCCTGCGGAGCCTGGGATACCTTGAAGTGAAAAAAGCCTGCGGAACAGGCAATTGCGGCCTCTGCACCGTCCTCCTGGACGGCCTCCCCGTCCCCTCCTGCTCGGTGATCACCGGCAAGGCGGACGGAAAGGCCGTGACCACCGTGCGCGGCCTGGGAAAGGAGGCGGATGACCTGGCTTCCTGCCTCGTGGCGGAAGGGGCGGAGCAATGCGGATACTGCTCTCCCGGCTTCGCCGTCATGGCTGTGGCCATGAAGCGGGAGTATACCCGCCTGGGCAGGCTTCCCGGCGACGGGGAGATCAAGCATTACCTGTCGGGCAACCTATGCCGCTGTTCGGGCTACGAAGGCCACCTGAGGGCCTTGCGGAAGTTCCTGGGGGCCGACCATGCCTGAAAACCTGCGTATCGTCAATGCAAACCTTCCCAAGATCGACGGCCTCGGCCTGGTGAAGGGCGCCCCAGCCTACACCGATGATATCGCCCCGCGTGACGCCCTCGTCGTGAAGATGCTGAGAAGCCCCCACGCCTTCGCGAGGATCAAGGAAATCGACGTCTCCGCCGCCTCCGCCCTGGAGGACGTGGCTTGTGTCCTCACCTGGAAGGACGTGCCGCGCATTCCCTTCACCAGGGCCGGACAGGGATATCCGGAGCCGAGCCCCCACGACAAGTTCATCCTGGACGAATACCTCCGCTACGTGGGAGACGAGGTCGCCATCGTCGCGGCGGAAAGCGAGGATGCGGCGGAAAAGGCCTTGAAACTCATCAAGGTTGAATACGAGGTCCTCGAACCCGTCCTGGATTACGAGGCTTCAGCGGACAATTCCACAGTCATCCACCCCGAGCCGGAGATCCACGAAATGTTCCCCATCGGATTCGAGCCGCGGAGGAACATCGCCGCCTCCTACGCCATGGAGATAGGAGACTTGGAAGCCGTCTTCTCCGAAAGCGATCTGGTGGTCGAGGCTACCCTGCGCACCCAGGCCCAATCCCATGTGGCCATGGAACCCCACGCCGCCTTTTCCTACCTGGACCTGCACGGGAGGCTCAACATAGTCACGAGCACCCAGACTCCCTTCCATACCCGGCGCCTCGTCGGCCGCGCCCTTGACCTGCCCCTGTCCCGCATACGGGTCGCCAAGCCCAGGATCGGCGGAGGCTTCGGGGGCAAGCAGCATGTCCACCTTGAGCCGTATGTGGGACTTGTGACCTTGAGGACGGGCAGGCCCGCCAAGGCGGCCCTGAGCCGCAGGGAGGTCTTCGAGGCGAGCTTCACCCGCCATCCCATGCGCTACGACATGAGGATAGGGGTCACCAAGGAAGGGATCCTCACCGCCATCGACATGCGCGGCCTGTCCAATACCGGAGCCTACGGGGAGCACGGGCTCACGGTCCTCATGGTCGCCGGCGCGAAGAGTCTTCCCCTGTACAATCGGGTCAAGGCGGTGGGATACCGGGGCACGGTGGTCTACACCAACAAGGTTTCCTCCGGGGCCTTCAGGGGCTACGGGGCCATCCAGGGGAACTACGCCCTTGAGTCCGCCATGGACGAGGTGGCCGCCGCCCTGGGCATGGATCCCGTGGAGCTCAGGCGGAAGAACATGATCAGGGAGGGGGAGACCAGCGAAATCTTCGCCAGGATGGGCGAGGGGGGAGAGGGCCTTCCCATGGTGGTCGAGACCTGCAAGCTGGAATACTGCATCGCCCGGGGCATGGAGCTCATAGGATGGGATCCCGGGAAGAGGGTTTGGGAAGTCTCGCCGGGAATCCTGCGCGCCACGGGCATGGCCATCGCCATGCAGGGCTCGGGAATCCCCCTCATCGACATGGGGGCCACCATGCTGGAACTCCAGGACGGGGGCTGCTTCAAGCTGAGGCTGGGGGCCACGGACCTCGGAACGGGAAGCGACACCATCATAGCCCAGATCTTCGCGGAGGAACTGGGAGTCGGACTCTCGGACATAATCGTCTATTCCTCGGATACGGACCACACCCCCTTCGACGTAGGCGCCTACGCTTCCAGCACCACCTATGTGTCGGGCAACGCCGCCCTCCAGGCGGCGAGGAAGATGAAGAAGCTCCTCGAGGACACGGTGGCGGACAACTACGCCCTTCCCAAAGGCTCCGTGCGCTTTAACGGCAAGGACTTCCTGGACCAGGAGGGGAGGAGGATCGTGTCCCTCAAGCAGTTCAGCCTGGATACCCTCTACCGCAACGGGGAGAAGATGCAATGCCTATCCGCGGGCGCCTCCTACACCGGCCACACGGCCCCGCCTCCATACATGGCGGGTTTCGCCGAGGTCGAGGTGGACATGGAGACGGGCAAGGTGTCCCTTGTGCGCTACGCGGCGGTGGTGGACTGCGGCACGCCGATAAATCCCAATCTGGCGCGCATCCAGATGGAGGGAGGGCTTTTGCAGGGAATCGGCATGGCCCTCTTCGAGGACGTGAAGTACAGCGACAAGGGAAGGCTGCTCACCAATTCCATGAACAGCTATCCCATACCTTCCCGGCGTGACGTGGGGGAGATCATCGTGGAGTTCGCGGAGAGCTACGAACCCACGGGCCCCTTCGGCGCCAAATCCATAGGGGAAATCGGCGTCGACACGCCTCCCGCGGCCATCGCCAACGCCATCCGCGCCGCAATAGGGGTCAGGATTTCCGATACCCCCTTCACGCCTGAGAAAGTGCTCAAGGCAATACGGACAAGGCCCGGTCCCAGTACGACAGGATAGTCTCGATTTCCTGGTTCAAGGCCTGGTTGGGGACCTTGGCCGAAGGGTGGGCGTCGAACCAGGCCACGGACCTGCGGATCCCTTCCGAAAACCTGACCTTTTGGGTGAATTCCGGCACGAAGCGCCGTATCTTGGCGTTGTCGAACATGACGCTCGCGGCCTTGTCGCCGAGGAGGCCCGCTCCCCGCTCCGGGGCAATCCGGGCTATGTAGTCCGAGGGAATATGTACGATCTTCGGGTCGGCGCCAAAGGCGGCGCCTATCTGCAGGTGGATGCTCTCCCAGGTGAGGACCTCGTCCGAAGTGATGTGGAAGGCTTCGCCCAGGGCGCCCAACTGGCCGAAAAGGCCCACCAGGCCCAGGGCGAAATCGCTCGCGTGGGTGAGGGTCCAGAGGGATTGGCCGTCTCCGGGCACGATGATCCGCTTCCCTTCCCTGATCCGCCACGCCAGGCCGTAGTCCGCCGATCCGAAGCAGGAGGGAATCCAGCCGTCGTCGTAGGTGTGGGAAGGCCTGACGATGGTGTAGGGGAAATCCCTCCGCGAGCCTTCTTCGGCCAAGGCTTTTTCGCAGGCTATCTTCAGCCTGGAGTACTCCCAGTAGGGATTCTCCAGGGGCGTGGATTCCGTGACCACGGGATTGTGCAGGGGCTTCTTATAGGCCGAGCAGGTGCTTATGAACACATACTGGTCGGTGATCCCCTCGAAGACTTCCAGGTCGGAGAGCAGTTGCTCTGGCCTGAAGGCGAGGAACTGAACAACAGCGTCGAAGCGCAGCCCCGCGAGGGCCTTGCGCGTCCCTTCCGCATCCCTTATGTCCGCCTTCAGTGATGCCACGGCATTTCCCCACCTCCCAGGCTTGTTTCCCCGGTTGAGATGGAAGACCTCCATGCCTTTCTCCAAGGCCCTGTCCGTGCAGGCCGAGGAAATGTTGCCGGTTCCGCCGATAAAAAGGACTCTCATCGCCCGCCCCTTTATGTATGAATTTTTGCTTGACAGCTGACGTCTTACAACTTAGGATTATTTATTACTAAGGCGTTTTGTCAATACGCAGCGGAGAGGGCTAGGCATGTTTGAATTCAACGCGGAAGAAATCGTAGAAAAGAAGAAGAGGGCGAGGAGCCTTTTGGATTCCCAGGACCTGGCGGCCGTCTATCTCAAGAAAAGCGCCAACTTCGCCTGGGTCACGGGCGGAGCCTATAACATCGTGGGCCTGGCCATGGAATTGGGCGTCGCGGGCATCCTTCTCACCCGGGACAAGGCCTATGTGGTATGCAGCAACATAGAGGCGCCCCGCATGAGGGACGAGGAGCGCCTGGCGGAGCAAGGCTACGAGATCGTGGATTTCCCCTGGTTCGAAGACCGGGAGGCTGCGCTGGTGCGGGACCTCGCTGGCGGAGCCTTCGGGGCGGACCACGCCTTTCCGGGAGCCAAGGACATTTCCCCTGCCTTGAATCCCCTGCGCTACTCCCTGACCTCCTGGGAGGTGGAGCGGTATCGGCGCCAGGCCTTGGATACGGCGCGGATCGCCGAGGAGACAGCCCTGACCATCAGGCGGGGCGACGAGGAAAGGGCCGTGGTGGGCAGGCTTTCCCAGAGGCTCTGGGCGGAAGGAATGGACTTCATCGTCGCCTTCTGCGCCGCCGACGACCGGATCGGAAGGTTCAGGCATCCGGTCTCCACGGACCGGAGGATAGGCGAGAGGGCCATGATCTCAGTCAATTCCCGTAGGCGGGGGCTCATCGTCTCCATCACCCGCTTCATGCAGTTCGGCAAGGTTTCGGCCTCGGCCAGGAAGCTGTACGAGGACAATGTCTACGTAGACTCCTGCATGATGGCGGCGACGATCCCCGGAAGACCTGCCAGCGAGGTCTTCGCCCAGGCGCTCAAGGCCTACGCGGAGAAGGGGTATCCCGAGGAATACAGGCTACACCACCAGGGTGGATCGATAGGCTACATGGGAAGGGATTACAAAGTGACGGCGGCCACCAAGGAGATCATCCAGCCCAACCAGGCCTTCACATGGAACCCGTCCATCACGGGGATGAAGAGCGAGGACACCATGCTCGCAACCGCCTCAGGTCCGGAAGTGCTCTCCCTCCCCTCCGTCTTTCCCGTCCTGGAGATGGAAAAGGGCGGCTACGCCTTCAAAAGGCCCGGGATAATGGAGCTGTAATTCTGGTTTCGGCCAAATCCCCCCTAACGGGGATTCGAATATGCAAGGAGGAACAGAGATGAAGAAGAACCTGGTAGCGTTTTTGCTGGCCTTGGCGCTGATCGCTTCGATCGGAGCCCAGGCGAACGTCAAGAACTTCCCCAACCGGCCGGTGGAAGCCGTGGTGGCCTGGGCGGCGGGGGGCGGGGCGGACCTCATCTTCCGCTCCTTGGCGACCATTTTCCCGAAGTACGCCAACGGCCAGCCCCTGGTGGTCAAGAACGTGGGAGCGGCCGCGGGAGTTCCCGGAATCGTAGAGTTCAAGAACAACGCCCGGCCCGACGGCTATACGATCCTGCATTGGAACACGGCCCATGTGATCAAAACCCACATGAACGCAGTTCCCTTCACCGCCACGGAGCTGACTCCGGTCATGAAGCTGGTGGAGGACTATTCCCACGTCCTTGTGAAAGCCGATTCCCCCTTCAAGGACCTTAAGGATTTCGTGGCCTACGCCAAGGCCAACCCGGGCAAGATCAACCTGGGCAACGCTGGCATCGGCGGCGGCGCCCACTTCTCCGCCCTCTTCTTCGAGGATTTCGCGGGGATCAACGTCACCCACGTTCCCTTCACCGGCGGCGGCCCGGCGGTGATCGGCGTATTGAACGGCCAGGTTGACGCCTCCATGTCCATCGCCTCGGAAGGCATCACCAACGTCCTTGACGGCTCCTTGAGGATGCTGGGCGTGTTCGGCCCCGCGAGGCCCAGCCAGCTTCCCAACGTCCAGACCGCCACAGAGCAGGGCTTTGAGCTGGTCCTCGGCCACTGGCGCGGCATCATGGCTCCCAAGGGAACTCCCCCCGAGATCGTCCAGGCCCTGCACGACATATTCAAGAAGTGCATCGAGGACCCGGACTTCCAGAAGCGCATGAAGGAAATGAACACCAACATCTCCTACCTGAACACCAAGGATTTCGAAGCCCTGAACAGGAAGGCGGACTTGGACTACATGAGGATCATCAAGGAAAAGAAGCTGGGCGACAAGTACAAGTAATTCATCCCATTGGTTCGCCGCCGGTTCCTGCGAGACCGGCGGCGTTTTACATCCTCCGGGCGGCGCGCCTGGATATGGAGGCGAGATCGTGTCGAAAGTGGATTTGGGTACTGGAATTGGAATAATGGGGCTTTCGGTGGCTGTCTTTCTCATCGCCGGGAAAATGCCCACGGTTCCTAAGGGCATTGGACCAGGCGGATATCCCATGGTCATCTCTATCGCCCTCTTTTTCCTGGGGCTCGCGCTTTCCATTCAGAACATTCCTTGGAAGGGCAAATCGGGCGATCAGGCCAAGAAGGATTCGGGCAAGCCCATCACCTGGCGAATGATGAAGCGGCCTCTCCTGATCGGCATCGTCGTCTTCGCCTACATCCGCGGCATGTTCTACCTCGGCTTCCTGCTGCTGACGCCCTTCTTCCTTTTCTTCGCCATATGGTTCTTTGGCTATCGGCGCTGGCTCAGGTCAGCCGTCATAAGTGTGGTGACCACGGCGATCATCTATGTCGTCTTCTACCACGGTTTCCAGGTCCTGCTGCCCAGGTTCGTACTTTTCTGACGGAGGCGTTAGATGGCCCTATTCCTGCAAGGCTTCTTAAGCATTTTCGATCCCATGACCTTTATATTCGTCACCCTGGCCATCATCGGCGGCATCATCATCGGCGCCATACCAGGACTGACATCATCCATGGGAATCATCCTTCTCCTTCCCATGGTGTACAAGCTTCCTCCCGAGGTTTCCCTACTTGTTATGGCAGGGCTCTATTGCGGAGGCATGTACGGAGGATCCATATCCGCGGTCCTCATCAACACGCCGGGGGCTCCCGCGGCTTCCGCCACCGTCCTGGACGGTTATCCCCTCACCAAGAAAGGGCAGGCGGGCAAGGCCCTGTCCACGGCCCTCATTGGATCCTTCTTCGGCGGGCTGTTCTCCACATTCTGCCTGGCTCTCATCGCTCCCCAGCTGGCCAAGGTTGCCTTGAAGTTCCAGGCGGCGGAGTATTTCTCCCTATCCATCTTCGGCCTCACCATAATGGCCGGATCCTCCACGAAAAACATCGTAAAAGGCCTTATATCCGGATTCTTCGGACTCCTCATATCCACCGTGGGAATCGACACCATAGTTGGCATAGAGCGCTTCACGTTCGGAAACCCCTACATCATGGGGGGCTTCGCCATGCTGCCCGTCCTCATCGGCGTATTCGCCCTCTCCCAATTCTTCGAGGACGCGGAGGGGAAGAAATCCGGGGACGTGGAGGTGGTCAAGCAGGACCTTAGCAACTTCATGTTGAATTCCAAGGAACTCAGGCGGATATTCCCCGCCATGCTCATAGGCGCCATCGTGGGCACCATCATCGGCATAATCCCCGGAACGGGCGGGGCAATAGCCTGCTTCCTAGCCTACGACATAGTCAGAAACCTCTCCAAGAAGAAAGACCAGTTCGGCACGGGACTGATTGAAGGGATCGCGGCCCCCGAGGCGGCGAACAACGGCACTACCGGAGGCGCCCTCATCCCCATGCTGACCCTTGGGATCCCCGGGGATGTGACCACCGCCATCATGCTGGGCGGCCTTCTCCTCATCGGCGTGCGGCCTGGGCCCATGCTCTTCGTGGAAAGGCCCCAGGTGGTCTACTCCCTCCTGGCCGGAATGTTCGTCATACAGTTCATGATGCTGGGCCTGGGCTTGGCTGCGGCGAAGATCTCGCCTAAGATCCTTGACATACCTCCCACCCTGCTCATGCCCATCGTGGCTGTGTTTTGCGTGGTGGGCGCCTATACATTGGGAAACAGTCTGTACGATGTCCTTGTGGCATTCGCCTTCGGCATCATCGGGTATTTCATGCGGAAGCGCGGCTATCCCGGGGCTCCCATGGTGCTCGGGGTGATACTGGGGCCGATGGCCGAGGAAAACCTGAACCGTGCTCTGATCGTTTCTCGCAATGATTGGGGCGTCCTCATGACCCGGCCCATTTCAGCCACCTTCCTTGTCATTTCCGTGCTCACAGTCCTGTGGTCCTTCTACTCCGCACGGAAAAAGACCAGGGCAGCCTGAAGATGAGCGCCGTAGACGAGCTGCTTGAAAACGTACCCCTGCCCAGGATGGCCAGGGTGCGGCAGAAGTTTCCCAGGCCGAGGATCGAGGATCCGGCCGCGGCGGTGCGGGATTCCTTGGCGCGGCTTGGGGAGATCTCCCGCCTGCCCGGCGGTTCCCGCATAGCCCTGGCCGTGGGTTCGAGGGGCATCGTGCAGCTTCCCGAGCTGGTGGCTGCCGCCGCAGGCTTCCTGAAGGATAAGGGATTCCGTCCCTTCATCGTTCCCGCCATGGGCAGCCACGGCGGAGCCACGGCGGAGGGGCAGAAGGACTTGCTCGCCCATCTGGGCGTTACGGAACAAAGCGCGGGAGTACCTATCGCCTCATCCATGGCGGTGAGGGAGATTGGGAAAAGCCCTGCATTCGGCCTTCCGGTGTATGTGGATGAGAACGCCCTCCAGGCGGACGCCATTGTGATTCTCAACAGGATAAAGCCACACCCCGCCTTCCGGGCCACCTACGAGAGCGGCCTGGTGAAGATGGTCGCCATAGGCCTGGGCAAGCAGAGGCAGGCCGAGATCGTGCACAACCTGGGGGCGGAGCGCATGGGGGAGTACATCGAGGACCTGGGGCTCGCGGCCATCGGGAAGCTGCCCCTGGCGGCCGGGATCGCCGTGGTAGAAAACGCCTACCATGAAATCGCCCTTGTGGAGGCCCTCCCTCCGGAGAGGATAGGCGCCAGGGAGCCAGAGCTCCTTGCGGAGGCCCGAAGGCTTCAGGCTCGCTTCATCCTAGACAAATTCGACGCCCTGGTGATCGATGAAATCGGAAAGGACATAAGCGGGGCTGGCTTCGACACGACGATCGTCGGCAGGTACAGCTCCCCCTACATCAAGGGCGGCCCCAGGATAGGGAAGGTGGCGGTCTTGGACATCACCGACAAGTCCAACGGGTACGGGGGCGGCCTGGGCATGGTGGATTTCACCACCCGGAGGGCGGCCGACAAGTTCGATCCCGAACAGACCTATCCCAACACCCTCACCTCAACCTTCACCGAGGGAATCAAGATTCCCATGACCCTGAAGAACGAACGGCAGGCCATCCAAGCCTGCGTCAAGACCTGCAACACCAGGACCTACGAGGAGGCCAAGGTGGTCCGCATCCGCAACACCCTCTGCATGGATGAAATCCTCATCTCGGAAAACATGCTCGGGCTTGCGGAAGGAAGGGATGACCTGGAGATCCTGGGTCAGCCCAAGGCCATGGAATTCGACGAATCCGGCGACCTGGTCGACCGGAACCAGCATTGAAGGAGGGCGGGGGATGAAAAGTTTCCTCACCGAGAGTTTCCTCATCAACAACGAGGCGGGACGGGTTTTGTACCACGAGTACGCCAAGGACATGCCCATCTTCGATTACCATAACCACCTTGTGCCCAGGCAGATCGCAGAGGACATGAAATTCGAGAACCTGACGAAGATCTGGTTCGACGGCGACCACTACAAGTTCAGGCTCATGCGAGCCCTGGGCATCGACGAGAAGTACATCACGGGAAACGCCTCGGACTACGAGAAGTACCAGGCCTGGGCGAAGACCGTGCCCTACGCCATCGGCAATTGCATGTACCACTGGACCCACATGGAGCTCCAGAATCCCTTCGGCATACAGGACAGGCTTTTCGGCCCCGACACCGAGAAGGGGATCTGGGACGAGACGGAAAAACTTCTCAGGAAGGACGAGTTTTCCGTCTGCTCCATCATCGAGAAGATGAACGTCAAGGTGATGTGCACCACCGACGATCCCGTGGACAGCCTTGAGCACCACGTGAAGATCCGCTCCTCGGGGCGCGGATTCAAGGTGGTTCCCACCTTCCGTCCCGACAAGGCCCTGGACGCCGCCAATCCCAAGGACTGGAACGCCTACCGCCAGAAGCTCGAGGCGGCCTCGGGGATATCCGTCACCAGCTTCGAAAGCTTCATAGCGGCCTTGGACAGCCGCCACGCCTACTTCCATTCCCACGGCGGTAGGGCCACCGACCACGCCCTGGTCTTCCCCTTCGCCGAGGAGTGCTCGAAGGACGCCCTGGAAGGGATATTCAAGTCCCTCCTGGCGGGCGAGACCCTGTGCGAGACGGACCTGCTCCGCTTCAAGACAGCGGCCCTGGCCGAGGTGGGGAGGATGAACAAGCGCCGCGGCTGGGTCATGCAGCTCCACATGTGCGCCCAGAGGAACAACAACACCCGCAAGTTCAAGGTCCACGGACCCGAATCGGGCTTCAACTCCATAGGGGACCAGAACATCTCAGTCCCCCTCGCGAAGTTCCTGGACATCCTGGACAGGACGGACGAGCTCCCCAAGACAGTGCTCTTCTCCCTGAACCAAAACCACAACGACGTCCTGGCCACCATGGCGGGGAACTTCCAGGACCAGCCCGTGCGCGGGAAGATGCAGTTCGGCGCCGCCTGGTGGTTCAACGACCAGAAGGATGGGATGGAGCGCCACATCGTCTCCCTGGCCAACATGGGCATGCTTTCGCTCTTCATAGGCATGTTGACCGATTCCCGGAGCGTGTTCTCCTTCATCCGCCACGAGTACTTCCGGCGCATCCTCTGCAACATGCTGGGGAAGTGGATCGAGGAGGGGGAGCTGCCCAGGGACTACGCCCACATAGGGTCGATAACGAAGGACATCTGCTACAACAACGCAGTGGAGTACTTCGACCTGGAGGGGAAGGGCCCCCTGGTCCGGTAGGCCGCCATGGGAGTTGTATCGAGGCTCCTGGAGGGAATCCCCCTTCCCCGGATGGTCACGGCGGCCCAGGAGTTCCCGCGGCCTGTCCTCGGCGACCCAGGGCGGGCGCTGAAGGAGGGGCTCGAGGTCCAGGACTTCTTCAAGGGCTTGAGGGCGGGCGGGGAGATCGCCATAGCCGTGGGCTCCCGGGGACTAAGCAACCTGGATGTCATCGTGGGGACATTGGCGGCCGAGATCCGGCGCCGGGGCTTCAATCCCTTCGTCGTCCCCGCCATGGGAAGCCACGCGGGAGCCACGGATTCGGGCCAGAAGGCAATGCTGGAGGGGCTTGGCGTCACCCCCGCGGCGGTGGGGGCGGAAATCCGCTCCTCCATGAGGGCGGTGAAGCTGGGAGACTCGCCCCTGGGGCTGCCGGTGTACATGGACGCCAACGCCGCGGCGGCCGAGGGTACCGTGGTGGTCAACAGGATAAAGCCCCACGTCTGCTTCCGGGGCCCCTACGAAAGCGGCCTCATGAAGATGATCACCATAGGCCTGGGCAAGCAGGTGGGGGCGGATTTCTGCCACCGCTTGGGCTTCGAGCACATGGCGGAGCACATTCCCGACATAGGCGTAGCGGCGATCTCAAAGTCGAACATCTTCCTGGGGATTGGGATCCTGGAGAACGCCTACCACGAGACGGCCAGGATTGCCTGCCTGGACAAGGCGGGGATCATAGGGCAGGAGCCCCTCCTCCTCGAGGAGGCGAGGTCCCTCTGCTCCCGCCTGTATTTCGATACCTTGGACGTCCTCGTGATAGACGAGATAGGAAAGGACATCTCCGGGGCGGGCTTCGACACCAACGTCGTGGGCCGCTACCACTCCCCCTGCCTTTCCGGAGGGCCCCGCATCGCAAGGGTCGGGATCCTGGACATCTCGGAGAAGTCCAAGGGGAATGGAAACGGCCTGGGGATGGCTGATTTCATCGCCCGCAGGGCCCGGGAGAAGTTCGACTTCGAGCAGACCTACCCGAACACCCTCACGGCCACCCTCACAGGGGGGGTGAAGATTCCCATGACATTGGACACGGACAAGGAAGTGATCCAGGCCTGCCTCAAGGTTTCCGGCTTGACCGATCCCAGGAGCGCCAGGATGGCGAGGATAAGGAATACCTTGAGCCTGGGGCTTATAGAGATTTCAGAGAGCTTGGCCTTGGAAGTCCAAGGGGATCCGCGCCTGAAGATCCTGGGACCGCCTAGGGATCTCGCCTTTGATTCCCGGGGGAATCTGTTCTAGCCATCGCTGCCCGCTTGGCCACCGTCCTTTCGTAGCTCGCCTCAAGATGGGCCCTCATGCGGGCGAAGGCTTCCTCTGGGTTCCTGGATTCGATGGCTTCGAAGATCCTGCGGTGTTCCTCTAGGGCGAAGCGGTGGTCGGCGCTGCTGCGCGGGGTTTCCTTGTAGGTCTTGATGATCGAATCGACGATGACAGGCACGAGGCGCATGATCACGGGGTTTTTCGTTGCCTCGGCGACGCTGCGGTGGAAGTCCAGCTCGGCGTTGAGGCCCAGCTTCCCCTCGTAGACGATTTCCTCCATGTCCTTCACGCTCTTTCCGATGGCGGCGATGTCCGCCTCGGAGGTGTTCCTGGCGGCGAGCCTCGCCACCCCAGGCTCGATGATGAGCCGTGCCTCGATGAGTGAAAGGCGGAGGTCGGGATCGGTGAGGAAGTCGAGCCCCAGGGGGTCCTGGGGAACCCCGGGAAGGGCGGCCACGTAGGTGCCCTTCCCGCGGCGGATCTCAAGGATCCCTTGGGAGAGCAGGTATTTCACCGCTTCCCTAAGGGTGGGCCGGGACACGGAGAATTCCCGGCATAAGTCGAGTTCGTTGGGGAGCTTGTCCCCGGGCTTCTTGACCCCTTCGCGCACCAGGGCCTTGAGCTGCTCGGCCACCGCCTGGGCCCTTCGTCCTGATCCGTCCATTGAATCCCCTCGGCTTCTGGATCGTCTGTTGTCAGATGTCATATGTTACCTGGGTTCTCCATTTCTTGCAAGCGGAAAATATCAGCCCGCCTTCGCCGCGCCTTCCGCGCGTACAAGCCGTAGGAAGACCAGGAGGGCGGCGCCTTGGACGGCGACGGAAAACACAACCATGGGCAGGGGACCGAACTTGTCGTAGAGAAGGCCAATGACGGCGCTCCCTGCGAACCAGAACAGGCCGAAGGCGGTGTTGAAGAGGCCGAAGGCCCGGGCGCGCTTTTCAGCGCCCACCCTGTCGCCTATCGCCGCCTTGAGGATGGATTCCTGGGTTCCTACGCTCACGCCCCAAAGGGCCATGCCTGCGAGGATCATCCAGAAGGGGCCTAGGAAGACCAAGGGGGCGGTGAACACTTCGGCTATGAACAATCCCGCGAGGGCCTTGAGGCCGAAGCGGTCGTAGAGCCTGCCGAACACCAGGGCGGCCGCGGCGTCCACGGCCATGGCTCCCGAGTAGAGGAGAGGTATGGCCGCCTCCGTGAAGGCGCCTGATTTTTTCAGGTGGAGACCTATGAGGGGGAAGTCCGTGATGCCCGCCGCCAACAGGCCCGCCGCCAGCACGATGGTCCAGTAGGAACGGGAGTAGCCCTTGGTGCCTATCTCAGGGGCGCTGTGCTTGAGCTCGAATCTTTCGGGATGGGGAAATACGAAGCGGGAGAAGATCGTTATCCCAACCGCGAGCGCGGCGGGGATAAAGAGGAAAAGGAGCCCCTTCCTGTAGCCCGCAAGGGTGGCGGCGTCGGGGCCGGCGAAGAGGAGGGCGGAGAACAGGGCCGGACCTAGGAAGGCTCCTATCTGGTCCATGGCTTCGTGGAGCCCGAATCCGAAGCCGGAGCCTGTCTGCTTGGCGGCGAATGAGATCACCGCGTCGTGGGCGGGTTTTCGGATCGCCTTGCCCACGCGCTCAAGGAAGAGGAATGCCACGGCCAGCTCCCAGCCGCGCACGAAGGCCAAAAGGGGCAGGGAGGAAAGCTGGACGACATAGCCGAGGATGATGAGGAGCCAATACTTCCTCGTCCTGTCGGCTATGGAACCGGAGATGAGGCGGAGGGCGTAGCCGACGAATTCCCCGAAGCCCGCGGCGATGCCCAGGGCGAAGGCGCTGGTGCCCAGAAGCTTGAGGTACTGGCCGACGACGCTCCTTCCTCCTTCGTAGTTCATGTCGGCGAAAAGGCTTACTATGCCGAACAAAACGATGAGGAGGACGGCGGCGTCCCGGGCCAAGGTTTTTTCTTCCCTTCTCATGGTGAGCGAAGCCTACGGGATAGGAAAATCTCCGTCAAGCTTCGGATGGAAAAAATCGCCGCGATATTGTTTAATGGCGCTATAGTCCGAAGCGGAGAAACCAATGGCGGAAAAGGGGATTCGAAGATGGGCAAGATAACGTGGATCGGTACGGGCGTCATGGGCTCCTCCATGGCCAGGCATCTGGCGGCCAAGGGGCATGCCGTGACGCTTTACAACCGCAGCCCCCAAAAGGCCGAGGCCTTGGCCAGGGAAACGGGCATGAAGGCCGCGGCAAGCATAGCCGAGGCGGTCTCGGGAAGCGAATTCATCTTCCTCATGGTAGGCTACCCCAAGGATGTGGAGGAGAGCTTCTACGCCCCTGGAGGAATCCTGGACTCCGCATCTCCCGGCGCCTATGTGGTGGACATGAGCACTTCCGCCCCCTCCTTGGCCGTAAGGCTCCACGAGGACGGCGGGAGGCGGGGGCTTAAGGTCCTGGACGCCCCGGTCTCGGGGGGGGATTCCGGGGCCCGGAACGCCACCTTGGCCATCATGGCGGGTGGGGACGAGGAGGATTTCAAGGCTGTCCTTCCCCTTTTCGAGGCCATGGGGAAAAGCATCACCTACCTGGGGCCCGCGGGTTTCGGGCAGCACGCCAAGGCGGCCAACCAGATAGCCGTGGCGGGCGCCACGGCAGCCTATACCGAAGCCCTGGCCTACGCGGCGAAGGTGGGCCTCGATCCCCACAAGATGCTGGGAGCCATAGGGGGCGGCGCGGCGGGAAGCTGGCAGCTGGCCAACATGGCGCCCCGGGCCCTCAAGGGGGACTTCGCCCCGGGCTTTTTCATCAAGCATTTTATCAAGGACATGAAGATCATCGACGGGGAGATGCGGGAGCGGGGGATCGAACTGCCCATGGTCAGGACCGTCCTTGGGCTCTACGAGGAAATGGCGGCCTTGGGCTTGGAGGACGATGGGACCCAGGCTCTTATCAAGCTGTATTCAAGGAAAGACCGATGAACGGACCGAAGGAGAAAAGCACTATGGACGGAACTCAGCTGATTCTGGAGAGATTCCTGCGCTACATCGGCGTTGATTCGGAGAGCCTGTCGGAAGGCGGCTTCGCCGCCATGCTCGCCCAGGAACTGAAGGATTTGGGCCTGGAGGTGTGGACAGACGATTCCGCCCCCCGGACGGGAAGCCAGACAGGCAACCTCATAGCCCGGCTCAAGGGCGGCCAGGGGATGCCCCTGATGCTCAGCGCCCACATGGATACGGTGAAGCCGGGAAGGGGCATAAAGCCCGTGGTGGAAGGAGGGGTGGTGAGGAGCGACGGGACCACCATCCTGGGGGCCGACGACAAGGCGGGCATAGCGGCCATCGTGGAGGCCTTCAAGGTCATCAAGGAAGGGAATCTGCCCCATGGGACGGTGGAGGCGGTTTTCTCCACCTGCGAGGAGATCGGGCTCCGGGGGGCGAAACACCTGGACCTTGGAAGCCTTGAGGCCAGGATGGCCTTCGTGCTGGATTCAGGGGGCGAGGTGGGCGACCTGGTGGTCCAGGGGCCGGCCCAGGAAAAGATGGAGATCCTCGTCCACGGGAAGGAGGCCCACGCCGGGGTTTCGCCGGAAAAAGGAATCAGCGCCATCTACCTGGCGGCCAAGGCGGTGTCCGAGATGCGCCTGTTCCGGATCGACGAGGAGACCACGGCGAACATAGGAAGCATAGAGGGAGGCGGGGCTACGAACATCATTCCCGCCCTGGTGCGCCTGACGGCCGAGGCGAGGAGCCTCGACGATGCCAAGCTGGACGCCCAGGTGGCCCACATGAAGGAGTGCTTCGAAAGGGCCGCCGCCTCGATGGACGCTTCCGTGGAATTCAAGAGCGAAAGGACGTATTCGGCCTTCAAGGCGCAGGCGGATTCCCCGGCGGTGCGCTGCGCCAAGGCGGCGGCCTTTAGGCTGGGTTTCCGGGGAATCTCCGTTTCGACCGGAGGGGGCAGCGACACCAACATCTACAACGAAAAGGGTTTGCCAACCGTTACCCTGGGCATAGGGATGCACAAGGCCCACACCATGGAGGAGTACATAGCCGTCGAGGACTTGGCCAAGGCGAGGGACCTGGTCCTCGCCCTGGTGGAGGAGGCGAGGATCCTCGGCTAGAACGACCAGGCTTCGGGGTCTATGCTCCCTTCCGCGATGAAGCGCGCCTCGCCGCCAAGGAAGATTTCCCTGAAGCCGTCCTTCTCCTTAACAAAGGAAACCTGGAGTTCCCCTCCCCGGGTGCGCACCGACACGGGGGAATCCAAAAGCCCTAGGCGCGAGAGACCCAGGACCGAGGCGGTGGCGCCGGTTCCGCAGGCCAAGGTCTCTCCCTCGACCCCGCGCTCGAAGGTCCTCTGGTCCAGGGATCCGCGGCCCTTTATCTCCACGAAATTCACGTTGGTCCCCTGGGGGAAGCGGGCGTGCCAGCGGATCGCCGAACCCAGCTCGTGGATGGCGGAGTCCCCGGCCTGGAAGACATCGGTATAGGGAACAACGGCGTGGGGCGCGCCGGTTATCTCGAGCCATTGGATCTTGAAATCCTTGCCTGCGGCCTGGATGTCCATGCTCTCGGGTCCGGCGGTGACCGACAGCCCCACCCTGATCATGTCTTTCTCCACGAAGGCCCTGACGGGTCCGCCCAAGGTTTCGATGACAAGGCGTTCGGGGGCGATGCCCTTCCGCACGGCGTAGCGGGCGACGCAGCGCGAGGCGTTGCCGCACATCTTCACTTCCTGGCCGTCGGGGTTGAATGTGCGCATGAAGAGGTTTCCCCCGGATTTCGGGGCTTCCAGGACCATGAGTTCGTCGGCTCCTATGGAAAGCCGGGGCGTGCAGAGCTTTGAGGCGAGGTAGGATGGATCGAGGTCCCCCAGGACCTCATCCCTGTTGTCCACGATGATGAAATCGTTGCCCAAGCCCGACATCTTGGCGAAGGGGATGGCTTCGCGGCTCATTTCCTGCCTCCGGCCGCATAGCCCGCCGCTTTGGAAGCCGCGTGATCCTCCAGGAGCTGGCTTGCGTAGGCGTACAGGGCGGGGGAGCCGCCGGTGTGGAGGAAGAGTATCCTCTCGCCCTTGGCGAATTCGCCCTTTCGGACCAGGTCCACGAGGCCGGCCATGGCCCGGCCCGTATAGACGGGATCGAGGAGGAGTCCTTCGGTCCGGGCGGCGAGCCCTATGGCTTCGGTTTCAGGAGCGCCGAGGACTGCGTAGCCGCCTCCCAGGTAGCCGTCGTAGCCCAGCACTTCCTGGGGCTTTACGTCCACGTCCAGGGACAGGCGCCGGGCGGTTTTCCCAACCAAGCCGGCCACGGTCTCCTGAAGCTCTTGAAGCTTTGAGTCTATGTTGATCGCCGTGACCCTCATCCGCCTTTCCCCCAGGGCCTTGAATCCCAGGCAGAGGCCCGCCTGGGTGCCGCAGGAACTTGATGCGAGGACGAGGCGGTCCGGGACGAAGCCCAGGGTCTTGAACTGGTCCGCCAGCTCCCGGGCCGCCAGGACATAGCCCGGGGCTCCGTATTCGTCGGAGGCTCCAAGGGGAATGAGGAAGGGCTTCCTGCCCTTGGAGGCGAGCCCGTGCAGGACTTCCCGGGCTTTCTCCTCCCTTGTCATTCCGCCCGAGAACACCACCTGGGCGCCCAATAGATGGTCCAAAAGGAGGTTGCCGTTCCTTTCCGCCGGGGCCTCCCCTCTCAGCACAAGGACGCAGGAAAGGCCAGCCCGGGCGGCCGCGGCGGCGGTCTGCCTGCAGTGGTTGGACTGGACTCCTCCGAGGGTCACGAGGGTGTCCGCCCCCCGGGCAAGGGCTTCCCCGAGGCTGAATTCCAGCTTTCGGGTCTTGTTTCCTCCCCCCGCGAGGCCTGTCTGGTCGTCCCGCTTTATCCAAAGCTCAGGTCCGCCCAGGGCGGCGGAAAGCCGCGGCAGGGGGTGGATCGGCGTCGGCGAAAAGCCCAGGTCGTAGCGCGGAACATCGCGGAATAGCATCAGGTCCTCCCTCAGGGTGTCTGGTTTCCCAGCTTCCCCAAATATGCTTCGCGGACAATGGTGTTGTCCAGGAGCTCCGCGCCGCTTCCCTCCAGCACGATGCGCCCCACCTCCAGCACATAGGCGCGGCTGGAGATCCGCAAGGCCTCAAGGGCGTTCTGCTCGACAAGGAGGATGGTGGTTCCCGTGGAGGCGATGTCCTGGATCGCGGCGAAGACCTGGTCCACAAGGACGGGCGCGAGGCCCAAGGACGGCTCGTCCAGGAGAAGGAGCCTTGGCTTGCACATGAGGGCCCGGCCGATGGCGAGCATCTGCTGCTGGCCTCCCGAGAGGGTGCCCGCGTACTGGGCCAGCCGTTCCTTGAGGATGGGGAAAAGCTGGAACACGTAGTCCCTGTCCCTGGCCAGGCCAGAGCGGTCCTTCCTCAGGTATCCGCCCAAGGACAGGTTCTCCTTCACCGTCAGGTTGGGGAAGAGCCTCCGCCGTTCGGGCACCAGGGCGATGCCCTCGGCCACGGCCAGGTGGGGTATGGGGCGGATCGCCTTCCCATCCATGAGGATCGAGCCGGACCGGGGCTTGAGAAGGCCCACCAGGGTCCACATCAGGGTGGATTTGCCCGCGCCGTTGGCGCCGATGATTGATACGATCTCTCCCTGGCCGATGCCGAAGGAGAGATCGCGCAAGGCGTGGATCGCCTCGCCGTAATACACATTCAAGCCCTCAACCTTTAGCAGCATAGGCCTTGTCTCCAAGATAGGCTTTGAGGACCGCAGGATCCTTCTGGATGGTCTGGGGATCGCCCTCGGCGATTTTGCGGCCGAAATTCAAGACCGCGATGCGGTGGCAGAGGCCCATGACCACATCCATGTGGTGCTCGATGAGGACGATGGCGATTTCCCCTGAATCCCGGATGCTCCGGATCAGGGCGACCAGATCCTCCGACTCCTTGGGGTTCATCCCCGCCGCCGGCTCGTCGAGGAGCAGGACCTTGGGATTGAGGGCCAGGGCCCTCCCGATCTCCAGCTTGCGCTGGAGCCCGTAGGGTAGGGTGCCCGCCAGGGCCCGCGCTTGGTCCTCGAGGCCCACGGAGCGGAGGATCTCCCTGGCCTTGTCCTCCAGGCGCCGTTCCTCGGGCCTGACCGTCCAGGGCCATTGGAGGAAGGCTTCGACAAGGCCGCAGGAGCCCGAGGCGTGGAGGGCTGTGCGCACGTTGTCCAGCACGCTCATCTTGGGGAAGAGGCGTATGTTCTGGAAGGTCCTGGAAAGTCCGAGGGCGACGATC
>JBFLXC010000032.1:0-20991 GCA_040757435.1 Spirochaetota bacterium | reverse complement strand
GGAATAGGCCGCAGGAAGGCCGAGGAGCAAGGAGAAGGCTACGGCGGTGACGCCGATAACTGAGGAATTGACGAAGTACTTGAGGAAGTTCTGTTCGGCGAACACCTTGACGTAGTTGTCCAGGATGGGGGTGAAGAGCAGCTTGGGGGGCCAGGAGACTATGTCCACCTGGGTCTTGAAGGAGGAGCCGAGCATCCAGAAGAAGGGAAAGAGCACGGGAACGGCGATTCCTAGCAAAAGGACTGTGAAACCCGCCTTGCGGGCGAAGGATGTCTTCATCGCCGCCTCCTAGAGTTCGAACCGGGCCCGAAGGCGCATGATGACCATGCTCAGGAGGAGCACCAGCAGGAACAGGAAGACAAGTATGACCGAGGATTGCCCCATCCTGAAGTATTCGAAGCTGTACTTGAAGGCCATGACGTTCAAGGTCTCAGAGGCGTAGCCCGGGCCGCCCCCGGTCATGGCGTAGATGATGTCGAAAGTCTTGAGGGCGTCCACCGAACGCAGGATCATGGCGGTGAGGAGGGTCGGGGCAATCATGGGCAGGGTTATCTTGGAAAAGATCTGTAGGCTGTTCGCCCCGTCCACCCTGGCGGATTCGTAGGGCTCCGGAGAAAGGGCCGCCAATCCCGCCAGGACGATGAGGGTGATCATGGGGGTCCATTGCCATATGTCGACGAGAGCCAGGGAAGGTATGACAGTCTCGGGGCTGGAAACCCAGGCGGAAGGCGGTATGCCCATGGTGCTCAGGACGAAGTTCGCGAGGCCGATGGTGGGATCGAAGAAAAGGTTCCACACGATTCCTATCGCTACGGGGGTAGCCACAAGCGGAAGGAGAAGGATCAGCTTCATGACCGCCTTGCCCTTGAAATCACGGTGGAGAAGGAGTGCCAGGGCTAGCCCGAGGACGGTCTCCACGGCCACGGCCAAGGCGGTGAAGGAAAAGGTCCGTCCCACGGCGTCGATGAACCTGGGCTCCCCCAGGACGCGGGCATAGGACCTGAACCAGGAGAAGCGCAGGGGCATGCCTGAGGTGAGGTTCCAGTTGGTGAAGCTAAGGAACAGGGTGTAGAGGACGGGGAAAAGCATCATCACCATCACGAAGGCCACGGCGGGCAAGGGAAAGAGCACCCTGATGTTGCGCTCTACGAAACTGCCTTTGTTCATTGGATTCTCCCGGTTCGGTGGGGGATGAAAAGGGGCGGATCGCTCCGCCCCTCGGCTTTTAAAAAGATCGGACGAGAAAAGAGTCGAAGGCTCTTTAGAAGACGCCGTATTCCCCCGTGTCCTCGAGAAGCTCGTTCACCGCCTTGACCTTCTGCTTGGCCAGGTCGGCGAGCTTGGTGGAGGTTCCTGCGGTGTTGATGGACTCGATGATGACTTCGCCGATGAGGTCGCGGGCGTTGCCCACGGCGCTCATGTAGGGCCTGTCGAAGGGGTTGCCGTTCTTAGCCGCGTAGGCTTGGGTGGCCACAAGTTCGGGATTGGCCTTGGCGACGACGGAGGCATCGGCCCACGCAGAGTTGCGCGACATCGGAATGTTGGCGACGCCGAGGGCTCTCTTCGCGAGGTCGGCGCTGGTGGCCCACTTGATGAAATCCATGGCCAGGGCCTTGTTCTTGGACTGGCGGGCCACGGCCATGCCCCAGGAGACGACAAAGAAGGGATTGCTGGCCTTGGGTCCGGCGGGCATGTTGGCGATGCCGAGATCAGCCGCGGCCACCTGGCTCTTGGCAGGGTCTACGATCTGGCCGTAGAAGACGGAGGCGTCCGTCCACATGGCTACCTTGCCGGCCTGGACGAGGGGCATGATGTTTTCCCAGGACATGGAGGTCACGCCCTTGGGCCCGTAGAGGGCAAGGAGCTTGCCGTAGAAGCGGACGGCGTCCAGGGCTTCCTTGGAATCGAATACGGCGACGCCCTTGTCGAGGTAAGCTCCGCCGTATCCATAGATGTAGCTGGAGAGCTGGGTTACGGCGGCAGCGCCCTTGCCGCGGGAGGCGAACCCGGCCACTTCGTTGGAATCAAGGGCCTTGGCGGCCGCTTCGAGCTCGGCGAAGGTCTTGGGAACGGCGATGCCGGCTTTCTTGAAGAGGTCCTTGCGATAGTAGAGAACCTGCCACTCGGTGACGAGGGGGACGAGGTAGGGTTTGTTGCCGAATTTCGCCACACCCATCGCGCTCGAGGGGTAGTCGGAGAAATCGTAGGTGGTCAGGGGCTCGTACCAGCCGTTCTTGTAGAACATCTTTCCTTCCTGGAGGGGACGGGTCATGAACACGTCCGCGGAGGAAGAGTTGGTGGCGAATTCCGTGGTGAGCTTGGTGGTAAGCTGGCTCTCCTGGAGGCTTTCCACGTTGACCTTTACGCCCGTGGCTTTTTCATACTCGGGGATGGCGGCCTTGAGAAGCTCTCCATAGGGTGCGCGCGCTGCCCCGGGTTGTCGTGGGCGGGGGCGCCGGCCCCCAGGACAAGGACCAGGGCCAGCAATACGGCAGTGACTTTGACTTTCATGAAAGCCTCCTTTCATTCTCTGTTTGAACTAGGTCAAACCTCCAACAAGTATCTTATTCTTTTTTTCCTCCGTCAAGGTTGTTCTCTGAAACTTTTTGCCAGTTGAAAGATAATTTTTTCCACATTATACTTTATCCTATGGCCCAAGCTCCTCAGAAGGCAAGCTGCATGTACCTCATCCATTCGTGCATCGAAACCTGCAGCGCCAAGGAGAAGCGGGTCGGCCACTACATCCTGGCCAATCCGGAGCGGTCCGTCCACCCCAGCATCGACGAGCTGGCATCGGAAATCGGGGTTTCCGTCTCGACCCTGCTCCGCTTCGTCAAAAAACTCGGCTATGAAGGCTACCAGGAGTTCAGGATCGCATTGGCGACGGAAACCCTCGCCCCGGAGTCCCGGATTTTCGAGACATCCCTAAATTCAGCCTTGAGCCCGGTGGCACTGTCCTTCACCGCCGCGAAATCAGCCTTGGAGATGACGGAGCGGCTGGTGGACGAATCCGCCTTGGAGCATGTCGCGAGGAAAGCCTGCCAAGCCCAGGTGCTCTACATCTTCGGGATCGGCGGCTCGGGCCTGGTCGCCGCGGACGCGGTCCACAAGTTCATCCGGTCCGGGATACACTGCCAGACCGCCGCCGACTACCATCTCCAGCTCATGATGGCAAGCCAATCGGGACCAGGGGACCTGGCCTTGGTCATATCCCATACGGGCACCAACAAGGACACCCTGGCCATCGTGGACGAGCTTGACAGACGGGGCTGCGAAGTGGCCGCCATCACAACCTATCCACGGTCTCCCCTGGCGCGCCGCGCGGCCTATGTCCTGCTTGCGGGGGCTCCGGGCGCCACGGTCATCTCCGAGGCGTTTTCGGCCCGCATCGCCCACCTTGCGATCATCGACGCCCTGTACATAGCGGCTATGGAGGCCTTGGAGAGCAAGGGGCTTGAGAACATGGACAAAATGAGGGAAGCGATAGCCGGACGCAGGCTATGAACCATAGACAAAAGGAACACAGGAGGAAGCATGAAAGCTGACATCGGATTGATAGGCCTCGCGGTCATGGGCGAAAACCTCGTCCTCAATATGGAATCCAAGGGATTCTCCGTGGCGGTGTACAACAGGACGACCAGCAAGGTCGACGACTTCGTCTCGGGCCGCGGAGCGGGCAAGAGGATCCTGGGCGCCCACGGGCTCGCCGAGCTAGCGGGCATGCTCTCCTCACCCCGGAAGGTCATGATCATGGTCAAGGCGGGCAAGGCGGTGGACGAGACCATAGCCCAGCTTCTGCCCCACCTGGACAAGGGCGACATCATCATAGACGGGGGAAACTCCAACTACCAGGATACCATGAGGCGGCACGAGGAGCTCTCCGAGAAAGGGTATCTCTTCGTAGGCTCCGGCGTCTCGGGAGGAGAGGAAGGAGCCCTCAACGGTCCGTCCATGATGCCGGGCGGATCGCCCGAGGCTTGGCCCCATATCAAGCCGATCTTCCAGGCCATCGCCGCCAAGGTCGAGGACGGCAGCCCCTGCTGCGACTGGGTGGGCTCCGACGGCGCCGGGCACTTCGTGAAGATGGTCCACAACGGCATCGAATACGGGGACATGCAGCTCATCACCGAAGTCTACCAAATCATGCGCGACAGGCTGGGGATGACCGAGGACGAGATGGGAGACATCTTCGCAGCCTGGAACGAGGGGGATTTGGATTCCTACCTCGTGGAGATCACCCGCGACATCCTCAGGTACAAGGACGAGGACGGTAGCCCCCTGGTGGGCAAGATCCTGGACACCGCGGGCCAGAAGGGAACGGGAAAATGGGCGGGCATCGCGGCCCTGGACTTCGGCGTCCCCCTCACCCTCATAGGCGAGTCCGTCTTCGCCCGCTGCCTTTCCGCCGCCAAGGACGAAAGGGTCGTGGCCTCGGGTATCCTCGCGGGGCCCAAGGCGAAACCCTTCTCGGGGGATAGGAAGGCCTTCATCCGCGACCTGGGCGCCGCCCTCTACGCCGCCAAGGTCGTGTCCTACGCCCAAGGCTTCCTTCTCATGGCCGAGGCGGCCAAGGAATACGGATGGACCCTTGATTTCGGCTCCATCGCCCTCATGTGGAGGGGAGGCTGCATCATACGCTCCGCCTTCCTTGGCAAGATCAAGGAAGCCTTCGACGCGGACAAGTCCCTGCGGAACTTGATGCTGGCCCCCTACTTCGCTGACAAGCTCGCCGCCAGCCAGGAGAGCTGGAGGAAGGTGGCGGCCGAATGCGCCGCCTCGGGTATCCCCGCCCCCGCCCTCTATTCCGCCCTCTCCTATTACGACGGGATGAGGACGGCCAGGCTTCCCGCCAACCTCCTCCAGGCCCAGAGGGATTATTTCGGCGCCCACACCTACGAGCGAATAGACAGGCCAAGGGGAGAATTCTTCCATACCAACTGGACCGGCCACGGCGGCACCACCTCGGCCTCCACCTACACGGTCTGAGATAGCAAGGAGAACGGAATGAGCGGATTGAACATACCGGCGAAGAAAGACGGAAGCATCGATTTCCTGGCACTGGGCGCCCTGGTCACCAGGCTCGACCCCGGGATAGTGCCCTTCGGATTCGCGGACAACTATCAGATCCACGTATCCGGCGGCGAATTCAACGTAGCCGCGAACCTCGCCCGCTGCTTCGGCCAAAATACCGCCGTCGCGAGCGCCATGGTGGACTATCCCATAGGGGCGAAGGTCGAGGCGGAAGTGCGGAAGATGAACGTCAAGGGAATCTACAAGCGCTTCAAGCACGACGGGGTGCGCGGACCGAACATCGCCCAGGTCTGGTCTGACCGGGGCCAGGGCGTGCGGGCTCCCGTGGTCTTCTACAACCGCGCCAACGAAGCCGCGGCCATGCTCAAGCCCGGCGACTTCGATTGGGAAAAGGTGTTTTCCCCCGGCCTGCGCTGGATCCATTCCGGCGGGATATTCTGCGCCCTTTCCCCCACCACCCCGGAGTTCGTGATCGACGCCATGAAGGCCGCGAAAAAGGCCGGGGCCGTGGTTTCCTTCGACCTGAACTACCGGGCCAAGCTCTGGGCGGCCAACGGCTCCCAGAGCTCCGCCGCGGAAACCTTGGGCAGGATAGCAGAGCAGGTCGACGTGCTGGTGGGAAACGAAGAAGACCTCCAGCTGGGCCTTGGACTCAAAGGTCCTGACATCAAGTCGGCGGACAAGCTCGACCCGGAAGCCTTCTACCATACCATCGAGGAAGTCACGGCCCGCTGGCCGAACGTGAAGGCGGTGGCCACCACCTTGCGGGAGGTGAAGTCCACCAACCGCCACCTCTGGAGCGCCGTGCTCTGGCTGGACGGCAAGCGCTACGCCGCTCCCACCGCCGAACTCGATGTCTACGACAGGGTCGGGGGAGGAGACGGATTCGCCGCCGGCCTCATCTACGGCCTATTGGAAGGAAAGGAGCCCCAGGAGGCCTTGAACCTGGGATGGGCCCACGGAGCCCTGCTCACAACCTTCCCCGGCGACACCACCATGGCTACCTTGGACCAGGTCCAGGCCTTCGCCAAGGGCGGATCGGCCCGGATACAGCGCTGAACCGTCAAGGGGCGCCGCGCCCTGCCGCGCGGCGCCGCACGCCTTTGCCGCCCCGCGAAGCGGAGCGGCGGACAAGGAGATGCGATGAAAGCCCTCGTGCTTGAGGAATACAAGAAGCTGGTCTTCAGGGATTACCCGGACCCCGCCCTTCGGGGGCCTGAGGATGTGATCATCAGGGTCAAGGCGGCGGCGATCTGCGGATCCGACGTGCACGGCCTGGACGGATCCACGGGCCGCCGGATACCGCCCCTGGTAATGGGCCACGAAGCCTCGGGCGTGATCGTCGAAACCGGGGCGGCGGTCCGGGGCTACCGCGTGGGAGACAGGGTCACCTTCGATTCAACCGAGTTCTGCGGAACCTGCTTCCACTGCCGCCGCGGCGAGGTAAACCTTTGCGACAACCGCCGGGTGCTGGGGGTTTCATGCGGCGACTACCGCAGGGACGGCACCTTCGCGGAATACGTGGTCGTGCCCGAGCGGATACTCTATCCCATGCCCGATGCCCTTGACTTCGTCTCCGCCTCGATCGCGGAACCCGCCGCCGTGGCGGCCCACGCTGCTGCCATAACCCCCATGGCCCTGGGCGACAGCCTGGGGGTGGTGGGCGCGGGACTCATAGGGCTCCTCCTCATCCAGATCCTCAGGGCGAACTCCTCATCCACCATAGCGGCCTTCGACACGGACCCCGAGAGGCGCAAGGCCGCCCTGGCGGCGGGGGCCGACCTCGCCTTGGACCCCGCGGATCCTTCATCGAAGGAAGCTGTCCTGGCCTGCGGCTCCGGCAGGGGCCTGGACCGGGTCTTCGAGGCTGTCGGGGCGGAGGCCCCGATCGCCACGGCAATCTCCTCGGTCCGGAAGGGCGGTTCGGTCACCCTCATCGGAAACGTGAGCCCCAAGGTCGCCATCCCCCTGCAGGCCGTGGTGACCAGGCAGATAGCCCTCCTGGGCTCCTGCGCGATGGCGGGCGAGTATCCATTCGTCCTCGACCTCCTTTCAAAGGGCAAGATCAAGGCTGGATCGATCGTGAGCGCCGTGGCCCCGCTTTCCGAGGGAGCCTCCTGGTTCGACCGCCTCTACAGGCGGGAACCGGGGCTGCTCAAGGTTGTGCTCGAGCCATAAGGCGCTGTCGGGGAGGAAAGGCATGGAAAAGCTCAAGGTCGGCATCTATGGATACGGCAAGGTGGCGGAGCTTCACGCCAAGGCGCTCGCGGCCTCCGAGACCGCTGTCCTCGCCTCGGTATGCGGCAGGGACGCGGCGAAGGCGGAGCGCTTCGCCCGGCGCTGGGGCGTGCCCGCCCGCGCCAACCCCGAAGAGATGGCCCGCAAGGACCATGCCCGCGCCGTCCTCATCACAACCCCCCACCCCCTCCACGCCGCCCACGCCCTGGAATCATTGGCGGCTGGCCTCAATGTGCTGGTGGAAAAGCCCATGGCCCTCAAGGTCTCCGACGCTGATGCCATGATCGCCGCCGCCAAGGCCCGGGGTCTCGCCCTGGGGGTGGTGAGCCAGCGGCGCTGGTACCCCTCCACCCGCCGCATCCGCGCAGCCATAGACCATGGCCTTTTAGGAAGGCCCATGCTGGGCCAGGCCACCATACTGGGTTGGAGGGACGAAGCCTACTACCGCTCCGATCCCTGGCGCGGCACCTGGGACGGCGAGGGAGGGGGAGTCATCGTGAACCAAGCCCCCCACCAGCTGGACCTCCTGGCCTGGTTCCTAGGCCCTGTCCGATCCGTCTTCGGCGCCTGGGCCAACGTTAACCACCCTTATATAGAAGTCGAGGATTCCGCCTCGGCCACGGTGCGCTTCGCCTCGGGAGCCCTGGCTTCCATCCTCATCTCCAACTCCCAAAAGCCGGGAATCTACGCCAAGGTCCACGTCCACGGGAGCTCGGGAGCTTCGGCGGGCGTCCAGACCGACGGGGGCGCCATGTTCATAGCGGGAATGAGCGGAGTCCTGGAGCCGCCCTACAACGATCTCTGGACGGTTCCCGGCCAGGAGGGCCTTTTGGACCAATGGAAGTCAGAGGACGCGGCGTATTTCGCGAAAGTGGATCCCACATGGCATTTCTTCGGCCTTCAGATCGACGATTTCGCCAGGGCCTTGGCTGAGGGCAAGCCCTGCGCAGTGCCGGGCGAGGCTGGGAGGGAGACCGTGAAGCTCATGGAGGGGATCTACAGGTCCGCGACCGTAGGCGCGCCCGCGGAATACAAGGACTGAAAGCCTACCGGCCCATTTCCTCTTCGGAAGGGGAGGCTTCGCCCTCCTTCTCCTTGGGGAACTTGGCCCGGATCGAATCCACCACGCCCATCAGGGCTTCCCTCTCCTCACCCTTGAAGTCGATCTTCGGAATGAGGCGCGAGAAGAAGGGCTTTACGAAATGCTCCATCCGCGAAGCCTGGGTCTCGTAGCCCGAGGGATGGTCCATCATCATCACCGTGCAGGAAAGCGGCTTGTTGTAGTAGCCGATGATGGAGAAGCCCAGCTTCTCGTACATCTTTATGAGCCTGCCCTCGTCGGTGAAGACATCGAGGAATATCTTCCTCGCCCCCTTGGCCCGGGCGTAGAGGTACGCGATGGTCATGATGCTGAAGGGAATGATGGATCCACGCTCTTCCTTCACCACCGCCAGGCGGTCGATCTCCGCGAAGGTGCCTCCGTCCAGGTACTTCGTGATATCGAAATTCGCCTGGATGGGAATGGGATCCCCGTCGGTGGAAAGATGGAGGGTCGTCGTTCCCACGGGCTGCAGGCCCTTGTAGGCCAGGACATGGAAGGCCATCTCGTCCTGCCTCCGGCGTATCGTCTCCTCCTGGTAGCCCTTTTCCCCCACGAGGACCTTGCGCTGGATGAAGAAGCTGTCCTCGATCTCCCTGGTGTCCTTGGCGTGGATGAACCTGACGCGGTTCCGCTCCTGGTTCGCCGCGGGCAGGATGATGGTGAAGGTCGTGCCCACCCCTTCCTTCGAATCCAGGACGATCCGGCCGCCGATCTTGGACACGATATGGTGGGCGATGCTGAGGCCCAGCCCCGTTCCCGCCCTTGGCTCCTTGGTGGTGAAGAAGGGATTGAAGACCTTGTCCATGTTCTCCTTTTCGATCCCTTTCCCCGTATCCTTCACGTTGACGATGATGTCGAAGTCCTCCTGGGAGACCGAAAGGGTGAGGATGCCGTCGCCGTTCATCGCCTGGACCGCGTTCACGATGAGGTTGAGGAACACCTGCTGGAGCTCCGTGGAGTTGACCTGTACCTCGCTGGTCTGGTTGTAGTCCTTCCTGATCGTTATGTTCCCGAAGTCTATGCCGCGCATCGCGAGCTTGAGTGAATTCTCCACGATCTGGACAACGTTGGCCATCTCGGGCGTGGATCGGTTCTTGCGCGAGTAGACCATGAGGTCCCGGATGACCTCCGCGGCGTCCTGGGCGTACCGGACTATGTCCTGGGTATACTCGTGCAGCCTCGTCCCGTCCTGGGTCTCCGGCAGCATGAGGTCCGCGGTGCCGAGGATGGCGCCCAAGGGATTGTTGATCTCATGGGCGATGCCGGAGACCAGGGTCCCTATGCCCGCCAGCTTCTCGGACTGGATGAGCTCCTCCTGGAGGGTCTTCTGCTTGGTGATGTCCTGGAAGAACTCGAGGAAGATCAGGGGAGAGTCCTTGGGCACCGGGATCGGGTAGAAGTTGAGGGAGAAATTGATGATGCCCTTGGAGTCCTGGCGCTCGGCGGAGAAGGGCAGCCGTGTATAGAGGCAATCCTGGGCCATGCATTCTATGCAGGGCCTGTCCCGGTCGAAGAACACCTTGTAGCACTTCGATCCCACGAGCTGGTCCATGGGCTTTTCGAAATACCTGCTGGCGGCGTAGTTGGCGGTGACTATGTTGTAGTTGATGTCCTGGATCGAGATGGGGGTGGTGATGCCGTTGAAGAAGGCGTCCAGCTTGTTCCTGCTTATGGCCAGCTCGCTGTTGATATGCTGGAGCCTCTTCTGCTGGAACTTCAGCCTCTCGAAGGTGATGGCGTTCTCAAGGGCCACGGAGCACTGGTCCCCAAGGAGCTGGATTATCTCCGTGTCGTACTGGTTGTAGTAATCCTTGTCCGACCGGGGCCCCAGGATGATGAACCCGTTGAGCCTCTCCTTGAACCGCAGGGGCAGGATGAGGCTCGCCCCCAGGACCTCCTTCACGCCCTCCCTCTCAAGATTGACCTTCAAGGTTCCTTGGAAGGTGGTTATGAGGTCCTGCTCGTTCTTCACCCCCTGGTGGTGGAGCACATGGCTCTTCAGGAGCTCATCCCCCTTCTGGAGGACAATGCCATCGTTGTAGCCCGAGAGGATCTCGTCCCCGAAGGGAACGTTGTGCGCCGCGGCCACCCTGAAGTTCCGGGAGCCGTAGTCGTTCACGAGCATGAGGGCCCACTCCAGGCTGAAGGTGGAGGTGATCTTGTCGATGGTGAGATTGCCCAGCATCTCGAGGTCGACGATTGAGGTGAGGCTGGCCGAAAAGTTCCTGAGGCTCTGGTAGTAGGTGAAGGTTTTCCCCCCATACACCCGTTCGAGGAAACTCAGGATCGTCGACCTCAAGGGGGAGAGGATGATGGATGAGATGAGCCCGAGGACTATTGAGATCCCCACGATGTCCTGGAAGGGGACCTTCCTGTCCAGCTTGAAGATGGGGATGAAGAGGAAAAGGAAAATGAGGCCCGAGATGACCGTGACGAAGATGGTGAGGATTATCTTCAGGACCACGCCTGAATAGCTCACCAGCCGGTACTTGTATACGGCGAAGAAGATGATCGCCGCGTTGATGGTGGCGGTGAAAAGGTCTATGGGATATTTGCCCAGCGGCTCGTAGAGGTTGAGGGCTATGCCCACGAGCATGATGACCACGCCGTAGGACACAAGGCGCAGGGTCTTCTTCTTGAATCGGTTCTTGCTTATGGAGAGTTCCTTGGCCATGAGGACAAGGGCGAGGATCAGGTAGAAGTAGGAGAGGGAATAGGCCACGAAGGCTCCCTCCCCCAGGGTGTAGTAGAATTCCGTCCCCCTGAAGCCCGCGTCGGAGACGATGGTTCCCGCGAAGTTCAGGTAGAGGAGGATGATGTAGATGAGGTAGCCTATGTAGAGGAAATACCTGTACCTGCGCTTCTCGGTGCCCGTCAGGTAGATGAGGGTGCCCAGGATGGAGATGGGGCCGCCCAGGAGGCCTACGAGCATGAAGCGGTTCCAGAACAGGGGCGTGAAGAAGGCTACGTTGGCGTGCATCATGAAGGATCCGAAGCTCCAGAGCGCCATGAAGCCCATGTAGATCAGGAATGAAAAATTGACTTTTTCCTTCCGGCTGGACAAGCCGAAGAGGGTGAAGGGTATATATATTACAAAAGAGAGAGCCGGCACCAACGACGAGGCGTCCAAAATCATCTCGAATCCTCTAAGCTTGGCATGGATCTAGCAAAATTCAAGGTACTATATCATACTGCATACTGCAATGGTACTGAATTCGTGCGCCCTTATCGGTTTTTATCTTCTTATCCACGCGGACATTTCGCCCCATGGCCGGGCTTCCAAGGCAAAGGCCTGGATCCGCGGCGCAGGATACGCGCTGGTGTCCCTGGCCCTTGGGCTTCTTGTCTTCGCCCCCCACCCTTCCTGGCCTCTCGCTCCGGCTTCCGCGGCCAAGGGAAGCTCGGATCTCCCCCTTGCCGAAGCCTTGAGGATAGCCCTTGTCGTCCTCGCCCTGGTATCGGCCATTCTTCTGGTATGGTCGGTGTTCCTTGAGATTTCCTACCACCGCAGGCGCCTGGGCTTGGACGTCGAGGCGACTGTCCGGGAAGGCAGCTATTCCCTCTGCCGCCACCCCGGCTTCTGGTGGTTCAGCTTCCTGGCCGTCTCCGTGGGCTTTTTGCGGGGCATGGACCTCTATTTTTTCACCGTTTCCCTCATGATCGGGCTGGACTTGCTCTTGATTGTCATACAAGATAAGTACGCTTTTCCCCGCCTCTTCTCAGGGTACGACGCGTATCGTAAGGAAGTGCCCTTCCTTCTTCCGCGCCTCTTTCCCCGGCGGGCCAAGCCGCGATAGCTTCGCGCATCGTTTTGCCATCCGGGCAGGCTTAAAGTGGACGGTATGATCCGAAATTCGATCCTCGTCATTGACGACGATCCTGCGATACGAAAGGTGTTATCCCTGGGCCTCGAGCGTCTGGGCTACCAGGTCACCCTGGCTACCAACGGGCAGGAAGGCATCGATCTTCTTGAACGCATGGAGAGGGAGCCCGACATCATCCTCCTGGACATCCGCATGCCCGTCCTCACGGGCAGGGAAGCCTTGCCGAGGATCCGGACCATGAAGCCCCTGACCCCCGTTATCATGCTCACCGCCTACAACGACCTCGCCACGGGCCTTGAGATGATGAAGAACGGAGCCTTCGACTACCTGGTGAAGCCCACCCGGCTGGAGCAGATCTCCGAGACCATCCAGCGGGCGGCGCGCTTCAAGGAGCTGATGCGGGACAAGATGGAGCAGGACCGCCGGAACGAGGAGTACAGGAAGGACCTGGAGCGGTCCATGGAATCCAGGACCGCGGAGCTGAACGATACCTACCGGAAACTCAAGGCGGCGAACCTCCAGACAGTGGAGGTCCTGGCGGAAACCATAGAGGCAAAGGACCACTACACACAGGGGCACTGCCAACGCGTCAGGCTCCTCTCCGTGAGGATCGCCACGGCCCTGGGCTTCCCCAAGGACAAGATCGAAGCGTTGGAGTTCGCCGCACTCCTCCACGACATAGGAAAGATAGGCATACCTGAAAGCATCCTCAACAAGCCCGGCTCCTTGAGCCCTGACGAACTCGAGATCATCAAGATGCATCCCCTCATCGGAGCCCAGATCCTCTCCATAGTCGAGTTCTTCACCCCCGCCATCAACGGAGTGCGGCACCACCACGAACGTTGGGACGGCGCCGGCTACCCGGACAAGGTCGCCGGGGATGACATCGATCCCCTTGCCCAGATCATCACATTGGCCGACACCTTCGACGCAATGGCCCAGTCCAGGCCTTACCGCAAGGCCTTGGACCTGGACTTCATCCTGGAGGAGATCGCATACCAGCGGGGAAGGCAGTTCGCCCCCAGGGTTGTGGACGCATTCTTGGGGGGCAAGCTGTACGAGGGCTTTGTGTCCGCCGCGGAAAAGCCCGAGGATTAGAAGCGGTAGGTGAAGCGTCCGGGCACCGTCTCGCCCGTCTTGTTCCAGAAGGCCGCCCTCTTGAATCCATACACCACCGAACGGTCGATCTCCGGATCCCCGGAGGACTGCAGCACCTC
The DNA here is from genome assembly GCA_040757435.1 of Spirochaetota bacterium. Classification (GTDB taxonomy): domain Bacteria; phylum Spirochaetota; class Spirochaetia; order Treponematales; family Rectinemataceae; genus VKGY01. The sequence goes on along the minus strand of JBFLXC010000032.1, from coordinate 7,579 downwards.
GACTCCCCTCAGCTGGTTGTCCCTTGTCACCGTGAATCCGATGACCACGGGCATGAGGGTCCGTCCCTGCTTGTAGTCCGCCTGGTCCACGGAGTACTTGGCGTCCTCCAGGATCTGCCAGAGGGGCTCCCTCTGGTCCAGGGGGATGTCGTTCTTAATGCGGTAGACTCCGTCGGCGTACTCGTAGTAGGCGAGGAAGGCCTGCTTGCGCGCCCTGGCGGAGTGGATGACCGTGTTGGGCGGGAGGATCAGGTCGGGGATGTTCTCGAAAATCGAAGCCGGCACTTCCCTGGGAAGGGGAAGGTTGGAGTAGACGGGCACGTAGAGGTTGTGCCCCACCGTGCCCTGGGCTCCTCCCAGGGTGGTTTCGGATGAGTTGCCCCGTTCCGCCTTCTTGATCACCGTGGGGTTACCCTTCGCGAAGGGAACGTTCCCCTGCCCCGGCACCAGCACGGAGGAGTTGGTCGAGGTAAGGCGGGAACCGGGGCCCCGCTCTCCAGGCACCCACGGCTCAGGCGGGGCCGGCTCAGGCGGTGGGCTCGCGGCGGGAGCGCCGGCGTTCTGGTTAGGAGCAGCGACCTCGGGTGTATCGGAGGGCTGGGCGGCTGGGGCCGGCCGCGGGACCGCCGGGGGCGGAGAAGAGGCTTCCTTCGGCTTGTCGACCGCCTTGACCTTCGGTTCGTCCAGCTTGGCGGCTTCCGCCTGGGCTGTCTTGGCCGGGGCGGGCGGCTCGATGTCCTGCGCCTTCTCCCCTTTGTCCGAAGGGTTGACCGAACCGAGGCCGAGCTCAGGGGTGGCGGGGCCCGTCAGGTTGAGGACGACGGTGGTGTTGGAATATGCCTGTTCCTGGGGATTGAGTATGCCCAGGAGCACTCCGAGCCCCAGGCCCAAGGCGTAGAGCCCCGCTGTCACGCCGGCGGAGACGAGCCTCCGCTTGCGCTCCTCACGGAGTTCGTAGCTCAAAGCCTCCCTCATCGGACAATCTTCTCCTTCCTTGTGATGAGCCCCACGTTCTCGATGCCGTTCATCCTGAAGGCGTCCAGCACGGAAACGATGAGCTGGTAGCTGGCTCCCGCCCGGCCTTCCAAGACAGCCCGCACCTGGTCCGTGTCGGAACCGGAGATCCTCTGGCGGAGCGTGTCGGGGAGCCCCTGGAGGGTGGTCCTTGCCTTGTCGACATATATTTCATTTTCCGACATGACAACCACGCTCAAGGCCGAGGAGGACACGGTCTGGGCGGTCTTGGAGCCCGGAAGGTCCAGGGATATGCCCGGCGCCGCCCGGAAGGTGGTGGTGATCATGAAAAAAATGATGAGCTGGAGTATGACGTCGATCAGGGGCGTCATGTCTATGGAAATCTTTGGCTGGAGGCGTCGGGCGCTCATGCTTCCTCCGAACCGCCCTTCTTGACGGGGGATGCTGCGTTGATGAGAACCACCAGGGAATTGACCTGGTTTTCCAGCTTGGTGAGGATGAGGTTCACCCGGGTGACGAAGTAATTGTAGAAAATGACGGTGGGCACGGCGACGACGATGCCGCCCACGGTGGTGATGAGGGCTTCCGACACGCCGGTGGCCAGGGCCGCGGGATCGCTCACCGCCCCGAACTTGCCCAGGACGCCGAAGGCCTTCATGGTGCCCGTCACGGTTCCCAAGAGTCCCAGCAAGGGGGAAATGTGGCTTATTGTGCCCAGGGCGGACAGGCCCTTTTCGAGCTTGGGGGCTTCCAGGGCAGCCGCGTCCTTGAGGATTTCCCTCTGGATATGCTCGGGCTGGTGCCTGTTTTCGATCCCTATCTTGAGGAGAGTCGAGAATGGCGACAGATTCTGGTCGCAGATGGCCAGGGCTTCGTTGTAGTGGCCTTCAAGGAGGCTTGTCTTTATGCGGAGGAACAGCTTGTCCTCGTCCCCGGAGATCCGGCGCAGGTAGATGAGGCGCTCCACGATGATCGCGCAGGCGGTGACTGAAAGGGCCATAATTACCCACAGGACGGGTCCGCCCTGGACAATGAACTGGATCATGACGACTCCTTGCTACGTAAATCCCTTTTATATGTATCGGAAGTATATCGTCGCGATAAACGAATATCCAACCGCGCCGCGAGATTTTCCCCCGCCTCCTACTCGTTCCTCTGGTAGTTGGGCGCCTCCCTGGTGATGGTGATGCTGTGGGCGTGGCTTTCCTGGAGGCCCGCGCCGGTGATCCTGGTGAACCTGGACTTGGTCCGCAATTCCCCCAAGGAAGCGGCACCGGCGTACCCGCAGCCCGATCTCAAGCCGCCCACCAACTGGTAGACGAAGTCGGAGAGCCTTCCCTTGTAGGGGACCATTCCTTCCACGCCCTCGGGCACAAGCTTGTCGCTTCCGCCTTGGCCCGTGCCGTACCTGTCCCGGCCGAAACCCTGGAGCGCGGCCAGGGACCCCATGCCCCGGTAGGTCTTGTACTGCCTGCCGTTGTAAAGGATGAGCTCGCCCGGCGATTCCTCCAGGCCTGCCATGAGGCTGCCCAGCATGATGGCGTCCGCGCCGGCCGCGATGGCCTTCACCATGTCGCCGGAATACTTGATCCCTCCGTCCGCTATGGCCGGTATGCCCAGCGAAGCGGCCTTGCGCGCGCAGTGGTAGATGGCGGACAGCTGGGGCATGCCCGAGCCGGAGACTATCCTGGTGGTGCAGATGGATCCCGCCCCCACGCCTATCTTCACCGCGTCCGCCCCTGCCCTGACCAGGGCTTCGACTCCCTCGGGGGTGACCACGTTCCCGGCGATCACGGGAAGCCCCGGGTTCTGGGCCTTGATCCGCCTCACCGCCTCGATGACGCCCTTGGTGTGCCCGTGGGCGGTGTCCACCACGAAGGCGTCGACGTTCTTGGAGGAAAGGAGCCGGACCCTGGCTTCCAGGTCGGCACCCACTCCCACAGCGGCGGCGACCCTCAGGCGGCCCGCCGAGTCCAGGGCCGCGTTCGGATAATCCGCCTTCTTCGCTATGTCCTTCACGGTGATGAGACCCTTGAGCCTCCCTTCGGAATCGGTGAGGGGAAGCTTTTCTATCCTATGCTTCTGCAGTATCTCCCGGGCCTGGTCCAGGGTCGTGCCCACGGGAGCGGTGACGAGGTTGTCTCCCGTCATGAACTGGCTCACCGGCTTCCCGTCGTCCGAGGGGGCGCAGAACCGGATGTCCCGGTTGGTGAGGATGCCCACGAGCCTTCTGTCCGGTCCTGAGGTTATGGGGATGCCGGAAATCCTGAACTTGCCCATGAGTTCCTTGGCCACCGCCAAGGTCGCGTCCTTCTCCAGGCAGACAGGGTCTGAGATCATCCCGGATTCGGATCTCTTCACCTTGTCCACTTCGCCGGCCTGGGTCTCCGGATCCATGTTCCGGTGGATGACGCCCATGCCACCCATGCGCGCCAGTGCTATGGCCAGGGCCGATTCGGTAACCGTGTCCATGGCGGCGGAGAGCAGGGGGATGTTGAGCACGATATCCTTGGCGACCCGGACCTTGAGGTCCACCTGGGCGGGAAGGACTTCGCTGTAGGAAGGCACGATGAGGACGTCGTCGAAGGTGAGGGAAGTATCGGTGCCGAAAAGTTGTTCGTTCATGTTCGCTCCTATCAGTGGCGGAAGTGCCGCACGCCGGTCACTACCACGGCGATGCCCGCCGCGTCCGCGGCGGCCAGGGACTCCGCGTCCCTGATCGAGCCGCCGGGGTGGACGATGGCCGAAATACCCGCCTCGGCCGCCACGTTCACCGAGTCCGGGAAGGGGAAGAAGGCGTCGGAGGCCATGGCCGCGCCCTTGGCCTTCTCTCCCGCCCTGCCGGCCGCGAGCCGCGCCGAATCCACCCGGTTCGGCTGGCCCGCCCCGATCCCCAGGGTCGCTCCATCCTTGGCGAAGACGATGGCGTTGGATTTTACGGAGACGCAGGCCTTCCAGGCGAACCTGAGGTCCTCCATCTCCTTGTCAGAAGGCGCCCTTTTTGAGACCACACGCCACTGGGCCGATTCGGGATCCCCAAGGTCGACGTCCTGGCGGAGGAAGCCGCCCAAGACGCTTCGGACCTCGTCCTTTGGCAATCCGGGGGCGGGGACCACGAGGCGGAGGTTGGTCTTCCTGGAAAGGATCTCCAAGGCTTCGGGCGTGAAGGCTGGGGCGGCGATGCACTCCGCGAAAAGGGCCCCCAAGGCCTGGGCGCAGGCCAGGTCGAAGGGCGCGTTCACCGCGATGACCCCGCCGAAGGCGGAGACTGGGTCGCAGTCTATGGCCTTCCTCAAGGCCCCCGCGAGATCCAGCGAATCTCCTTGGCATTCCGAGATCCCCGATGGGGAAAGATGCTTCACCACCACCGCCGTCGGCCTCTCAAACCGCGCGGCGGCCTGCCAGGCCGCGTCCAGGTCGAGGATGTTGTTGTAGGAAAGTTCCTTTCCCTGGAGTATCCGCCCGCCCAAGGGCCCGGATCCGGGCGCGAAGGAATAGAATTCGGCGCTCTGGTGGGGATTCTCGCCGTAGCGGAGGCTCCGTTCCCTGGTTCCCTTGAGGACGAACCGCCCGGCTGACAAGGCTTCGTCCTCCTGCGCATCCCGGCCTGCGAACCACGAGGCGATGGCCCCGTCGTAGGCCGCGGTCCGGGCGAAGGCCTTCGCGGCGAGCCGACGCCTCGTCTCGCCGCCCACCCTTCCCTGGGCTTCGATTTCCTTCGCCACGGCGTCGAAATCCCCGGAATCGCAGAGCACCGCCACGCGCCGGTGGTTCTTCGCCGCCGCCCTGAGGAGGGTTACTCCGCCAATGTCTATCTTTTCGATTATGTCCTCTTCCGAGGCCGCGGGATCCGATACCGTCTTCTCGAAGGGATACAGGTCCACCGCCACAAGATCGATGGCCTTGTAGCCCAGGCGGGCGATTTCCTCCAGATCCCTGTCGTCCCCCCGGGCCAGGATGCCTCCGTGGATGGCGGGATGGAGGGTCTTCACCCTCCCGCCCAGGATTTCAGCGGCTCCGGTGTAGGCGGAGATCTCCAGCGCCTTTATCCCCGCCTTGGCGAGGGTCGAGAAGGTTCCGCCGGATGCCAGGATTTCCCATCCCAGCCGGTCCAGCTTCCCCGCGAATTCCAAAAGGCCGGTTTTGTCGAAGACAGATACTATCGCTGTGGGCATGAGCCTACTCCTTTGCAGTCCGGGCCTGGCCCGAGGACTGGCATAATATTCTCGCCGTGGCGACCACGAGCCCGTGTTCGAGCCTGTGCATCGCTGCTTCGAACTCCTGGAGGGAGGAAAAGGCAGTGAGGGAAAGCGCTTCGCTTAGGATGACGGGACCGGAGTCCACGCCCTTGTCGGGGACGAAATGGGTCATGGCGCCGGAGTATTGGATCTCTCCCGCCTGGCCGCTCCGCCACGCCCTCTCGATCGCATCCTCCCCCGGGAAGGTCCCTGGGAGGGCGGGATGGAGGTTCACCACCTTTCCAGGGAAGGCGTCCAGGAAACGCGGGCCAAGGAGCCGCATCCAGCCCAGGAGGAAAATGTAGTCCGGCGCGTAGGGTTCGACCATCCTCGCCAAGGCTTCGTCGTAGACATCCCGCTTGGAGCGGCCGAATTCCTCGGCGAAGGCCTTCCAGGACAAGGCGGCGGCGGGGATCCCCGCCTTTTCAGCCCTCTTCAAGGCCTGGACGCCGGGCTTGGAGGACAGGACCAGGACTATCCGCGCATCCAGGGCGCCTTCGGCGATGGCGTCCATCAAGGCCTGGAGATTGCTGCCCTGGCCGGATACCAGGACAGCCAGCTTCGTTTTTCCATCCCCCATGTCAGAGCCCCCTTCCCGAAAGCAGAGCCCGGCCCGAGCCCCGGGCAAGGCGGCCCACCACGGGCAGGTCGGCTCCCGCGAAGGCGCAGAGCTCTCCAAGGCGCTCCGGATCGACCACGGCGATCATCCCCATGCCCATGTTGAAAACCCGGTACATCTCCCGCGGTGGCACGGACCCCTTCTTCTGGATCAATGCGAAAAGTGGCGGGATGTCCCAGGCCCCTGCGTCGATGAGGGCGTCCAGGTCGGGAGGAAGTATCCTCGGCACATTGCCCTCGAAGCCTCCGCCCGTGATGTGGGCCAAGGCCTTGACCAAGCCCGGCTTCTGCCGCAGCGCCCCCTTGAGCGCCGGGAGGTAGGAGCGGTGTGGCTCGAGGAGAAGGTCTATCGGCCGGGCTTCCAGGCCGGGATCCCAGCCAAGGAGTTCGGCTTCGGAAAAAACGCTCCGCGCCAGGGAATAGCCGTTGGTATGCAGGCCGCTGGAGGAAAGTCCCACCAGGACATCCCCTTCCGCCAGGTCGGCCCGGGGTAGGAGCCTTGCCCTTTCCGCCGCGCCGACTATCGCCCCGGCGATGTCGAATTCCCCGGGCAGGTAGACTCCGGGCATTTCGGCGGTCTCTCCTCCCAGCAAGGCGCAGCCTGATTCCCGGCAGGCCTTGGCCATGCCTCCCACGATGGAGGCGACCATGGAGGGCCTGAGCTTGGATGTGGCCACATAATCCAGGAAGAAGAGGGGCTCGGCGCCCTGGACCAGGATGTCGTCTATGCAATGGTTGACGATGTCCTGCCCTATGCCTTCGTAGTTCCCCGCCAGGGCGGCGAGCTTCACCTTGGTGCCCACGCCGTCGGTGGAGGCCACCAGGACGGGATCCCTCATCTCCTTGAGCCGTTGCGCACTATACACCCCGCCGAAGGAGCCGATCCCCGCCAGCACCTCGGGTCCGTAGGTGGACCGTACCGCGGCGGCCATGAGCTCCACCGCCTTGTCGCCGGCCTCTATGTCCACGCCGGAGGCCGCGTAGCTCCCCAAAGGCGCGCCTATCTTTTCCGCATCCCCTTTTGTCCTCTCCCGGGGCGATAGGAAGCTCCGCGAAACGCCGATGTCCCTGCGGTATCGTGAGCCGGGCAAGTCCACCCTCGCGGTCCGGGCGTAGGCCTTTTCCACCGCCTGGGCTAAGGAAGGAGCCCATGCGCTTGCGCAGGCCAATCTTCCTCCCTTGGCGGCCACGGCGCCCTCCGACAAGAAGGTCGCGGCGTGGAAGAGGGCGGAGTCCCCCGAATTTTCAGGGACCGCCAGGTCCCGCAATATCCTTTGCTTGGGAAGGGCCTTCTCCGTCGCGTATCCTTCGTCCGCCAGGACGATGGCAGCGCAGGCCATGGGTTTCCAGCGCAGATCCGCCTTGTGGAGGGATCCATCCGCGCAGGCTTTCATCGCCAAGGCCAGGTCCGAATCGAGGAGGGGAAGAATGGCTTGGGCCTCAGGGTCCCCGAAGCGGCAGTTGTATTCCAGCACCTTGGGCCCCTGGGCGGTGAGGATTATGCCCGCGTACAGCACTCCCGCGAATGGACTCCCTTCCTCGGCCAAAGCCTTGGCCATGGGCCGCAACGCCAGGTCCGCGAGGCCTTCCGCATCGGCCATGTTGAAGGAGAGCGCGCCGGCCAAGGCTCCCATGCCGCCGGTGTTGGGACCCCGGTCTCCCTCCAGGAGCCTCTTGTGGTCCTGGGCGGGAGGCATGACCTTCACGACCGCACCGTCGCAGAAGCCCAGGATGGAAACTTCCTCTCC
>JBFLXC010000031.1:0-21600 GCA_040757435.1 Spirochaetota bacterium | reverse complement strand
TATCGAGGGGGCCTTGTCGATGTTCCTTTTTTCCTTGGGAACGGCGCCTCTCATGCTCGGCTTCGGCTACATCACCCGCCTGCTTCCCAAAAAGTTCCTTCCGGTCATGGCCAAGGCCAGCTCCCTTGTTGTGCTGGCCCTCGGGATCCTGACCATAGGCAGGGCAGGAGCCCTGGCCGGAATTCCAATGCCCGGGGCAGCGGGTTCCCGGGCTTTCCTCGAGGCCGAAGCCCAGGAAGGAGGCGGCCCGGCGGCCCTTGCGGCGTCGAAGGCCGAAGGCATGGCATTCGCCGTGGCGGGGGAGAAAGTCCAGACAATCACCACCGATTTTGGAAGTTCCGGCTATTATCTTCCCTTCGCCGTGCAGGAGGGCATCCCTGTGCGGTGGACTATCCGCGTGGAAGCCGATGGACTCAACGGCTGCAACAATCCGATCACCGTTCCCGCCTTCGGCATCAGGAAGCGATTGAAGCCGGGGGACAACGTCATCGAATTCACTCCGAAGAAGAAAGGGGTCATCGTCTATACCTGCTGGATGGGCATGATCTCAAGCCGGATCCTGGTTGTGGAATCAATCCCGGGAAAACCATGATCCCTTCACGCGCGGTTCACGATGACGGGATATTTTTAAAACCGAAGGATGGAGCGGCTATGAAAAAACTTGTTTTCGTGGAAGGGATGAGCTGCGGCCACTGCACGATGAAGGTGCAGTCGAACCTGGGCGATATCCCTGGAGTGGCAAAGGTTGAGGTCGATCTATTCAGGAAGACCGCGATGGTGGAAGGAGAGGGAGAAGGAATGAACGACGCGGCGATGAGGCACGCCGTCGCCCAGGCGGGCTATAGGGTGGTCCGGATTTTGGGCAGGCATTGAAACAGAGGAGGAAACGATGAAATTTCATAAGATCACAGCTGTGTTTTTGGCTTTCGCGGCGCTGGCGACACTTTTGGGATCCTGCGCGGGGACCGATGTGGTGGCCAAGTATGCCGATTCATCATTCCGGTCCTTGTTGGAAGCTTTGGGAGAGAGGGCGGCGAAATCCGTGGACGGTCTGTACTGGAGCCTCTCATCCCCCCGGGGAGACCAAGTCCTTCTTGCGGCGGACTTCGCCGGAACGGCGAAACCGGACTTCATCATGTCCTTCGAGGCCGAACCCTTTCTCGCAGCAGGACTCGATATGGCAAGGTATCAGGCTCCGGAGGGAGTGGAAGCCGCCATGGAGGGGGAACGCCTCGTCCTGAAGTTCGAGCTCGGCGACCAGGCTTTTTCCGCCGCCGCGGCAGGTTCGTTCGCCGCAGCCTTCGACGAGCTGGTTAAAACAAACCGGTCCAGGATAGGCTACCATGCAGCCCTCGATCATTACGGCATCTCCGCCGGCGGCGGGAACATGTTCGAATGGGCCAAGGATTTGAAGAAGAACGACAAGGATATGGTTTGGGTCCTGGATCCCGCGCCCTTCGCCGCCGCGGGGATGGAGCCGGGGGCTGTGGATGGTTGGATCTTCGCCAAGGTGGAAACCATGGACGGGCAGGGGAAGGCGGTCCTGGTGGACAAGCTTCTCAGGCCCTACAATGTGGATTGATCCTTGTCCGAAGTAGTATATTTTCCGCGAGCATGATCGCGGAGAGGAATCCATGGCGTTGAAAATCCTTGTCGCCGACGACGAAGAGAAGATTACCCTCATGGTCGGCGCCTATCTCGAGGCCCATGGATTCCTTCCAATCCTGGCCTACGACGGCTTGAGGGCCTTGGCCTTGTTCAAGGAGCACCGTCCCGACTGCCTTGTCCTGGACATAAACATGCCGGGGATGAACGGCCTGGATCTGGCCAGGGCGGTGAGGAGGGATTCCTCGGTCCCAATCCTATTCCTCAGCGCCCGGGCTGAGGAGGCGGACAAGATCGTAGGCCTTGAGCTCGGGGCTGACGACTATGTGACGAAACCCTTCAGCCCCCGGGAACTTGTGGCCCGGATCCGCGCCGTGCTTCGCCGGGGCGCGCCGAATAGCGAGGAAGAAGGACCCCGCGGAACGCTGCGCAGGGGAGGCATCGAGCTCGACGGCAAGAAGAGAAGCGTGAAAGTGGACGGGGTGGAGAAGAACCTCACCACAATTCAATTCGACATCCTCGGATACCTGATGAGGGAGCCCGGACGTGTCTTCAGCAGGCTTGAAATCCTTGAAGCCTGCTCGGGCACATCCTTCGACGGGTATGAGAGGACCATAGACGCCCATATAAAGAACATCAGGAAGAACATCGGCGACGACAGCGAGGAGCCGCGTTTCATAGGGACTGTGCGGGGCGTCGGCTACAAGTTCCTGGAGCCCTAACTTGAAACTGAGGCAGAGGCTCGCCGTGGATTTTTTCCTGGTCATCGCCCTGGCCTGCGGCGTGATGCTGGTATCCGTCCGATTCCTGGCGGAAGATATGTTCCGGACCTTCGTATTCTCCGGCGACGCGGAAAAGGCAAGGGCATATTCTGGGTTGCTGGGCTCGTACTTCGATTCCCACGGCTCCTGGTCAGGCCTTCAATCCATCCTCTCCGGCTCCCCCTTCGGCGCGGGAGAGGCGGATTTCCCCGAGGCCTTGGCGGGCGACAGGGTTGTGGTGGCGGATTCGAAGGGCATCATCGTCGCGGATACGTCGGAGCAGCTGCTCGGCACGATCCATCCTTCAAAGCATGTCAGCCATGGCATACCCATCATGAGCGGCGGAATCACCGTTGGCGCCGTGCTGGTCGATTCCATGGTCGACTCCACCCTGTCCGGCGTGGAGGAAAGGTTCCTGGGGACCCTGGGCGTCGCCCTGGCCCTCGCGGCCGCCGCCTCCTCGGCCTTGGCCCTCCTCCTCGGCCTCGCCTTTTCGGCCCAGGTCACCCGGCCCATCGCGAGCCTGACCAAGGCCGCGAAGCAGGTTTCCCAGGGGGAGTTGGAGACGGCGGTGACGGTGGGAGGCATCGGGGAGATGGCCGAGCTTGGCGGAATGTTCAACAGGATGACGAAGGAGCTGAAGAGGCTGGAGGAAGGAAAGAGGCAGCTTATCGCCGACTCGGCCCATGAGCTGCGGACCCCCGTCGCCTTGATCCAGGGCACGATCGAAGCCATGCTCGACGGCGTGTATCCCCTGGACATGGATACCCTCAAATCCGTCCACGAGGAGACCTTGAGGCTCTCCCGCCTCATAGACATGCTCCGGGAGCTGGAAATTATCCAATCCGGAAAGCTTAGGCTGAGGCGGGAAAAAATCGACCTCGCCGACGCCTTGGCCAAGGCGTCGGCGATGTTCGGCCCCGCGGCGCGGGAAAAGGGGATTTCCCTCGCGGCGGAGCCGGCGGATCCGCCCTGCCATGTCTGGGCAGACTCGGTACGCTTGAATGAGATCATCTACAACCTCGTGTCCAACGCGTTGAAATTCACTCCGGCGGGCGGAAGAGTGCGGCTTTCAGCCCGGCCGAACCCGGGGGACCCGGCTTCGGCGTTGCTGCTTGTGGAGGACTCGGGCCCTGGAATCCCGGAGGAGGAGCGGGGCTTGGTGTTCGAGCGTTTCTACAGGATCGAGAAATCCAGGTCCTCCCGCGAAGGAGGACGGGGCCTGGGATTGGCGATAGCCAAGGAAATCGCCCAGGCCCATGGAGGCTCCCTCGAGGCAGGCGAATCGCCGCTCGGCGGAGCCTGCTTTTTCGTCGTCCTCCCCTCGGCTTGAAGCCGCCCGCCCGCAGTCAGCGCATCTCAGGTCTTCCTCCACTTCGCGAAGTAGGGGGCCACGGACCTCAGGTATCTTTCGGAGATGCCGATGAAGTCGCCCTGGTCCGTCTTGTCCTTGCCGAGGATTGGTATGGGGTTGCAGCCTCCCCGCACCTTGCCTATCTGGTCGAGGCTGAACCTGTTGCCGCAGTTTTGGCAGACGAAGACGCTGCCTTCCTGTCTGTAGTACCCCCGGCCTGAGGCATAGCAGATCTGGCAGGTGTTGAGGGCCGTCCGGATGCTGCCGTCGGAGGCCCGGACCGCGAAGATTTCCACAGGCTTGCCGTCGATTTTTACGGAATAGAACTTGGCTGTCGGGGTTATCTCGCTTTTCACGATTGATATCGCCCAGGAGCCGGGGACAGGGGGAGCCTTGGCTTGTCCGGCTGCAAAAAACACAGGCGCCGCCGCGAATACGGCCAACGCGAGGATGGCGCAGGCCGTCCTGGCTTCGAATCGTCGTTTCATCCTTGCCTCCTTCATAGCACTACGGCAAGCCTAGGACAATTCGGTGAAGATCGCATGAACGGAGGGTAGGCTTGGAATGAATTCGGCCCGCCCGGGCTTCAGGGATTCCAGAAGGCTGAAAGCCTGCCTTCGACCCTGAGCGCCTGGACGGGGATGCCGTAGGTCTGGGTCAGGCATTGGGAGGTGAAGAGCTTCTCCAGCGGGCCTGCGGCCAGGAGCCGGCCTTCCCGCATGAGGAAGAGGCTTGAGGCGGCCATGGCGGCGGCTTCCGGCTCATGGGTTGTGAGAAGGATGGTGGAGCCTCCCTTAGCCAGATCCTTCACCAAGGAGAGGACTCGAGCCTTGTTCGCCAGGTCCAGGTGGGAGGTGGGCTCGTCCAGGAGGAGGACCCTGGGCTCCTGGGCCAAGGCCCTGGCTATGGAGGCGAGCTGGCGCTCCCCCCCGCTGAGGGCGTTGACTTCCCGGGAGGCGAGGCCGCCTATGCCTACCCTTTCGATGGCTCTTTCCGCGGCGGCAAGGTCGGCGGGTCCGGGGGATTGGAGGGGGCCGAGCCGAGGGGCCCGACCCAGAAGCACATAGTCCATAACGGAAAACTCGAAGGGAATGCGTTCGCTCTGGGGAACCAGGGCCATGGCCCGGCCCAGCTCGCGCCGAGAGAGGCCCTGGATGGGGGCGCCGTCCAGGAGGACCCGTCCGCCCAGGGGCTTGAGCCAGCCCAGGGCGAGATGGAGGAGGGTCGTCTTTCCCGCGCCGTTCGGTCCGAGGATGGCCGTCGCCTCTCCGGGGGCCACGGCGGCCGCAAGATCGTGCAGGACATCGGAGCCGGGTCCGTAGCGGTACCGGAGGTCCTGGAAATCAAGGCGCGCCGGGGTCACCGCTCTATCCTCGAGGAGGAGGAGCCCATCATGGCGATGAACAGCAGGGCTCCCGCGAAGGAGGTCACGATTCCCAGGGGAATTTCCCCGGGAAGGGCGGTCCGGGCGAAGCCGTCGCAGAGGAGTGTGAAGAGGGCCCCTAGGAGCATTGATGCGGGAAGGGATCGCCTGGCGTCGCCGCCGTAGAATTTGCGCGCGGCCTGGGGGACTATGAGTCCAACCCAGGAGACGATGCCCGAAATGGATACAGCCGAGGCGACGGCCGCCACGGCGGCGGCGAGGAGGAGTGCCCTTTCCCTGGCCGGGGCGGCACCGAGGGAAAAGGAGACGGCGTCTTCCAGGGAGAGGACGTTGAGCCTCCATCGCATGGCCGCCATGACGGCCAGGGAGACGGCCACCGCGGGGAGGATGGAGAGGGCTTGGGGCCAGGAGGCGCCCGAGAGGCCGCCGAGGAGCCAAAAGGTGATTTCGGGAAGCTGGCGGATGGGGTCGGCGGCGATCTTCAGGGCTCCCACGCCGGAAGAGAACAGGGCCGAGACGGCGATGCCCGCGAGGACGAGCCTTAGGACCCAGCCGCCGAAGCGGGACCTTCGGGCCACGGCGTAGGAGGTTCCCAGGCCCAGGAAAGCGAAGGCGCCGGCGAGGAGCTGGACGGCGGGAGAGCCTCCCCCCGCCGCCACGATGCCCAGGGAAGCTCCGAAGGCGGCGCCTTGGGATACTCCAAGTATGCCTGGATCGGCGAGGGGATTGCCGAAAAGCATCTGGAAGCAGAGACCCGAGGCGCCGAGGCTGGCCCCCAGCATAAGGGCGGAGAGGATGCGGGGCGCCCGGACGTTGCGCAGGAGAAGGGAACCCATGGGATCGGACAATAGGCGCCAGGGAGCCGAGAAGGGCGGCGCCGGATAGCGTCCCAGGAAAAGGGACAGGATGGCCGCCGAAGCGAGGATGGCGGCAAGCCAGGCCAGGGAATGAGCCTTCCTCATGGCATTCAGCGGATTTCCAAAGGCAGCTTGGGCTGGACGAGCCTGGAAAAGGCCTGGCTGTCCATGGCGTAGAAGTCCCGATAAAAGGCCCTGGTCTCGGCGTTCAGGTCAAGGCCGGCGAGGATGGCGGGCTGCATCTTCTTGGCCATCCAGGCCAGGCCCAGGGGCCAACGGGTGTCCGGCTGGTCCCAGCTGTAGAAGTCCCCGGGGAAGGGGTGGATCGCGCCGCCGCGGGTGGCGCGCAAGGCAGCCCATTGGGGATCGGCCTTGAGCCGCGCCGCCGCCTCGGCGGGATCGATCGTGTAGGAGATGACGAAGACCATGTCGGGATCCCAGGCGGCGACCTGCTCGACGGACACCTTGGTCCAGCCCTGACCCAGCTTTGCGTCCTTCCAGGCGGGGATCCCCCCGCCCAAGGTGACCATGGTGGTCTGGATCCAGCCGAGGGGGGGGACGTTGAAGGATACTGATCCCCCCTGGCCCGTGTAATAAAGCATCAAGACCCTGGGTTTCTGGGCCTGGGAAAGCCCGGAGAGGGGCTTGGCTATTTTATCGGCCTTGGACCGGTAGAGGGCGACCAGTTCCTTCGCCCTGGCTTCATTGCGGAAGAGGATGCCCAGGATGGCTAGGTCCCGCTCGTACTGCTGGGGCGTCTCGAGGTCCAGGTACACCACGGGAATGCCCAGGGATTCGATGGTCTTGCCCAAGCCGGAGGAGAGGGAGCTCTTGAGCACCACGGCGTCGGGATTGGCGGCGGCGATCTGTTCGGGGCCGGCCTGGTTGTCCAGCGAAAGCTTGGAGGAAAAGGCGGGATCGTACTCCGCGGCGAAGCTGTGCTCGCCTTGGTAGGTGTTGCCCAGGGCGGCGATGCGGGAGGATGCTTCGGGAAATAGGTAGGCGGCGTCGGCGAGCATGACCACTGCCTTTCCCGCAAGGACTATGCGAACCGGAGGCTTGGGGAAGGAAACCGTCCGGCCCAGGGCGTCGACGAGGCTGAAGGGACCGGCTGCCGGGGCGGCCTGCGCTCCTTGGGCGCCGAGGAATGAAGCCGGAACAATGAGGGCCAGGACCGCGAAAAGGACAGGGATGAGGCCCGGAAAGGGCTTTCGACTATGCTTCATGGGATGCTCCTAAACGTGCATGAGTGTTTCCAGCCATCGGAGGGCGGCCTGGGCCTCTGAACGGCGGAACTGGAGGACAAGGGCGGCGAATTCCTCCCCGGGTCCGGCGGCCTTGGCGATATCCGCCTCAAGCTCGGCGATCCGGGACGACAAGGCGGACTTCTGGAGGTCGACGGCCTCCGGCAGCCCTTCCAGCCCTAGGCGGCGGAAGAAATAGAGGCGCGCAAGGAATTCCAGCCTGATGTCCCGTACCCTGCCGGAGGAACCGCGGAGCCAGGCCATGAAGTATCGCCGGCCCGAGGGGGTGATGCGGTGCATCCTCCGGTCGGGGGCTCCGGCGGATTGGGTGGATTCGACTTCGACAAGGCCGAGTTCTTCGGCGCGCTTGAGCCGGGCGTAGAGGCTCGCCCGGCCGATGCGCCACACCCGGCCCAGCTCCCGGTCGAATTCCCTGAAGAGGCCGTAGGGGTGGGCAGGGCCGGCCATGAGGAAACCCAGGATGGCCGGCTGGGGCGAGGGGCTGTAGTCCTTTGGCATATTCTCCCGCTTGAACCAACCGAGGCTATTCACAACGTGAATAGCCTCGGTTCCATTATAGCCCCGGAAAGGCGGAAGCGGAAGCCGCCTTTTTGCGAAAAACGACGCGGCCGGGTGCCCTCAGCCCTACTTTCGGGCTTCCTTGAGGAAGAGGGAGATTTTCGAACCCGGCTCCCCGTAGGCGACGAGCCAGAAATCCCCACTCTCGCCTTCCAGCGCAGCCTCGCCGTCGGTCATACCGTCAGCCGCCAGGGAGAAGTCCGGGCTATAAAGGCGCCAGAGCTTCGCGCCCTGGATTGAAAGGACAGCGCCCGGAACCTCGGTGACGGAGATCCTCAGCCACTCTCCCAGTCCTTCCGGGCCTATGGGTATCTCGCGGACAAGGACGTTTCCCTTGAGGCCGGCGGGGATCTCCGCGACGGGGGCCGTGGAGGCCGCCCTGAAGCGGGCTCCGCCCACGGCGAGGTACTCCGCTCCCCGCAACCTAAAGGCCGCGAGATCGTTCAGATCCCTCCCCTGGGCTCCCGGGATGAGGAGGAACATGGAGGCCAGGTTCTCGTCGCCCGCCACGGGGCGGACGAGGAATCTGCCATCCCAATCGTAGGAGAGGTATCCCGGGAGCTCCTCCATCTCCTGGAGTGTCATACGGGGATCGGCTTCGTCCCCCGGGAAGGCCAGGGCCGGGTTTTCGTTGGCAAGGAGCCAGAAATCGGCGGCACGCCTCGCCCAGGCCTCTGGGACGGGGGAAGCGGAATCAAGCTTCTGGGCGAAGAGGAGGGTGATCAGGTAATGGCCGTATCCCGAGCGCTTCCTGATACCGAAGTACCTTCCCTTTTCCGTATCGATGAAGCGCACGGAGAAGGAGGAGGACTTGTCGTTGGAGTACCAGCCGTCGGAGCGGGCGGAAAGTCCTGAAACAAAGGGAACCCAACCCTGGGGTCCCATTTTGTCTATGCCCAGCTCGAGGTCGGAGCCGAACCTGGCCCGGTAGATGGCTCCCGAGGCGGCGTAATACCCTTCTATGGAGAGGCGTTCGGCCACGCCGGGAATCCTGCGGGCCGCGGCTGATGCGGAGACTCGGGAGGGCATGGCGGCGAGCCTGCCCTTTTCGACCAAGGTACGCAAGAGGAGTGCTTCGGCTACCTGGCTCGAGCCCCCCGAGTCCACCCCGGAGGAGCCGGCGGCCATGGCGGCCATGTTTTCCTCAGGCAACACGATCATCGTGGCGCCGTAGAAACCCGTGACGTCCCCGCCCTTCTGCCAGCCTGCGAGGTCCAGGGCGTTCATCCCCGGCTGGACGACGGTATCCCATCCCAGGCCGAAGCGGATGTAGTCCGAAGGCAGGGGGTTGAAGGTGCCTGCGGTCTGGTCGAGGCCCATCTCGCGGACCGACGATTCGGAGAGGATCCGCTTTCCATCATATTCGCCGCCCAAGGCCAGCATCATGGAAAACTTGGCCATGTCGGTCGGGGTGGAATAGAGGGCGCCGGTGCCGTACATGTTCAGGTAGAGGTAGGGATACTCCTCGCCTCCGGCGTATGCCTTGGCGTAGGAGCCTTGGGGGAACTCCTCGGTGGGATAGCGGGAATGTCCCATGCCCAGGGGCTTGAAGATTTCCTTTTCCACGAAAGCGACGAAACTCTGTCCCGACACGGCTTCCACGAGGAGTTCGGCCAGGGAGAATCCGTCGTTGGCGTACACGGCCATGAAGCCCGGGTCGTGCTTGAGCCTCTCGGAGGACAGGGTCCTAAGGGCCTGCCCCGCCAGGCCACCGTAGGGGACCAGGGTGACGGCGTTGCGGAGGTCGGCCCCGGGAAGACCTGCGCTGTGGTCGAGGATCATCCGGACGGTTATCTCCTTGTATCGGGGATCGGCCATGGCGAAGTCCTTGATGTAACGGGAGAGGGGGGCGTCCAAATCCACCAGCCCCCGGTCGACAAGGATCATGGCCGAGACGGCGGCGAACATCTTGCTCACCGACCCGACGCCGAAGAGGGTGTCCGCGTCGGGGGCCTGGTTCCTTTCCTTGTCCGCGAGGCCGAATTGGCCGGCCCAGATCAATCCGTCCTCGTCGGCGATGGCGGCGGTGAGGGCCGAGCCTCCTGAGCTCTTCAGCACTTCCAGGGCGGCTTCGGTGCCTGCCTGGGCTATCCGGGCTTTCTGTTCGGCGCTGAGGCCGAGGGGTGCCGTCGAAATCCTGATGGCCTGCCCCGGGGCCCCGAACAGGGCGATGTAGGCTCCGCCCTGGCCGGTTTTGTCCGTACTGTCGTCCAAGGGGGCGAAGTTTTCGTCGTAAAGCTTCGTCGCCGCGGCCCCCGTCACGCTGAATTTCGATTCTCCGGGGAGGCGGCGCCACTCCGCGTAGCCTTCGGGTCCGATGGCCAATGCGGTTTCTCCGGGGGCCGCGGAGGGGACAGAATCCAAGGGACGGTAGACGATGCTTCCTTCGCGAAGCCATTCTTCCTCGCCCCGCCCTATGACATCGACATCCATGAGGTCCCTGCCGTTCACCGCGGGAACCAGGATGAAGGACTGGGCCTGATCGTCCCGGCCTTGCGGGGGCAGGGTGGTGAAGGTTCCGTCGGCTCCCAGGGAGAATACGTAGCCCTCGGCGCCTTCAATGGGTATCAGGCGAAGCCTGGGGTCGTTGGAGGGGCTCAGATAGTCGTCATAGGGGGCGAAATTGGCGGGGAGCCAGGTTTTTCCGATCCTCGCCTGCCACGCAGGGGAGAGGGGCTTGGCCGGGGCCAGCTTTTGGGCGAATACCATGGGGTTCTTATACCAGCCATTGGGGCTGGGCATGCGGAAGTTCACGTAGTCGCGTCCCTCGGCGCTCAGGAAGGATACGCTGATGGGCGGGCCGCTTTCCGCGGGGGCTGAGAACCATCCGTCGCTCCGGTGGGAGAGGCCGCCGAAGGCGGGGGTCCAGGTTCCGGCCCGGCATACCTGCATGGACAGCATGCCTTCGGAGTCGATTTCGAATTTGAACACTGCGTTGAAGGCGACATAGACCCCGGAAAGGCGTTTCGCCGCTTCGGGCAGAAGCTCCGCCCGGGGGAGGTCGGCAGGCTCTGGGCGGCTGGGCATGGCGGCGATGCGGCCTCTCTCGACCAAGGCCCGGGCGAGGATTCTCTCCGCGATAGCCGTGGCTTCGCCTGAGCTCAGGCCTGATGCTCCGGTGACGGCGGCCGAGAGTCCTTCCTCGGGAAGGACGATGAGCACCGCTCCGTAGGAATTTGTGTCCCCGCCCTTCTCCCAGCCTTTGATTCCAAGGCTTGCCATGGCGGGCTGGGTCACGCTGTCCCAGCCCAGGCCGAAACGGAAGGAGTTTCCCTGGAGCGGGTTGAACTTGCCCCTGGTCTGGTCCTCGCCCATGGCGTCAACGGCCTTTGGGGAGAGGACTTTCCTTCCTTCCAGGCTTCCCTTGCCGATGATCATGGCGGCGAAGCGGGTCAGGTCGGAGGGGGTGGAGTAGAGGCCGCCTGAGCCGAGTGGTCCGAGGAATTCCTGGGCCTGGGCTTTGTCTTCCTTGTAGGGGGTGGCGAAGCTTCCCTTGGGGAAGTATTCCAGGGGGTAGCGGGAATGCCCCATGCCCAGGGGTTTGAGTATTTCCTGGTCTACGAAGTGGGCGAAGTCTTTCCCCGTGAGGGCTTTGACCAGGAGTTCGACGACGGTGAATCCGTCGTTGGCGTAGACGCTCATCCAGCCGGGTTCGTGCTTGAGCCTCGATTCGGCCAGGGTGGCGAGGACCTGCCCCGGATATCCTTCCACAGGGGCCCGGGTCACTCCGTTCCGATAGTCGGTGCCGGGAAATCCAGCGGAATGGTTGAGGAGCATCCTCAGGGTGATCTTCTCATAGCCCGGGCTTGCCATGCGGAATTCCGGGAGGTAGGCCGCGACGGGCTTGTCCAGCTCCGCAAGGCCTCGGTCCACTAGGATCATGGCGGCGGCGGTGGCGAACATCTTGCTCGTCGAGCCTATGCCGAACATGGTGCCGGGTCCGGGGGCGGCCTTGGCTTCCTTGTCCGCCAATCCGTATTGGCCCGCCCACAGGGGGCCGCCCGCTCCGCCCAGGGCGACGCTCAAGGCCGATCCGCCCGTGGCTTCCAGGAACTCAGCCGCGGCTTCGTCGGCCTCCCTGGCGATCGAGGCGAGCTGTTGGACCGTGAAGGCATTGCCCGCCGCCGGCTGGCCGGCGGCCTGGGCCGAGACTGCCGCGACGGAGCCCAGCAACAGCAGGGCGATGAGGGCCGCGGCGACTTGGGTGGCGCTTCTTCTCTTCATGGGTCTTGTGGCGTGGTCCATTGGGCTAAGGCTCCTATTTTGGAATTCTTGGGATACAGCCCAATGGTAATCGATTTGCGTTGCGCGCGCCAGCCGGAACGCGCGACGATTCGCGCATCAAATATGACGGGATGACAGGATTTTCAGGATAGACAGGAAGGCCTGCGAAGGGGGTCTCCGACTACAAAGGCCCAATAGCCGCCCAATTGATCCCGATCGGGCGCAGCTCCGCGGAATTGAATTTTCACCGGTCCAGGGGCTTCGAGGGTTCCGCCTTTTCCACCGTCAGCTCCGAATATTCGAACACGATCAAGGTGGGGCTGTCCCCCTTTGAGGGATCGATGGCGTCGCAGCTGGCGTCTATGTTTTGGATGGCCATGGGGAAGAAGCTCGTGCCGGGGAATTTCGGGATAAATTCCTCGTCCACATTTGTCTGCACGACGCAGCGGAAGGCATCCTGGCGTCCGAAGAAGAAATCCGTATAGGCGCGCCTAGCCTCGGGATCGGCCGTGGTGGTGTAGAGCGAGGCCTGGCCTACGCTGGGATCCACGGGCAGCCAGCCGTAATTGGGCACGTAGAATTCTGCCCAGAAATGGGGAGAGAAATAGCCGTTGAAGAGTTGCCAGCCGCCGGGAACGCGGGCGGGAATGCCAACCGCGCGGCAGAGGGCGGCGAAGTAGGCGCCTTGGGCTCCGCAGTCGCCCAACTTGTAGTCGTGGACGTAGGCCGACTCCCTAAGGTCGGAGCGGGGATACAGGAGCAGGTGGGGCATGAGGCTGTAGTCGATTGTCTTGATCATGTAGTCGTAAATCTTCCGCGCCGCGAGGTAGGGATTCTTCTCGTCCCCGACGATTTGTTCCGCCGTCGCCTTGATTTCCGGCGTCACGGCCACGTTGCCCGACGAACCGGTATAGGCGATGTAGTCGGAGCTTGAGGTGTCGTAGGGGCCTACCAGGGAAAGGTCAACCCTGAAGTGCTGTTCGTAGTGGGTGAACTTGAAGCGGACCTCGGCGCGAAGGGGCCCTTCGAGTTTCTCGAGGGGAACTTCCATATAGAGTGTGCTTATCGCGCCGGAGCTCGAAGGGGGAAGGACGAGGTAGTCGGCGGGTTCGACGGAAAGGACCTCCGCAGGCTGTTGGTAGCCGAGGGTGATGGGCAGGGGGAACCACATCTTGAAGGTACCAGCGGCGGGAAGCTTGGAGCGGGGTATGTCGACCTTATGCTTGCCTATGTAGGTGACGGGGTTGTCGTAGACCCTCCAGGAATCCTTCGGCCATGCCTTGGCGATGTCCAACATCGTATCCACCAGGGAAGCGTAGGACTTGTTTTTCGCCTGGTCCGCATGCATCAAGGCCATGGTCCTGAACTGCAGGTTTGGAATGACGTTTTCCGAGTACATGGTTTTTCCGTCGATCTTGAGGCTCTCAAGGCCCTTCGCGGCCTTTCGGGCGTTTCCGCCCGCGGCGACCCAGGCCGGGTAGGCCTTGGCCAGGGCGGCGTTCATTTCGTCTTCGTCGTAGGGAAATGATATCCGCGCATACTGGATCGACTCCAGTCCGTCGCGGCAGATTTGGATGTACCGGGCTCCTTCCTTGGTGGAGGGGTCCGATTCGGCAAGTCCTTGGCGGTACAGTTCCTCGGCGGCGGTCAGTTCGCCGGCCACTCTCAGGGCGTCCGCGCGGGCAAGGAGGGCGATGCCTCCCGGGGTTTGGGCGAAGGCTCCGGAGTATCCAAGCGCCAGCACGATCAGCATCGCGGAAAGGGCTATGGTTCCTCGACGTTTGCGCAATACCATGGTGTTCCTCCTGTTTCCCATGACCGCCAGGGCTTCGGCACCATCATCAATGGCTATGGAAGGGATCATACATTGAAATCTCCCGGAAAGCGCCTATACTTCAGGTGTACGATGTGCTTTTGCATCCTGTAACGAAGGAATCATACGGATTCTTTCCTGCCTGCGACAGTCCGACATCAGCCGACACGCTTCCCTACCGCTAAATAATTTGAAAGGGATGGATGGTATGAGACGAATCTGCTGGGGAGTCTTGGCGCTTTTGGTATTCGCCCAGGCCGCGCTCTGGGCCGACTCGGACTTGGGAGAAATCGCCGATCTCATCGAAGGGAATTTATTCGGGAACGCGGAAAAGATCGAAGAACTTTCCGTAACGTTGACCGACATCGAGCGCTTCACGATTTTCGGGAAATATGAGAAGGACGCCGTGCTTCCCTTTGTCGCCAACCTCGCGGTAGGTTTCGGCGTCGGCTCTTTCATCCAAAGGGACCTCGTAGGAGGTTTCATCGCTTTAATCGGCGATGGTCTCGGCGCCGCGCTGCCGATCCTCGGCTACGCCTGCATCATGCAGGACTATTACGGCTACTGGGATTCCCCCTACGGCTATGAATTGATCTACGCGGGATACACCCTAATCGGAATAACCCGGATATTCGAGTCGATCCGCCCCTTCACCTACGCCCGGCGCTACAACACAACACTGCGCAAAGCCCTCCGGTACACAAAAACGCCCAACTTTAGCATGAGCCTTTCGCAGGATGGATTCGGAGTATCGTTCGCGGTGTCCTATGCGCCCAGGTCGATTTTTGCGAGGTAGTCCGCTGCGCCACGGATTTCTAACCCGTCGGGGTAGGTTTTTTCGCGGTCGCACTGCATGACGAGTTGGATCTTGCGGACATCGGAGAGTGTCGTTTCGAAGGACGAGAAGGCTGGAGAACGGGACGAATCGGATAACTTCACTTCAAATGCGTGGGTCAACTCACCATCCTGGGATGCGACGAAATCCAACTCCTTCCCGGTTTTTGTCTTGAGATAGCAGAGCTCGGTACTTGCTCCGCGGGTATCTTCAAGGAAGTGCAGTTGTTTTTTCAGGATGCACGCCACGGCGTTTTCCAACTTTTTACCTTCATTACCTTTGACTATCCCTGTATCGAAAAAATAATATTTTGGTTCCTTGAGTATCGAGCGCGCAACGTTCCGGTGCCAGGGGCGCACGGGAAAAATCACATAAAGGCTCTCCAGAAGATCAAGGTATGATTTGACTGTCTTGGGATCCTTTTTCAAATCCTGGGCGAGGTTCGCATAAGAGATGGGAGATCCAACCCGACTTCGTAACAGTTCAATGAGGGTTTCCACGGACAGGATGTCCTGGATGGCCGAGAGGTCGAGCAAATCTTGGCGCAGAATCACATCGATATGGGTTTTTTTCCAACGGGCATGGAAGTCAGGTTCGCTTTCCAGGAAAGGTTCGGGAAAACCTCCGACGGCGAGCAAGCGAGACAGGGCTTCCTGTGGTTCCATCTGTACGGAGGCTTCTTTGATATCGAAGGGATGGAGGCGATATGAAAAAAAAAGGCCAGCTAGTGAATCACCTAACTTTTTGAACGCTTCCATCTTTGCGCTCCCGGTGACCAAGAGGGCGGGAGGAAGTCCCTCGACGTCGTAAATTCCCTTGAGAAAGGCTTTCCAATTGGGCATCTTGTGGAGTTCGTCGAAAATCACAAGGGGTTTTTTCCTGTCCCAGCTTCTCTCCGATAGGGCGATGCGGTGTTCGCTGTTGTCAAAATTGAGATAGTCGCATTCTTTCATCAGGCTTTTCGCCAGAGTGGTCTTGCCAACCTGCCGAGGGCCAGAGATGAGCACTATTTTCTTCCGAAGGTCCTTAAGGATAAAGGGAGTGATGCTTCGTTCCATATGACCATTATGGAACAGAATCCCGAAAAGTCAAGACTAATCGGGAGATAATTCCATTTTGGTCATTGGCCGCTAGATGGTCAAAAGGATTAAAATTCGATAACAAGTAACGACAGGATAACAAGATATTCAGGATAACAGGATAGGTTTATGTGAAGGTGCCAAAAAAGGAAAAAGCCCGCTTCACGCGGGCTTCTTCGTCAGAGGAAGAGCTTCCTACCCTCTCTTCCTAACCTCTACGCCCGAAAGCTTTTCGTAGTGGCGCAGGATGGCGCTGTGGTCGGAATTGCCGTGGCCCGCCACCCGCAAGCCCTGCAGGGTTTCCATGACGCTGGCGGTGAGGGGCACAGGCACGCCCAGGGCGTGGGCGGTGTCCAGGGCGTTGGCGAGATCCTTTATGTGCAAGTCGATCCTGAACCCTGGCTTGAAGTTGCCGTCGAGCATCATGGGAACCTTCGCATTCATGACGGTGCTTCCCGCCAAGCCGCCCTTGATGGCCATGAATACAGATTCGGGATCAACCCCCGCCTTGGTAGAGAGGGTGAATGCCTCGGAAACCGCGGCGATGTTGAGGGCGACGATCACTTGGTTGGCCAGCTTAGTGACGTTGCCTGCTCCTATCGGGCCTACCAGGGTGACGGAGGCGCCAAGCTTGCGTAGGATGGGTTCGACTTTTTCGAACACTTCCGCGGGCCCGCCGACCATGATAGCGAGGGTACCGTCGATGGCCTTGGGTTCGCCGCCCGACACCGGTGCGTCCAGCATCGCAATCCCGTGTTCGCCCAGCGCGGCAGAGACTTCCTGGGAGACGGCCGGGGCGATGGAGCTCATGTCTATGACGATCACGCCCTTTTTTCCTGAGGCCAGGATCCCTTCAAGGGCGCCGTCCTTCCCCAGGATCGCTTCCTTAACGTGGGGCGAATTGGGAAGCATGGTGATTATAACATCGCTTTTCGAGGCCACATCCTTGTTGGAGGCGCCGCGATCGGCGCCCAGGGCGACCAGATCGTCGGAGCTTGCGAACTTGTCGTAGACGACGAGGGAATAGCCGGCCGCGATGAGATTCTTCGCCATGGGCCTTCCCATTATTCCGAGTCCGATGAATCCGATTTTCATATTTCCCGCTCCTTTCCTTTGTTCCGCTAAGCCAAGATATCGCGCACCGCGTCCGCGATCGTTGTTTCATTGACATTGTATTCCCTCAACAGCTCCTCGTAGGTGTAGGCCGAGGTGCCGAAGGCATCGTCGATTGCTATCTGCCTGAAAGGCAGGCATATTTCGCCGAAGAGCAGCTCGGCGACGGCGCTTCCGAGGCCGCCGATCCGAGTGGCTTCTTCGGCGGTGACGATGCCTTTCTTGCCCCGGGCATGGGAGAGAAGCTCCTCCTTGCGAAGCGGCTTGAGGGTGCTGACGTTGACAACTTCCACGGAGACGCCTTCGGCGGCCAGCTTTTCCGCCGCTTCCATGGACTTCCAGACCATGGCGCCTGTGGCGAACACGACGATGTCCTTACCTTCCCGGATCGTATGCATCTTGCCGATTTCGAAGGGCTGGTCCTTCGGGGTATAGACGGGAAGATCGTTCCTGTTGATGCGGATATAGGCGGGGCCGTTGTACGAGGCGAGGGCCGCCACCATCTGCTTCGTTTCCACCGCATCCACGGGATTGAGGACTATCATGTTCGGGATCGCCTTTATGATGTTCCCATCTTCGATCGATTGGTGGGTTTTCCCGTCGCCGAAGTCCGACAAGCCGCAGCTCGAGCCGCATATCTTCACATTCGCGCGAGGAATCGCTATGGAACACCGGATCTGGTCGTAGGCCCTCCCGGAGGCGAAGACCGCGAAGGTGCTGATGAAGGGCACCTTCCCGGCCAGGGCGAGGCCCGCGGCCGTTGAAGTCATGTTCTGCTCGGCGATGCCCATTTCGAAATACCTGTCTGGAAAGGCTTCCTTGAATAGGATCGACATGGTGGATTTTCCAAGGTCCGCTTCCAAGGCGACGATGTTTTTATTTTTCCTGCCCTCTTCGACGAGAGCTTCGCCATATGCTTTCCTAAGACTTTGCTTTTCCATGGTCACAGTCCCCTTTCGATTTCTTCAAGCTCGAGGCATGCCTGGGCGAATTTCTGTTCGTCCAGGATGCCGTTGTGGTAGGCGGCGTTCCCTTCGGCGAAGGAAAAGCATTTCCCCTTTATCGTGTCGAGCACGATGAGGGAGGGCCGGCCCTTCGCTTGTTTCGCGGATTGGATCGCCGAATCGATCGCGGCGACATCGTGTCCGTCCACATACAACACATTCCAGCCGAAGGCTTCCCACTTCTTGCCCAGGTCGGGGATGTCGAACATATCCTTCGTGGGACCCGTGGCCTGGACTTTGTTCCAGTCGATGAAGGCGGTGAGATTGTCGACCTTGAAATTGGGCGCCGCCTGGGCGGCTTCCCAGAGCTGTCCCTCGGATTGCTCTCCATCGCCCATGATCACATACACCCGGCTTTCCTTGGCGTCCAGGCGAAGGGCGAGGGCCATGCCCAGCCCTATGGAAAGGCCTTGGCCCAAGGAGCCTGTCACAGCCTCTATACCGGGAATGCTCAAATCGGGATGCCCTTGGAGAAGTCCTCCCAGGGACTTCACCCGTTTCAGCTCTTCCCTCGGGAAATATCCCAACTCGCATAGCGCGGCGTATTGGATCAGGGCGGCGTGCCCTTTGCTGAGGATGAGCCTGTCACGGTCCGGCCAAGCCGGATCGCCGGGCATACGCCTCATCTCATGGAAGTAAAGCACCGCTATGGTTTCAGCCAAGGAGCTCGAGCCTCCAAGGTGTCCGGCCTTGCCTACGCCTATCATCTCGACCAGGTCCTTGCGCAGGGTCAACGCGACCTTTCTCAACCGTGCAATGTCATCTTGACGCAGCATTTTCAAAAATCCTCCACCTTCTCAGCTTTCCAGAATGATCTTCAGCATCCTTCCGTCCCTGTTGCCCTCGAGTTCCTTGAATACTTCCACCCCGTCCGCCAGGGGCCGTGTATGCGTGATGATAGGGCTTATGTCTATTTTCCCTTCCTCCAACAGCCTCAGGCTTGATGAAAAATCATGAAGTCCATACACATAGTTGCCGCGGACCGTCAGTTCGGTGGTCACGATCTTCTGCATGTTGATCTCCACCGTCTTCTGCGCGTTCCCGATCCATAGGGCCGTACCGCCTATTTTCAAGGCTTCGATGGCGTTGCCGACGGTGGCGGTGATCCCGACCGCCTCCACGGAAAAATCGCACATCGCGCCGCTGGTGATTTCGGCTATTTCTTTCGCAAAGTTCTGCCTCGTGGGATTTATCAGGAAATCGGCGCCCAGGCGACGGGCGACATCAAGCCGGAAATCCGAAGCATCGGCCACGATGATGTTCCTGGCGCCTCGAAGCTTGAGAAGGCTTATGACAAGAAGCCCTATGGTCCCGGTGCCCACGACGACGCAATGCTTCGAGGTCGCGATGAGGCCGTCGCCCAGCTTGTTCACCGAGCGCATCGCGACCGCGAGGGGTTCGGTCATCGCCGCCATCGCGAATGAAAGCGAATCGCCGAAAGGCAGCAGGTATTTCTCGCCGATGACGATTTGCTCCGTCATGGTTCCGTCCCGCGTCATGACGCCCATGCAAATCCCGTTGGGGCAAACGTTCACCATGTCCTGCCTGCAGTATTCGCATTCCCCGCAGTAGTCCTTTGGAAACACGACGACCCTTTGTCCGATATCATAGCGGCCGCCCGAGGGCTTGGCGGCGATCACGCCGGAAACCTCGTGGCCCATGATCATGGGGGGAATCCGCCTGCCCGATCTTCCCATGTAACCTTCGAAATCCGATCCGCACACTCCGTTGGCCACCACCTGGATCGTGTAATCGCCCGGTCCGGGCACGGGGGCGGGGATGTCCCGCAGTTCCATGTGCCGTTCCCCAAGAAAGTAAAGCGCCTTCATAATCGCGGTCTCCTCATTGGATGTAGCCGAGCATGCGTGGAATGATGAGCACGATCTCGGGTATGTAGGTCAGGAACAACAGGGCCACCACCTCCGCGGCGATGAAGGGCATCACAGCCTTGGATATCTTCTCCAGGCTCAGGTTGCAGATGGGGGCTACGGTGAAAAGGCAGACCCCGACAGGCGGAGTACTTAGGCCTATGTTCAAGTTGACAAGCATCACGAGGGCGAAATGCAGGGGATGGATTCCCATCCGCACGGCTATGGGCAGAAGGATCGGCGCCAGGAGGATCACGCTCGCGCCGGTCTCCATGATCATCCCCATGAAAAGCAACAGGATGTTGACCAACAGGAGGAAGACATATTTGTTCTGGGTGATGCCCATGATGATTTCCGCCATCTTGGAAGGAACCCGCTCAAGGGCCATGAACTGGCCGAACAGGGCGGCCATGGAAATAATGAGGAGTATCGTGGATGCGGAAATCGCGGCTTTCTTCAGGCTTTCGACGATATCCTTCCAAGTCAGGGTCTTGAGCAGGAAGACGCCGGCGATAATGGCGTAGAGGCAGGAGATGGCCGCGGCCTCGGTGGGCGTGAACACGCCGGAAAAGATGCCGCCGACCAGGACGACCGGGCACATCAATGCGACAAAGGAGTCCTTGAGTGTCTTAAGTATATACTTTAGGGAATGCCGCTCCGTGCTTCTTGGATGCTTGTGCTTTATCGCGTAGTAGAAGCTTAGGATCATGAGCGAGAGGGCGATGGCGAGGCCTGGGAGGAATCCGGCGGCGAAGAGGGCTCCCACGGATTCTCCGGTGCTCATGCTGAAGATCACCATCACAATGCTTGGCGGGATGATGGGTCCGATGACCGAGGAGGCCACCGTGACGGCGGCGGCGTAATCGGCGGAGTATCCTTCCTTCTCCATGGCAGGAACGAGGACCGAGCCGATGGCGGCGGTGTCCGCGACCCCAGATCCCGTGATTCCCGCGAAAAATATGCTCACGACGATGTTGATCTGGGCGAGGGCGCCGGGGATCCGGCCCACCAAGAGGCCTGAGAACTTGATGAGGGCGTCGGTGATCCGCGACCGGTTCATCAGTTCGCCGGCGAGGATGAAAAAAGGTATGGCAAGCAGGATGTAGTTGTCCGCTCCGCTGTACAATTTCTGGCCTATCATGCCGAGGGGGATATGCCCTTCGAACATGAAGTAATACAGCGCCGTGGAACCCAGCACGAAGGCAATGGGGAGCCCGATGAGCATAGCCCCGATGAATATCAATGTAATGATCATGGAACCGTCCTCAGGAGCCGATCAGGACTTCTCTGATGTCCTTGGCCTTGAATATGTGAAGGAATCCTACGAGCAAGTGAACCAGCATCATCGCCATGCCCAAGGGAAGTGACAACTTCACGTACATCATGGGTATGGGAATGATGTCGCCCATCATGTCGCTGGTGGCCAGCGCCGCCTCCAGGCTGAACCAGAAGCTGATTCCCAGGAGGATGAAGGCGCACAGGTACGCCAGAAGCAACAGGCTTTTGCCGATTGAGAGGGGGACTTTCTGGACCAGCATATTGATGCCTATATGCTGTTTTCTCTTAAGCGCCGCGCTGGCGCCGATGAAGGTCATGGCGATCATTCCCCAGCGGGAAAGCTCTTCGGACATGGAGAAGGCGTTGCCAGTTATCCGCAGGAACACGCCGTACAGGACTAGGCAAAGTATCGCCCCGCACAACGAGGCGGCGACCGCCACCGCCAGCTTCGCCAGGATATCGCTCAACTTCTCGAGGTATTTCATCGATCCTCCGGATTTGGGTCTGAAAGCGAAACCGGAGCCGGGGCGATTGGGATCGTCCGGCTCCGGCGTGATTCTTTTTACATCATCCAGGAATCAGTACCCGAAAACCTTCTCGGC
>JBFLXC010000030.1:0-22303 GCA_040757435.1 Spirochaetota bacterium | reverse complement strand
TGTTCGCCCGCGGAGTCCGGAACCTTCGTATCGAGGGGGAGGGGACCTTGGACGGCCAAGGGAGGGCCTGGTGGGAAGCCTTGAAGGAAAAGCGCCGCGGCGGCCAGAATGGTCCCGTCCTGTCCGTGGAGCGAGCGCTGGCCGCCCTGGACAAAGGCGATCCTAAGCCCTCCGGCGGCGGGGGAAGGGAGACCTTCTTCCTCCGGCCCCCCCTCATCCAACTTTTCGAATGCGAGGATGTGTCCATCAGCGGGATAAGGCTGAAGGACTCTCCCTTCTGGACCCTCCATCCCATCTACTCCCGGAGGATAGAAATTTCGGGCATCAGGATAGAAAATCCCTCCGACGCCCCCAACACGGACGGAATCGACATCGACTCCTGCGAGGATGTGCGCATCGTGGATTGCCTCGTGGACGTCGGGGACGACTGCCTCGCCCTGAAGGCCGGCTCGGGAGCCCTGGGAGTGGAGGAAGGAAGGCCTACCCGGAGGGTTTCCGTGTCGGGATGCACCTTCAGGTCTGGCCATGGAGGGGTGGTGGTGGGAAGCGAGACGGCGGGGGGCGTTGAGGATGTCGAGGTATCGGATTGCAGGTTCCTGGGCACCGACCGGGGCATAAGGATCAAGAGCCGGAGGGGAAGGGGGGGGCTGGTCAGGAACCTGGGTTTTTCGGATCTCCGCATGGAGGGAGTCCTCGCTCCCGTAACCATCAACCTGTATTACAATTGCGGGGCCGATCCCAAGGACGCTCCCAGGCTTTTCTCCCTGGATCCCATTCCGCCTTCGGCCTTGACTCCGATGGTCCGGGATATCCGCATAGCGAGGCTGGAAGCCTTGGGGTGCCGGGCCAGCGCGGGTTTTGTGGCGGGGCTGCCGGAATCCAGGATCGAGAACCTAAGCCTGGAAGATTGCCGCATAACCCTCGCACAGGAAGGACTCGTTCCCGTGGAGAACTCCGAAATGTACCAGGGCCTCCCCGCGACCGAATCCCGGGGCCTTCGGCTGCGGCACGTGGACTGCGAGGCCCGGGGACTGTCCGTGGAGGGAGGGAGCGTGGACCTGGAGGAAGGGGCGAGGCTGGAAAACCGCTGAGCCTTCCTCCAGGATCTGCCTGTCAGCGCCGTTTATTAACGCTGGACCCTGCCCGAGGCGTTGCCTTCCATGAGCTTCCTGGCTTCGCCGGGCTCCACGAGGGCCAGGTCTCCGGGGATGGAGTGCTTGAGGCAGGAAAGGGCCACGGCGTATTCCAGAGCATCCTGGGGATCGGGGTAGTTCGCCAGACCGTAGATGAGGCCCGCCGAGAAGCTGTCCCCCGCGCCCACCCGGTCCACGATGTCCGTGATGGCGTATTTCCTTGACACGAAGGTCCTCTCGCGGGTCGCGAGCATGGCCGACCAATTGTTGCTGTCCGCGGAGAAGCTTTCCCGCAAGGTGACGGCGGCGCGGGAAGCCTGGGGAAATTTTGCCAGGGCCCTCTGGCACATGGCTGCATACTCCTCGATGTCGATCTTTCCTTCCTGGGCGCCCTTCGGTCCTTCGAGGCCCAGGGATTTCTGGTAGTCCTCCTCGTTTCCGATGAGAAGATCCGCGTAACCCGCTATCTCGGACATCACATCCTGGGCCTTGGCTCCGTAATTCCATAACTTCGCCCTGAAGTTGAGGTCGAAGGAGACGGCCAGGCCCGCGTTCTTGGCAGCCTTGGCGGAGGCTATGGAGGCGTCGGCGCTCTTGCGGGATATGGCGGGGGTGATGCCGGAGATGTGGAACCATCCGCAGCCTTCGAAGGCCTTGTCCCAATCGATGTCCCCCGCCTCGATCTCGGCGATGCAGGAACCCGCCCTGTCGTAGATGACGTTGGACGGCCTCTGGTTGGCCCCGTTCTCGAAGAAGTAGATGCCGATCCTGCCGGACTTGGGCTTGATGCCGGAGACGTCCACGCCGTGGCCCCTGATCTGGCGGATGCATTCCCTGCCTATCTGGTTGTCCGGGAGGACGGTGATGAACTTGGCTTCCATGCCCGACCGGGCCAAGGCAACGGCGACGTTGCCCTCGCTGCCGCCGAAGGTCGCCTCGAGGACAGGGGACTGGAAGAGCCTCTCCTGGCCGGGAGACTTGAGCCTGAGCATGATTTCTCCGAAAGTCGCTACCTTCATGCTTCCTCCCTTCATCGGTCCACCGCCACCTTGACCACGACCTTGTGGATCGGCTCCGATGCGCCGCCTATGGCGATGCCCGGCCTATGGGCGTCCTCGGGATAGAGGATGAGGGCGACGCCGGGCTCGAGGAGCATCTCATGGGCCGTCCTGCCTTCCGGGACCGCGTAGTATTCGATGTCGGGCTTGTAGGGTTCCGAGGACGCCATGCCCTGGACATCCCTGACTTCAACGAATTCCTTGCCCGAGACGACGAGCTGTATGTCCACGTATTCCCTGTGGGTTTCCCATCGGGCGGCGGATAGCTGCTTCGAAGGGTAGCGGGAAACAAGGGCGTATACCTTGGCGCCGTCGATCTCGTGCCTTCCCTCGGGAAGGCTGTCCCAGCCGCCCTTTTTGAGCCAGGCGATGGCCGCCGCGAGGTTGGGACCCATGGATCTGTACCGGTCCAGTGCCGAAATGGTTGTTGCTATCATGCGATTCCTCCACGATATCGACTTTACCGCGCCAGCCAGCCGCCGTCCACGGCGACCGTATAGCCATTCACATAGTCCGAGGCTTCGGAGGCCAGGAAGACCGCCGCTCCCTGGACATCCTCCGGCGTGCCCCAGCGTCCCGCAGGGATTCGGCCTAGGATGGCCTCGCTCCGTTCCGCGTCGGCCCTGAGCTGGGCTGTGTTGTTGGTTGCCATGTATCCCGGCGCTATGGCGTTGGCGTTTATGCCGTGCTTGGCCCATTCGCAGGCCAGAAGGCGTGTAAGGCCCATGACAGCGCTCTTGGAGGCGGTGTAGGAGGGCACGCGTATTCCGCCCTGGAAGGAGAGCATGGAGGCGATGTTGATGATCTTCCCCCCGCTTCCCTGGGCGATGAACTGCCTGGCCGCGGCCTGGCTGAAGAAGAACACGGTCTTGGCGTTGATGTCCATCACGTCGTCCCAGTTCTTTTCGCTGAAGTCGATGGCGTCCTCCCGGCGGATGATCCCGGCGTTGTTGACCAGGATGTCCAGTCGGCCAAAGGTTTCCACCGCCTTGGCCACGATGCCGGGGATGGGGCCTATGCCCGAGAGGTCGGCCACGATCTCCAGGAAGGCTCCGCCCAAGGCTTCGATCTTCGCCTTTGTGTCCGGGGAGGGGACATAGTCCACGCCCACCACCTTGGCCCCCGCCTGGGCCATGGCGAGGCTTATGCCTTGGCCCAGGCCCGTGGAGCTTCCCGTCACTATGGCGACTTTTCCGTCCAGCTTGAATTTGTCCAATATCATGCGTTTCTCCTTGATTATTCGAGGCCTGCCATGGGTACGACGTCCATGTCCGTGAAGGTTTGGTTTTCCCCCGCCATGCCCCATACGAAGGTGTAGGCGCCGGTGCCCACGCCGGAGTGGACCGACCAGGCGGGGCTGATCACCGCCTGCTCGTTGCGCACCACGATATGGCGGGTTTCGTCGGGCTTGCCCATGAAATGGAAGACAACCCTGTCGGCGGGCATGTCGAAGTACAGATAGACTTCCATCCTTCTTTCATGGGTATGCATGGGCATGGTGTTCCATACGCTGCCCTCGGAGAATATGGTCATGCCCATGACAAGCTGGCAGGTCTCCAGCACCGCGGGGTGGATGAGCTGGTTGATGACCCGCTTGTTGCATTCCGCGTCGCTGCCCAGCTCCACCCGCTTGGCCTGGGCCAAGGTTATCGACCTGGTCTGGAAGGCCCGGTGCGCGGGGGCGCTGTTGTAGTAGAACTTGGCGGGGTTCTCCGCCGACGCGCTCTCGAAGGTCACGGCCTTGGACCCCATGGCGATGTACAGGGCCTCCCTCGGCCCCAGGGCGTGGCGGACCCCGTCCACGGTCACAGTCCCGGCCCCGCCGATGTTGATGACACCCATCTCCCGCCTTTGGAGGAAATAGTCCGTGCCCAGCTCCTTGCTCACAGGCAGGTCCAGGGCCTTTTGGGCCGGGGTCGCCGCCCCGACGATCATCCTGTCCACATGGCTGTAGGTCATGGTGAGGGCGCCGGGGACGAAAAGCTTTTCCACCAGGAAATGCCTGCGCAAGCCCGCCGTGTCCAGGCCTTTCGCGAATTCTGAGTTGATGTATTCTCTGACTTCCATGGACGACTCCTGTTCATTCCATCTGGTGGAATTATTGTTCACATTGTAGCTTGATTTTGTACTATGTCAAGGTTATGATCAAGACCGGGAGCGCAGCAGCATGGCGGAAATGAAAGTTCAATCCCTGGACCGGACCTTCGGTATCCTCAATATCCTGGCGAAGCAAGCCCAGGGTCTTACCCTCGCCCAGATCGCCGACGCCCAGGGGCTTGCCCGCAGCACGGCATTCCGTCTCCTTGCGGTGCTCATGCAGCACGAATACGTGAGGAAGAACCCCGACACCAACCTTTACCGCCTGGGACCGGCCTTCATCGAGATGTCGAGCCACTACCTGAACAGCCTGGAGCTCAAGACCGAATCGGCCCCCTACATGGGTGAGCTCGCCGCCAGCCTGGGCACCATAGTGTTCCTGGCCAGGCGGCAAGGGACCCACATGGTCTACATCGACAAGCAGGACCAGTACACGAGCCTGCGCAAGTACGCCATCATAGGCCAAAGGAAGCCCCTGTACTGCACCTCCCTGGGCAAGGCCCTTCTGTTGGGCATGGAGGACGAGGAAATCCGTGAGCTCCTGGAGGGCGAAACCTTCGAGCGATTCGGTCCCAACACCCACAAGGACCTGCGCTCCCTCCTCATGGACCTGGCGGAATGCCGCCTCAGGGGCTGGACCAGGGACAACGAGGAAGCCGAGCCGGGCGTCAATTGCGTTGCGGCACCCATCCGGGACTACCGCGGCGAGGTGATCTCCTCCATAAGCACCTCCTGGGTCCTGGAGAGCCGGCCCGACTTGAGCGCCCCCAAGGTGGCGGTCCAGGTCCTACGCGCCGCCCAGGGCATCTCCGCCTCCATGGGGTATACGGGATCGTCGGGCCGGGACGAGTCCTGAGCTTAAAGGATCCCGGCGATCCCCGCGCCTTGCCTCCTTAAAATTTTTTCCCCTCCGCGCTTGCGCCTTCCGCCCCACCCATAGCACAATGCCCCAGGGAGGAAACCATGACTGAACTTGAGATGTGGTATTACGAAGCTCGGGCGGAGCGGGTGCGCGATGCTCTTAAAAAGAACGATTTCGAAGCGGTTTTCGTCAAGACGAAGGAAGAGGCGGCCGCCTATGTATTGGGATTCGTCTCTCCGGGCATGAAGGTGGGCTTCGGCGGCTCCATGACTTCCAAGGCCTTGGGCTTGGCTGACAAGGCGGGGGAAAAGGGCGCAGAGGTCCTGGACCACAATAAGCCTGGATTGGGACAGGAGGAAAAGCTTGGCATACTCAGGGCGCAGCTCACCTGCGACCTCTTTGTGTCAGGACTCAACGCCATAACCCAGGAAGGCTACATCGTGAACGTCGACGCCAACGGCAACAGGGTGGGAGCCATGTGCTTCGGGCCTAAGAAAGTGATCGCCGTGGCGGGAGCCAACAAGATCGTCTGCGACCTGGAGGAAGCCTTCGTGCGCTTGGAAGATATCGCAGGTCCCTTGAACAACAAGCGCCTGGCGCGTCCCAATCCCTGCACCAAGACTGGGCAGTGCATGGACTGTGAAAGCCCTATGCGAAGCTGCCGCATCTATCAGATCCTGAAAAGAAAGCCAGCCCTCTCGGACTTCACTGTGGTGCTCGTAGGAGAACAGCTGGGATTCTGAATCTGCCGGACCCAAGGACTTGATCGCGAAAAAGCCCCGGCGCGCCCGGGGCTTTTTTCAATATCTCTTTCTCACCAAGGCTTTGCGGGATTTCTCAAGATTGCTTATGTAGGATTCGCTGTGGACGAGGGACACACCCACGGATAGCACGTCAATGACGCTCAGCTGGGCGATCCGCGAGGCCATGGGTTCGAAGCGGTATTCCGTTTCCGCCGCCGCAACGCAAAGGGTCAGGTCGGCTTTGCCCGACACGGGGGATTTGCTATGGCTCACTATGGCGATGCTCTTCGCTCCAGCCTTGGCGGCCGCGTCCAGGGCGTCCACTATGTCCGTGGTGGATCCGGAGTGGGAAATGACGACGAGCGCATCTCCCTGCCTCATGATGGACACCGCCATCATGGCCATGTGGCTGTCCTCGAACCATTGGCAGGGGATGCCGGTGCGGAAAAACTTATGGTAGGCGTCCTTCGCCACTACCGCCGAGTTCCCTAGGCCGAAGAAAATAATGCTTCTCGCCTTGGAAAGTTCCTGGATGGCCGATTCCACGGCTTTGAAGTCAAGCGTTCCCAAGGTGCTGGAAATGGCCGCCATGTTGGCGTCGAACACTTTTTTCACCAAATCCGGGGCGTTTTCGTCCCGGTTCACCGACTCGTGGATGTTGCGGATCTCAGGGATGATGCTTTGTGCGAGGTTAATCTTGAAATCCTGGAAGCCCTTGAAGCCCAGATTCCTGCAGAAGCGAATCACTGTGGGATCGCTCACTCCCGCCAAGTCCGCCAATTCGCTGACCGAAAAATGGATCGCCGCCTCGGGGTGCTCGAGGATGCAATCCGCCACCTTGGTCTCCGACTTCCTGAGGCTGTTGTATTTTTCCAAGATCTGTTGCATGGACATTGCTCCTCTATTATAGGGACCTCGGGCATCGGGCACAACCTCGGTCCACCCGAAAGGCCAGCCAGGCCGCCGCCCGTGGCTCCGGCGGCCCGCTTGGGTGAAAGACTGTCCGGCTTCTTAGGCCGGCACGTGGGATTCGTTCTCGAAGGGAAGGCCGAGCTTGGACAAGGCATCGCCGATCATCCCGCGTATTTCGCCGTACTTGGGGTCCGAAAAGGGAGGGAGGAGCATGGGCTTGCGGGGAAATCCCGCGTCGAAGCCCCGGGCGTAGAGGGCCATGTGGCTTGCGATGGTGGAATCGGTGAAGTGGAGCTTGGCGGACAGGTCCATCATGACCAGGTAGGCATTCCTTGCCCTATCCATTTCCCCCGCGAAGGTGGCCCGGACCATTTCCGCGGTGATCTCCGGAGCCCAATTGTTCATCCCGGCGATCATGGCTTCGACGCCCATGAAATGCAGGGGCAGCCAGCCCGTGGAGGTTCCTATGATGACCTGGAACGGCTTGGCTCCCCTGGCCTGGGCCTCCTGGGCGAGATAGGCTACTTGGGATACGAAGCCTATGGCCAATGGGCTGTCCTTCATTCCCGCGAGGCCGTAGTCCTTTAGTTTCTGGATTGTCTTGAGGTTGAAGGTGTACCGGGATGTCTCGGGATTGTTGTAGGCATAGACAGGAATGGATACGGCATCGATTATCGCCTTGTAGTACTCGACTACCACTTCGTCGCTGTGCTTGTAGTAGAAAGGCGGCACGGCTCCCACAGCGTCGACGCCAATTTCCTCGGCCGCCTTTGCGAGGGCTACGGTGTTCTTCGTGTCTATGCAGCCCACGTGCGGAAGAAGAATCTTTCCTCCAAATTCCGAGGCGGCCTTTTTCGCCAGGCGGAATATTGAAATTCTTTCCTCGTTGGTCATAAGGGGACCGGCTCCGTAAGAGCCGGTGAGGAAAAGACCATCCACCCCCTTCGAAAACATCCACTTCATATGCCAAAGGGTCTTGGCCTCGTCGATGTTTCCCTTTTCGTCGAAAATAGTGATGTTGGGTACTAAATTGCCTTTGATCGCCATCGCTTGATCCTCCGTTCAATGTTTTGTCGCCGCCGCTTTCTGCCTCGCGTCTTCGCGGGCTTTGATCGCGGTGAAATTCAATGCTTTTTCTGCCTTTCGGTTTAAAAGTATGTCCACAATATTGTGGGCGATGATCCAGGAAACCGATGCCGCCGTTTCTGCCGTCGTGGCGGCCATGTGGGGGGTGAGGGTCAGTCCGGAAGAGCGGAGAGGCGAATCCATGGCCGGCGGCTCGCTCTCGAAGGCATCCAAGGCGGCTCCCCCAATGGCTCCGGATTTGACGGCCGCGCAAAGCGCCTCCTCGTCTATCAAACCCCCTCGGGCGGTGTTGATTACCCGGGCGTTTCGTTTCATCAGCCTGATCCGGGAGGCGTCGAGGATATGCCGCGTCTCTGGGGAGTAGGGAAGGGCGAGGACGATAAAATCCGAGAGGGGGATCAACTCGTCAACGGAATTCGAGAGCGCCACACCGTGGGCTTCCGCCCATGCCCTATCCGGGGCAGGATCGTAGGCCAACACGGCGACGCCGAAGCCCGAAAGAAGTTCCACCACGCGTTTTCCGATATTACCCAGGCCTAGGATTCCCACCGTTTTCCCGCTCACTTCCACTCCCGCCCGGCGTTCCCAACCTCCGTTCCTCATAAGTTCGATATGGCTGTCGATGGATCGGGCGGAGACGAGCATCAAGGCCACGGCGAGTTCCGCCACGGCGTTCCTATTGGCTCCTGGAGCGTTGGCCACGAAAATGCCTTTTTCACTGGCGTATTCCACATCTATGCCGTCGACACCTGTTCCATTCATGTGGATGAGTTTTAAATCCTTGCCAGCATCGATCACCCTGCGATCGATCATGTCATTTCCTACCACAAGAATGTCGAAACCAGGAACCTCCCGGGCGATTTCCTCGGAGTCCATTGTTGGCTTGGATCCTCTGACCATTTCAAATCCCTGGGATTTGAGGAATTCGAGGGCTTCCGGAGCGCATCGGCCGAAAGACTTCGAAGTAATCAGAATCTTCATGCCTCCCTCCTCTCAGAGACTCCGAATCCGCGCAGCCTTTCCACCAGACGCGTGTACTCCAGATAACGCTGGGCGTAGACACCCGCCCTCTCAGGGTCCGGCCTGACCAACGCGCCTCCGGCGGCGCCTGGATCTCCGAAGCGCGATTCCACGCCTAGGCCTCGGTATCCGAGGATGGCCGCACCGGCGATGGACCCCTCGTTCTGGCGGGGAATGAGAATCTCCCTGTCCAGGACATCCGCGAGGATGGAAGGAACCACGGGAGACCGGGAAAGTCCACCGGTGAGCAGTATCCTGGGCAGGGTGCGGATCCTCGCGTCCATGAGACCGATGATAGTCTTAAGATCGTAGGCCACGGCTTCCAGCAGGGCCCTCGCCATGTGGCCGAAGCCATGGTCGGGAGTAAGGCCGTACATCGTACCTTTCAAGCTGTCGTCCCAGTAGGGGGAACGGGCTTTCCTCAGGTAGGGCATGAAGATGAGCCCTGTCGATCCAGGCTCTATGGCTTTTGCCTTGGCGTTGAGGTACTCGAATGCGGCTTCGGCGCTCATTCCCGAGGCCTCGGCCACCGAGGCGGCGAGCCACTGGTAGGCGTTGCCCACGTTGGTCACGATACCTCCGTAGGCCCAGCGGGCCTCATCCAGGCAGAAACACCATAGGCTCGCCGCATTGTCGGTCACCGCTTCATCGACGGTGCATCGCGCGGCGCCGGAAGTTCCTAGGTCTATGTTGATGGCTCCCGTTTCAAGGGCGCCTGAGCCAAGGTTGGCGAGCGGGCCGTCTCCTGCGCCCAGGAAGATCCTCACATCCTTGGAAAGGCCAAGGCTGGACAGGGGGGAATCCTCCGCCAGGGAGAATGGCGTGGTGCCTGAAACCGGGGTTGAAAGGTTTTCAAGACCTATACCCGCGGCCTTGAGCGCAGGTCCATGCCACGTGCGTTCTGCTATGTCGAAAAGGCCTGTCGCCGAAGCCATGGAGTGGTCTACGACCCATTCTCCCACCAAATCCCGCAGCACATACTCCTTGATGCTCACGAACCGCGCGGCCCTTGAAAACGCCGACGGCTCGTTCTCCCTGAGCCAGGCGATCTTGGCGATGGGATAAATCGAATTCATGGGACAGCCAGTGTTCCTGTAAAGTTCCAGGGCTCCAGGCCGGCCCTTCATATCCGCCGCCTGGGCTTCCGCCCTGCCGTCGGACCAGAGGATGCTGTTTGTTAGAGGCTTGCCGATTTCATCCACCGCGATGAGGTTGTACATCTGGGAGGAAAACGAAATCCCGCCGATAACCTCAGGTTTCACCTGTCCGGATTTGAAAAGAGAGGCGATTGCGTCGAAGGTGGCGGACTTTACTGCTTCGGGATCTTGTTCTTCAAAATACGGGTTCGGCCGCAAAGTGGGATAGGCGAGTTGGGATCTTCCGGATATCGATCCGTCGGAACCGAAGGCGAAAGCCCTCACAGATGTGGTGCCGATGTCCACAGCCAACACCTTGTCGCCAGCCGTCGATTGGTTCAATGTTCGCGTCATGATTCAACCACCGTAAAGATGTAGAAGGTTTTTGGGGATGAATGTGATGATTTCGGGAAGGATGACTGCCGTGAAAAGGGCAAGGTATACGGCTGCGACAAATGGCATCAGTTCACGCACAACCTCGGAGAGCGATTTGTCCGACATGGAGCAGCCGATGTATATGAGGGTTCCGACCGGAGGCGTAATGAGGCCTGCGGTGAGGGTGGCGCAGAAAAAGACGCCGAAGAATATCGGGTCGATGTGAAAGGCCGCGACCGGCCCGACGAAGATGGGAGTCAATATCAATATGGCCGGAGTCAAGTCCATGATCATGCCTACGATGAATAGGATAAGGAAGGTGATGACCAGGAATACCGAGGGGGAACTTATGGTCGAGACCATAAGTTCCGTTACTTGCTGGGGAATCCGCGCGTAGGTGAGCACCCATGCCACCGCCGTGGCCGCGCCGACTATGGCCATGACCGCGCCTGAGCTTTTCATGGCGCGGACGACCATGGCGGGGAAATCCTTGAACTTGAATTCCTTGTAGACAAAGGCGCCGACTATCCATGCGTACATGACCGCCATCGCGGAAGTCTCGGTGGGTGTCATGATGCCTGCGGTTATCAACACCATTATGAGAATCGGGAAGATCAAGGCCCAGGCGATTCCCTTGGTGTTGCCGAAATCGATTTCCGGAACATTGACTCCATACCCTCGCTTTTTCGATACAAAATACGCCACCGCGACTTCGCCCATTGTCATCAGGATTCCCAATAGAAATCCTCCGGTGAAAAGCGCGGCCACCGAATCGCCGGTGGTGGAACCATAGACGATCATTGGAATGGATGGGGGTATGATAGGTCCGATGATGCCGCCAGCGGCGATAGTGGCGGCGGAAAACGCAGGCGAGTAGCCTTGCTTCACCATGGCGGGGTACATGATGGAACCGATGGCGATTGCGGTGGCTATGGCCGAACCGTTGATGGCGGCGAACAGGGCGCAAGAAACCAAGGTGATGATAGCCAATCCTCCCGGCACGCCTTTGACCAATTTGGAGACGGCGGCGACGATGCGCCTAGTCATGCCGCCGCCGTTCATGATCTCACCTGCCAGGATGAAGAAGAGCATGGCGGAGAGCCCGTAATTATCCATGGAAACCATGAATTTCTGGGCGAAAATCAAAAGGTCCAGGCCGTTGGCCATGAGCATCACCACCGCCGCGGCGGCGAGGGACAAGACCACCGGTACGCCGACTGCGAATAGAACGCCGAACAGGGCGAGGTAGAGGATGAGGGTACTCATCGAGATTCCTCCTGCACGCGGGGAGTCGATACGATGCGGAGGAATTTGTAGATCCCAAGTCCTGTCCAGATGGCTCCGGCTATGATCCCCGGCCACATGAGTATGGCGGTGGGAAGGTTTGTGCCCGCCAGCGGGACGGATCCTGTGAGCATGTTGTATTTGAAGCCGAAATAACTGAGGATTCCCCCCACCGCCACAAGGCAAAGCGCGTACATGATCCTGTAGACAAGGTTCGGCACACCCTTTCTCTTCGCTATTCCGTCGAAGCCTATATGGTCGTTCCTTAGGAATGATGTTGTCACCGCTATGAACATGGACCATACGAAAATTATCCTAATGACTTCTTCCGCCCAGACAAAGGTTTTGTTGAAGAGGTAGCGGGATGCGGCATTGCCGAACATGATGAGGGTTATGGAAACGCCAAGCACGCTGAGGACGGCCATTTCCAATTTTCCCAGCGACAACCCAAACTTCTTCTTTGTCATGCGTTTCTCCTGTTGCCGAGAATCGGGTACTGCGAGCCGGTCTTCGGCGCCAAGGCGGCCGAGGGTTGCCGCCCCGGACCGCCTTAAGTCAAGCAATCTACTATTTTTTCTGGATCGTCACTTCGCCGCGGCGAGTACTTCATCCAAAAGGTTTTCGTAGGTCTTTCCGAATTCCTTTTTTGCCCAGGCATAGGCAGGGGCGGCGGCCTTCTGGAATTCGGCCTTCTCCGCCAGGGTGAGGATCGATACCTGGGATTTCTTGGAGATTTCGGCGATATATTCTTTCTGCATCTGTCGGCCGCGTTCGCGTTGCCAAAGCCTGAGGTCGTAGATCGTGTCCTTTACCAGCTTTTGAACCTCCGCGGGAAGTTTGCTCCACTTGGCTTTGGAAAAATAGACCGGAACGGCGGAGTATACGTGGTCGGTCTGGGAAACGAACTTCTGCTGCTCGTAGAATTTGTTGGTAGCGATGAGGGAATAGGGATTCTCCTGTCCGTCGACTACCTTGGTTGCCAAGGCATTGTATATTTCCGTGAAGGCGAGCGGAGTGGGGCTTGCGCCTAGGTCGGTGAAATACTTGATGTGAAGGCGGTTCTGCTGAGTCCTCATCTTCAAGCCCTTCAGGTCCGTAGGGGATTTGATGGGACGTACGTTGTTGGTGATCTCCCTGAACCCGTTCTCCCAGAAAGCCAGGCCGATGAGTCCCTTGGGCTCCAGTGCTTTGAGGATCTTCTCGCCCACCGGGCCGTCCAGAACCTTGTCCGCCTGGGCTTCGTCCAGGAATACAAAAGGAGTCTCAAGAACATAGAACACCGGGTCAAGCTGTCCCAACGGTCCCGTGGTGGTAGGCAGAAGATCTGTGATTCCAGCCTGGAGTTGGCCAACGATTTCGCCTTCCGATCCAAGTTGTCCACCGGGGAAGACTTGGACGTCGATTCTGGGATCGGCTTTTTCGACCCTTCGCTCGAATTCGAGGGCTCCCTCGTGAATCGGGCCGCCCGCGGTGCCGTAACCGACTTTGATGATTATTTTGCCTGCCTGGGCACCAGCCAATGAAACGGCGAGGACTAGGATCAACGCCGTAAATAAAGATCTGCGAAGCATGGCATCCTCCTCTAAAGGTAGTAGTATAACAAACTATGTAAAATTATTACATTAGTTTTGACCTCTGTCAAGGGAAAATATGGAGAAAAAAAGCTAGGAAAAAATGGACTTGACAGATGGAAAAAGTAATGTAGTATTACTACAACGGTTTATAATTTACTACCTAAGGAGGTATGTATGAAGAAATTCTTAGCTTTCGCCGTACTTTGTATGTTCGTAGCATCGGCAACCTTCGCCGCCGACAGCTACAAGATCAAGGTAGCGACATGGCACGCGCCAGAGCATCCCATTACGCGTGGATTGCAAAACTTCAAAGAGTTGGTGGAAAAGAGAAGCGGCGGAAAAATTCAGGTCCAGCTCTATCCCTCCTCTCAGCTGGGACCTGAAGATACCTATATAGACAGCGTCAAGAAAGGCAATGTCGAAATGGGAATCACGGGCACCCTCATGGGACGGGATGTGCCTGTGATAAATCTTGGCGAGCTTCCCTTCCTCTTTGACGGTTGGGGACACGCGAAGGAAGTGTTTTTTGGCCAAATCGGAAGCGACATGGTGGCCCCACTGCCTGAAAAGACTGGCGTGCGGCTTATCGCATGGTACGCCGACGGTTTCCGCGTGATTTCCAGCAATACCGACCTCACGAGCTACGAAAAACTCAAAGGGATGCGCCTTAGGGTGCCCAATACCCCCGTCTACATCGAAATGGCGAAGGGCTTCGGAGCCAATCCCATCACTATGGCCTTCAGCGAGGTCTTCACGGCCATTGAGCAGCGCGTGGTGGATGGGCAGGAAAACCCCGCGGCTACCATAAGGTCTTCCCGATTTTTTGAAGTACAGAAGCAGATCCTGGATTCAAAGCATATGTTCAGTCCTAGGCTGCTGATTATCAATGAAAAGCTCCTCAAAGGGATGAGCCCCGAGTTCCAGAAAATCGTATTGGATTCCGCCAAGGAATCGGCGGAATATCAGTGGAAGATATCCGAGGAAGCCGAAGTAGAGGATCTGGCCTTCATGCAGACCAAGGGTGTCAAGGTTACGGTACCCAACGCCGAATTCAAAACCAAGCTCAGGGATTCCCAGAAAGCCATGTACACCTGGTTCTTTGGGCGCTATCCCGACGCGAAACCTTATTTCGATAAAATAACGGCGATGAAATAAGATAGACTTGTTCGAGTTTCGCGACGGCTGGCGCCGGATACCGCCCTGCG
Organism: Spirochaetota bacterium; assembly: GCA_040757435.1. Lineage (GTDB taxonomy): Bacteria > Spirochaetota > Spirochaetia > Treponematales > Rectinemataceae > VKGY01. The sequence continues at coordinate 7,818 of JBFLXC010000030.1, read as the reverse complement.
CCGGCCGTTTTATCTAGCATGGGAGTGGAGGGATCCAGAGTGTCGGAAAAATCAAGGCCTGGAAGGAAACTATACAAAATCCTGGACAAGGGCATGACCGTCGTCATCTTCATCGTGCTTTCGCTCATGGTGCTGTTGGTGTTCACCAACGCATTCTTGCGCTATGTATTCAATACTGGCATCCCGGCAGGAGAAGAGTTGTCGAGGTATTTCTTCATTTGGCTATGCTGTTTCGGAACGATATTGGCCTATCGGGAAGGACGGCATGTTGGAGTGGATCTCCTGCTCGTCTCGCTCAAGCCAAAGGCTAGGGCGACAGTTGAGTTGATAGGACAGGTGCTGGTTATAGCGACCTTCCTCCTAATCCTTTACGGTGGTTGGGAATATTTCAAGACATCGGCGGCATCGCCCGGCCCAGCGACAAATATTCCCTTCGGCTTCGTCTCAAGCTCGATCCTCCTGACGGCCATTTCCATAATCGGGATGTCGATTTCGACCTGCGTCGATTTGGCGAAGAAAATCGTATCGAAGACGGAGGCCTGAAATGGAATTACTCGTATTTGTAGTCGCCTTGTTCGGCATACTTCCACTTGGCATTCCCATCGCGATAGTCCTCATCATATGCGCCTTTGTCCTCATGATGGTAATGGGAATGTTCGACCCTTCCATAATCAGTCAGCAAATTGTAATGGGAACCAATAATTTCCCCCTCATGGCCATCCCTTTCTTCATGCTTTCAGGGGAACTCATGTCCTCCGGGGGGCTCTCTAAGCGGATCGTGAGCTTCGCGAACCTAGCGGTGGGAAGAGTGAGGGGAGGCCTCGGGTATGTGGCAGTCCTTTCAAGCATGATCTTCGCTGGCCTTTCTGGAAGCGCGGTGGCTGATGCAGCGGCGCTTGGGGCGATACTGGTGCCCATGATGATTGCGAATGGTTATAAGAAGGAAAGAGCCGTCGGGCTCATCTGCGCCGGTGCCATAATCGCTCCCATCATCCCTCCTTCGATTCCAATGATTGTCCTAGGATCATCGGTCGGGTTGTCAATCAGCCGGATGTTCATGTCGGGAATAGTCCCCGGTCTTATTCTAGGAATGGCGCTGATGGTGGCCTGGTTTGTTATCGTGAGGATCGATGGCTACAAAGACGTTACGCGCTATACTAAGACGGAGGCCAAGGCGATAATCAAGGATTCGCTCCCTGCTTTGGTGATGCCTTTGTTGATCGTCGGGGGAATCAGGCTTGGAATTTTCACGCCCACCGAATCGGGAGCCTTCGCCGCGGTGTATGCCTTTGTAGTTTCAATTTTCTATTACAAAGAAATGAAGTTAGTTGATCTTCCAAAGGTGTTCCTGGCCACCGCGAAGAGCACGGCGGTAGTCATGTTCATCGTGGGAGCGGCCTCAGCCGTTGGATGGTTCATCACCGTCGCCCAGATACCTGTAAAAATCGCGGAATTGCTAGGGGGATTCATGGAATCCCCGCTCCTGCTACTCCTCCTCATCAATGCTTTCCTCCTGGTCATCGGCATGATAATGGATTTAACGCCCAACTTGCTGATTTTTGGACCGGTGTTTCTTCCTGTAATCAGGCAAGCCGGAATCGATCCATATTTCTTCGCCCTTCTCATGGTCCTCAACCTTTGCATCGGATTGATCACTCCACCGGTAGGCACTATCCTTTACCTTGGTTGTGGGATGGCGGATGTGAAGCTGGGTAAACTCACCAGAGGCATCCTTCCTTTCCTGGTTACGGAGCTTATAATCCTTTGTTTGTATATCTTCATCCCCGAACTTGTCCTCGTACCGCTCAACGCGATTGCGGGATAGGTGCTAGTATGCCGATATTGACCGAAGAAACAGCCAAGCTTCCTTTGCCTAGCTTCCACACACTGCGGCAGGTATTCGACGATGGGAAGATTCCTGATATTCGAGGAGCCGTAACCTCGGCGTTTTTATTATCCCCCATCGAAAAAGAGCGGTTGAAGGGGAGGAAGATAGCACTTGCGGTAGGCTCCAGGGGAATTAAAAACCTGGCAGAAATCGTTGGCGCGACAGTCGATTACTTAATAGCCAAGGGAGCGCTTCCGTTTATCGTCCCAGCCATGGGTAGCCATGGGGGGGCGACAGCCGCGGGCCAGTCGGCAGTGTTGGAAGGTTATGGGATTTCGGAATCAACTATGGGCGTCCCCGTCGCGAGCACCATGGATACCAAAAGGATCGCCGATACCAGCGGAGGTCTGCCCATTTGGTTCTCCAGCGACGCGCTTCAAGCAGATTTAATTATTCCTATTGCGAGAATAAAGCCGCATACCGATTTCAGGGGAAAGGTGGAAAGCGGATTGTGCAAGATGCTTGCCATAGGCTTGGGTAAGCATCGAGGCTGTTCGACCTTGCACAAGGAAGGCTTCCAGGCTTTTTCGCACCTGATTCCCGACGCTGCGGAGAAAATTATCGCCCATGCCCCGATCGCCTACGGATTGGCGATCCTTGAGAACGCCTATGATCAGACAGCATACCTTGAAGTAGTGCCGGCCAACGAGTTTCTTTCCAGGGAACCCGCTTTGCTTCGTCAAGCAATGGCGAACATGCCAAGGATCATTCCAGAGCAGATAGACATCCTTGTGATAAAAGAGATTGGGAAGGATATTTCCGGCGCGGGTATGGATCCCAACATTGTTGGAAGGACGACCAAGGGCATTCTTGAGGGATACCGAGGGCCGTCAGTCAAACGCATCGTGGTTCTCGGTGTGTCGAAGGCCTCAAAAGGGAACGCCATTGGTATCGGATTGGCGGATTTCACCGTCAAAGGCATGCTTCCAGACATCGACTATGAAGCAACCAACGCGAACAGCATCGCTTCGGGTAACCCGGAAGCCGCGAGAGTACCAATAGCGATGGATGACGAAGAGGATGCGATCCGCGCATCTATAAGCTGCACTCCTGGGATAGACCCGGACCAACCCCGCATCGTGAGGATCAAGAACACTTTGGAATTGGAAACTATCGAAATATCGGAAGCCCTTGTCGAGGAAGCTAGGGCTTGTCCAAACCTGGAATTCCTGCCTTAGGGCGCCAGGGTGATCCTCTCTTCCCTGAGGGGGTCGCCGACGGCGTTGCGGAAGGTGAGGGCGAGGGAGTCGCCGAACACGTCCACATCCAGGCGGCCGAAGGTTCCCACGGCTATCCATTGGGAGGCGGGCGATACGTAGGCCGGGGCGGGGTCGGGCTTGCCGCCCATGGCGCCGACCACGGCGTAATGGACTCCGTTGTGCTCAAGGAGCTCTTGGTAGTGGTTGTGGCCGGACACCACAAGGTCCACGCCGTGGCGCTCGAAAAGGGGCGACAGGGCGGGGATGTTCTGGTAATGGTCGTACCAGGGCTTGTCCAATTCGGGATCGTCGTAGCCCGAGGCGTAGAAGAAGCTGTGGGAAAGCACGATGACGGGCTTGGAGGGGTCGGCTTCCGAAAGGGTTTTTTCGATCCACCGTATCTGGGCGCCTTTAAGCTCCTCGGTGCCCCAGGGCAGGTTGAGGGCGAGCACCGTGGCGGCCTCGCCTTTTAAGGAGAAGTAGTAGGGAGAGCCCGAGTCTGGGGAAAACTCCGCGGGAAAGAAGGCTTTCTTGTAAAGATATTGTCCCCCGAATAGGGCGTCGTGGTTGCCCATGAGGGGCCGAAGCGGAACCTTGGGGGCGATGGCCGAGATGTCCATGAGGGCTTGGTTCCACTCCGAAGAGTTTGATCCTGTCTCCACCGTGTCGCCAAGCATGAAGAAGACATCGGGCTTGTGCTCAGCCACCGAGGCGAGGATGTCCTTCCTGGCCTGGGGATCCGCGGTCTCGACTCCCCAGTGGGGATCGGAGGAGAAGCTGAGGCGCAAGGAGGGTTGGACGGCACCGCCGGGGGCGGATTCCGCCGACGCCGGTTCCGTGGCCTGGGAACTCATGGACGCTTCGGGAAGGGAGCCTGAGTACGGGCTCAAGGGTTTCGCCGGGTCTACCAAGGTGAGGCGGACCTGCAGGAGTTCCCCCATCCTCGGTTTGGCGATAAAAAAGCCTGTGAGGCCCAGGGATCCCAGGATCACCAGGAAGGACAGGACGAGGGAAAGGCCCCGGCCCAGCTTGGCGGGGATCCGGGAAGCGAGCTTTTCCAGGGGCAGGGTGAGGAGGGCGACGCTCAATGGGATGAGGGCCGCGAGGATGAGGGTCCTGAAAAGACCGGTTTGGTTCCACAGATAGAGTCCCTTTGCGCCTTGAAGGGAATAGAAATAGATGTTCATCCCCAGCCCCGCGGCCAAGGCGGCCAGGGACCAGGCGAGGGCGCGGGTGCGTTCCTTCTTAACCATAGACAAATGGTAACGCATTTCCCTTGAAAAGGATAGGTCGGGTTTTTTCAAGGAATGTCGTCGTACCGGCCTGAGTTGTTCCAATAGGTGAATCCCTGGTCCGCCCCCTCCCGCACTCCCCTGATTTCCTCTTTGACATAGGCTTGGTTGTAGAATTGGCGGTCGTAGGACACATTGAGATAGAATGCCTGCACGTAGGGGCGCACCAGGACTTGGTTCCTGGCTATGGCCAGGTTCCTCAAGGTGCCCAGGCGGTAGATTCGGTATGGCCTTTGCTCCGGGGGAGGGTAGGCGAGGAATTCCTGCTCGAAATGGGAGGGGTAAAGCATGGGGCAGACCACATCCACGTAGTTCGCGAGCATTTCCACGTTCTGGCCCGTGCGGGTTCCCGAGCGGTACCAGCCGTTGGCGCCGTAGATGTCCACGCCGATGGGGGCGTCTAACCTTTCCCGGGCGTAGCGGAGGAAGGACTCCAGGGCGTCGTCCTGGCTCATCCCGGGAGCCCTTGCGGGATAGAACGCATCCTGGAGATTGGTTCCGTCGGTGGGGAAGCGTATGTAGTCGAACTGGATTTCATCGAAGCCCCGCTCGGCCGCCTCCCGGGCGATCTCCACGTTGTAGGCCCAGACATCCTCAGAAAAGGGATCCACCCAATGCTCGCCGATAGGCTGTCCTCCCTGGGCGAGGCCGCGCCAAGGCGCCTTGGTCGTCCTGTCCTTGACCGCCAAGGCGCCCTTGTTCCAGCCGTGAAGCGCCTCGTCCTTGAAGACTACGACGCGGGCGACAAGGTAGATGCCTCGGGATTTCGCGTCCGCCGTGAATTCCTCAAGGTCGAGGACATTGCCGATGGAACCCATCCTTTGGAGAAGACCGGAGCGGGGCGAGAAGCGAAGCTTCCCGTAATCGTCCTTCAGGTCGACCACCACATGGTCCAGCTTCTTTCGCGCCATCAGGTCGAAATAGAATGCTCGCTTTTCCCGGTCGATCATGAAGCCGGTCTGCAGGTAGAGCCCCTCCCTGCCCGCCGCCATTGCCATCCGCGCTTGTGCGGCTTCGCCCTTTGATTTGTCGGGGATGAGCCTCCACAATTCCTCGACCACCAAGGGCTTCGTGCCGGCGAACAGGGTTTCGAGGCGGCCGGGCAGGGCCGCCAGGACCTTGGGGGAATCTTGCGCCTCCCGGCGCATGGTTTCGCCAAGGGTGGCGAAAAATTCCGAAGCGCCAGGCAGGGGGGAAATCCTGGCGCCGGAAGCGAGGGCCTGCGCGGATTGGCGGGCCGCGCCGGATTCTTGGGCGCTGAATTCGACCGCCGCCAGGACGTTTCCATGGATCGCAAGGCCTTCGTCCTTGTCCCAGGCCTGCAGCGACTCCAGGGAACCCCAGTCGCCGACGGCCGAATAGGCGGTCTCGAAGGCCCTTGATGCGGGATTCCAGACTGCCAGGTGGGATTTGAAGGTTGCGGCGGCGGCGAAGCGGGGCTCTTTGCCGCTTGAGGGTATCCAGGCGAAGCCGGAGATTTCCTCCATATTGTTGCCGAATATCCTAGGCAACCCCGCGGACCGGGAAACCCAGCCCTTGGGATCAGGCGGCAGGATGGAGTAGACGCCGCGCAGGGAATGGGCGACCCAGAGGGCCTTCCTTCCCGGGGTCTCCGATGGTCCGAAGGCGAGGGCCTTCATGCCCGGGATGGCCGAAGGGCTGCCCAGGGATGTCCAGGTTTCGCCGGATGTGTCGCTCATCCAGACTTCCGCGTCGGTGCACACCGCGATCCGGGAGGGATTGTCCGGATCTATGGCGATGTCCTTCAAGGATACCGCAGAGGATTCCACGCCCCAGGAGCCTTGGGAATACACTTTCAGTGTCTTCTTGGGCAGACCTGAGGAGCGTATCTCAAACTCCGAAAGGTTCTCGCTGTAGACAAGTCCTTGGGAAGTGAGGAAAAACCAGGCCCCTGGAGCCGAAGCCATGGAATACACGGCACCTTTATCCCAGATGCGGCGGATCGAAGGCTCTTCTCCAAGGTTCTCCACCAGGTACAGGCCCTTTCCGCCTCCCACGAGAAGATCGCTCTTTGAAAGGAACTCGATTGTGGAGGCCCCTGCCCCGGCGCAGCCCAGGAAGAGCGCGGCGCCCAACAGCGCGGCCAGGCGGTAGGAAAATTTGGCCGGAAAATTGCGGTGCATGGGCCGATACTACCCTGGGAAGGGCGGCCTGGCAAAGGACATGCACGTTTATAGGGCGCATTTGTCCTTGTCCTCCCCGGGAAAGGGGCTTATAATTTGACCCGTCCGATACAACCGTCACCAAACCAAGGAGGTTTAATAATGATCAAGAAATTCGCAGGGATAGCGCTCGCCCTGATGGCCTTGCTGGCCATGGCCTGCACAACCACGGCTCCCGTGGCCTTCAAGGCGCCGGAACCCCTGGCCAAGGAAGTGGCCATCACCTTGATGCACACCAACGACATGCACGCCCGCATCGTCGAAAGCAAGACCGAGTTGGGGTACGCCAAGATGGCCGCCGCCTTCCAGGAAGCCAAGGCCAAGAATCCCAACACCATCCTCATCGACGTGGGCGACACGTTCCACGGCCTCCCCATCGCCAACATCGACCAGGGCGCCAGCGTGGTCAAGCTCATGAACGAGGTGGGCTATTCCTTCATGACCACTGGCAACCACGACTACAACTACGGTACGACTCGGCTCCTGCAGCTTGAGAAGGAAGCCAAGTTCAAGATCCTCGTGGCCAACGCCTACAGGGATGGAAAGCGCGTCTTCACTCCCTATGTGATCCAGGATGTGGGCGGGGTTCGCGTCGCCTTCTTCGGGCTAGCCTCCCCTGAGACGGCCTATAAGTCCGACCCCAAGGGGCTCGAGGGCGTGACCTTCGCAGACCCTGTGGTGGAAGGCAGGATGGTGGCCAACGAGATCGCCGGCCAGTACGACGTGCTCATCCTCCTCTCCCACGTGGGCACCGACGCCTCCTCCGATCCCACTTCCATCAAGGTCGCCCAGGCCATCCCCGAGATCGACGTGATCCTGGACGGCCACAGCCACACCACCCTCGAGACCTTGCAGAAGATCAACCAGACCCCGGTGCTCATCGCTTCGACCGGGTCCTACGGCGCAGGCCTCGGCGTCGTGGAGCTCGTAGTGGGCACCAACCGCTCCGTGGCCTCCAAGTCGGCCCGCACCATCACGGTTGCCAATTCGCCCAACCTCAAGGGTGACGAAAAGATCGCCGCCATGCTCAAGGACCTCGTCAAGGCCCAGGACGCGGTGCTCGGCCAGGTGGTCGCCAAGACAACGGTGGCCCTGGAAGGCAAGCGCGAGATCGTGCGCACCCAGCAGTCCAACCTTGGAACCCTCATCGCCAACGGCATGAGGTTCGTCACCGGCGCCGACGTGGCCCTCATGAACGGCGGCGGAATCAGGGATTCCATGCCCGTAGGCGACATCACCAAGAAGCTCATATACAC
>JBFLXC010000029.1:0-22527 GCA_040757435.1 Spirochaetota bacterium | reverse complement strand
GTTGCATGGCGCAATTGTCCACGTACATGAAATCCAGCTCCACCTCCGGATAACCTGAGGCCATGAGCTTCGCCGTTTCCCTCCAGAGCCTGGAGGACTCCAGGACGTTGGCCTTGTCCACCACGCATAGCTTCCGGCGCCTTCCGCGAGCCGCTTCAAAGCCTACTTTGAGAAGCCGCTGGATCTCCGCGACCGAATAGGTTTCCGTGTCGAAGGCGCTCGTGCCGTCGGCGCTCCTGCCCCGCTGGCCGAAATAGATTCCGCCCGTAAGCTCCCTCACGATGAGAAGGTCGAAGGAAGGATTCCCGTCGGGGGAACTGGCGGTGAGGACCGAGTCCTTCAGGGGGCAGGCTTCCCTCAAGGACGGGGCGAGGGTCGCGGGGCGCAGGTTGGCGAAGACTTCCAAGCCTGAACGAAGGGCCAGAAGGCCTTTTTCCGGACGCTTGCTTCCCGGAAGATTGTCCCAGGCGGGGCCGCCCACCGCTCCCATGAGGATAGCATCCGCGGCCTTTACCCCCTTCAGCGTGGCAGGGGGAAGGGGATCTCCCGCCGCATCGATGGCGCCGCCTCCCACGAGATGGGAGGAAAATGAAAACTCATGCCCGAACCGCTCGGCCACGGCTTCCAGCACCTTCCTTCCTTGCTCCACCACATCGGGCCCTATCCCATCGCCGGGCAACAGCGCTATGGCGCTCTTCATCTTCCATCCTCCTAGAGAAAGGTCTTGAACTTGCGTTCTATGCTGCGGATCAGCTTGTATTCGATGGAATCGACCAAGGCGGCCCTGCTTGCGTCGATGATGTCCGTGGACAAGCCGACGGTAGTCCAGGCCTCGTCTCCATCCGTGGACTCTATGAGGACGCGGACCACCGAGGCGGTGGCGTCCTGGCCGTCAAGGACTCGGACTTTGTAGTCCGAAAGCCGGACGCTCCCAAGTTCGGGGTAGAATCGTTCCAGGGCCCGCCTCAGGGCGCCGTCCAGGGCGTTCACTGGTCCGTTGCCTTCGGCGGCCGCGATCTCGGAGACTCCGTCCACCAGCACCTTGACCCAGGCGTTGGCGCAGCCTCCGGACGGCGAGGGCGGATGTTCGCTCACCACCCTGTACCCTTCGATGGCGAACAAGGGCTTGTACCGCCCCAGCTCCCTCCTCACCAGCAATTCGAAGCTTGCGTCGGCTCCCTCGAATTGCCAGCCCACGGCTTCAAGCTCCTTGAGGCGGGTCACCACCGCGCCCACCACTGGGTGGTCCTTGGAGACGGCTGGGTCGATTTTCCTGATCCGCTCCGCCACGGCGGAGCGCCCGCCGACTTCGGACATGAGAAAGCGCCTGTCGTTCCCCACCCGCGCCGGGTCGACGTGCTCGAAGGAAGCCCTCACCTTGATGAGCCCGTCCATGTGCATGCCGGCCTTGTGCGCGAAGGCCCTCGCTCCCACGTAGGGCATGCCTTCCGGCACAGCCACGTTGGCGATCTCGGCGACCCGGCGGGAAAGGGCGCTTATTCGGCCCAGCCTTCCCGAGGGAAGACAGGGCAGGTTCATCTTGAGTTCGAGGCTGGGGATGATGGCCGCCAAGGCGGCGTTGCCGCAACGCTCGCCGAAGCCCACGAGGGTTCCTTGGACATGCCTCGCCCCGGCCTGGACGGCGGTGACGGAATTGGCGCTGGCCATCCCAGCGTCGTCGTGGGCGTGGATGCCTATGGGCACCGCGAAAGATCCGCCCTGCACAAGAGCCGCCGCCTTCTCCACGCCCAGCCGTATCGCCTGGGGGAAGCTGCCGCCGTTCGTATCGCAGAGCACAAGCCTGTCGGCGCCGGCTTCCAACGCCGCCGCCAAGGTCCTGAGGGCGTAATCCTCGTTGGCCCTGAGGCCGTCGAAAAAATGCTCCGCGTCGTAGATCACGAGCCTTCCCTTTTCCTTGAGGAAGGAGACAGTCTCGCGGATCATTGCCAGGTTTTCCTCCAGGCTCACCCGCAAGACCTCCGTGGCGTGGAGGTCCCAGCTTTTGCCGAAGACCACCACCGCCTCCGTGTCCGCGTGGAGCAGGGAAAGAGTCCCCTCGTCCCCCGAAGGAGAGACGCCTTTCTTCCTGGTGGCTCCGAAGGCGCAGAGCTTGGCGGTGGAAAGCCCTAGGTCCTTGGCGACGCGGAAGAACTCCAGGTCCTTGGGATTCGAGCCGGGATTCCCCGCCTCGATCCAGGCGACGCCAAGTTCGTCCAAGGCCCGGGCCACGGCAATCTTGTCCCGCACGGAGAAGGCGATTCCCTCCCCCTGGGCTCCGTCGCGAAGGGTGGTGTCCAGGATTTCCACGGCGTCGACGGGGGCTGCGCCGGCGGTCACGGTGCCGGCGGGCACGCTCCCTACGGGCACGGCGCCGCTCGTTGGAGCGCCGCTCGTAAGAGCGCTAGGCACCGCGGCCTTCCCCGGCTGCGGAGAGCTCCCATTCCATGGAATTGATCGCCGCGATATACGCGAGTATCGAGGCTTCGATCACGTCAGTGGAGACGCCCCTTCCGTTCCAATCCTTGCCGTCGTAGGAGACCTTCACCGTCGCCTCGCCCTGGGCGTCCTCGCCGCCTGTCACGGCGTCCAACTCGAAGGATTCGAGGCTGAGGTCCCTACCGATTATCCTGTCTATGGCTTTGAAGGCCGCGTCTATGGGACCGTCGCCCACGGACACTTCCTCCTTCACGTCGCCGCCGGCGTGGCGGAGCCTGATGGTGCAGGTGGAGCTCAAGGAGGAGCCCGAGTTCACCACCCAGCGGTCCAAGGCGTAGGTTTCAGGCACCGATTTCCTGGCCCCCACCACCAGGGCTTCAATGTCCCGGTCGCTCACGGTCTTCTTTTTGTCCGCCAAGGCCTTGAATGAAGCGAAAAGCCCGTCGACGTCCAGCCCTTGGATTTCAAATCCGAGATCCTTGAGCCTGTCCTCGAAGGCATGGCGCCCCGAATGCTTGCCCAGGACCATCCTGTTCTTCGGGATGCCGATGGATTCGGGAGTCATGATCTCGTAGGTCTCGCGCTTCGCCATGACGCCGTGCTGGTGGATCCCCGCCTCGTGGGCGAAGGCGTTCTCGCCCACTATGGCCTTGTTGGGCTGGACCTTGACGCCCGTCACCTGGGATACGAGCCTGCTGGCGGCGTAGATCTGGGAAGTCTGGATTCCGCATTCGAAGTTGAGAAGGTCGCGCCTTGTCCTTAGGGCCATGGCGAGCTCCTCCAAGGAAGCGTTGCCCGCCCTCTCCCCCAGGCCGTTCACGGTGCATTCAAGCTGGTCGGCGCCGGCAAGGACGGCGGAGAGGCTGTTGGCCACCGCAAGGCCCAGGTCGTTGTGGCAATGAACGGCCAGGATCGCTTTTTCGATCCCCGGCGTATGGGCCTTCACATAGGCCACGAGCCTTCCGAATTCGTCGGGAAGGGAATATCCCACCGTGTCGGGTATGTTCACCACCGTGGCTCCCGCGGCTATCACCGCCCCGAAGACCTTGCAGAGGAAATCGGGATCGCTGCGCGAAGCGTCTTCGGCGGAGAATTCCACGTCCGAGCAATACTTCCTTGCGTAGGCTACGGAGGAGACGGCCCGTTCGAGCACATCCTCGGGCTTCATCTTGAGTTTGTATTCCATATGGACCGGGGACGTGGCGATGAAGGTGTGGATCCTCGGGCTGGCGGCCTGGGAAAGGGATTCCCAGCCTATGTCGATGTCGCTCTTGACAGCCCTGCAAAGGGTGGCCACCGTGCAGCCCCTGACGGCCTGGGCCACTGCCTTCACCGCAGCCGCGTCACCGGGGCTCGCGGCGGAAAAACCCGCCTCCATCACGTCCACGCCCAGCCTCTCCAGCTGGCGGGCTACCTCCACCTTTTCGCCCAAGTTCATGCTGCACCGGGGCGCCTGCTCTCCGTCCCTCAAGGTCGTATCGAAAAAATATATCCGTTTCGCCATTGAAATCTCTCCTCCATCGAAGCGGCCCCAAGGGCCGCGAAGCTGTTCCGCGGGGCGTTTTCAGTATCTGCCCGCGGCGAATTCCACCCATCCTCCCGACCTGACCATGGCGAGCTCGAACTCGCCGAGACTAAGGGGGAGTTTCAGGGTCCCTGCGCGGGCGGAGGAGAAGAGGATTTCTCCCTTTTCCACGTCGAACTCCATGACGGCGTCCTGGCCGGAGAAACGCTTGAACAGCTCGTCCACCGCAGCCTTGGGCAGCTCCGCGGCCACCATGCCGCAGTTGTACATGTTCCGCCGGAAAATCCGGGCGAAGCTTTCCGCCACGACGATGTTGATGCCGTTGGCTTCCAAGGCCCAGGGAGCGTGCTCGCGGGAACTCCCGCAGCCGAAGTTGGCCCGGGACACTATGGCGCCCTTGCCGGGAAGATCCCTGGCCCTGTCGAAGCCCGGGGCGGAGAGGTCCTCAAGGCAATAGGGGCCCAGGGCCTTCTTGGAATCTTCGTTGAGGTATTTCGCGGGGATGATTTCATCGGTGTTGATGTCGTCCTTGTCCAGGAAAAGAACAGGGCCTCCGAGCTTTTTCATGCCTTGCCTCCGTTATCCGCGGCGCAGATCCGGCCTTCCAGCGCCGTGGCGGCCGCTGTCGCCGGGCTCATGAGATGGATCATCCCGCCTTTGCCCATGCGGCCGGAAAAATTCCTGTTCGTGGTGGAGGCGCAGACCTCCCCGGAAGCCAGGACTCCGTTGGACATGCCCAGGCAGGCCCCGCAGGTGGGGCTGGAAACGCAGAACCCCGCCTGGACGAAGATGTCGATGAGGCCTTCGCGCAGGGCCGCGGCGTACACTTCCGTGGTAGCCGGAGCCAGGATGGCCCTTACGTTTGGATGGACCTTCCTGCCTTGGCGAAGTTCCGGGCCAAGGACAGCCGCGGCCGCCCTCAGGTCCTCGATCCTCCCGTTGGTGCAGGAGCCGATGTAGACCTGGTCCACCCTCACATCCCCCATCTCGCGCACCGGCCTGACCTTGTCGGGGGAATAACCGTAGGTGGCGAGGGGCTCCAGGGTCGAGCAGTCCACTTCGACCACCCTGTCGTAGGCCGCGTCTTCGTCGCTGCACCACTTCGAGTATTCCTCCAAGGCCTCTTCCTTCGTGGAGAAAAGGCCTTCGCCTTCCGGGCCGATGAAGGGCCATAGGTAGTCCACGGTTGTGGCGTCGGGCATGCAGATGCCGCTGGTGCCTCCGGCCTCCACGGCCATGTTGCACAGGGTCATCCTGCCTTCCATGGACATGGAATCAACCGCCGGGCCCGCGAATTCCAGGACCCTGTCCGTGCCTCCCCCCATCCCAAGGGCGGCGATCACGGCCAGCATGGCATCCTTGGGGTACACTCCCTGGGGAAGGGCGCCTTTGAGCTCGATCCGCAGGGTCTTGGGTTTTTTGAAGGCGCAGACTCCCTTGAGCACCGCTATCTCCAGGTCCGTGGTGCCAACGCCGGCTGCGAAGGCGCCGAAGGCGCCGTGGGTGCAGGTGTGGCTGTCCCCCATGACCAGGGCGTAGCCCGGTCGGACGAAGCCCTTCTCGGGGAAGAGGGCGTGGCAGACGCCGTTTCGCCCGATGTCGAAGAAATCCTCGATTCCCTGGCGCCGCGCCCACAGGCGGAGGGCCTTGCCCTGCTCGGCGGTCTTGGAATCCTTGGCCGGGGAGACATGGTCGATCACGGCCTTGATCCTCTTCGGATCGAAGACCTTGTCCATGCCCTTGGCCTGGAGGTCCGCGATGGCTATGGGGGTGGTTATCTCATGGCAGAACACCGTGTCGAGCCGCAGGACCCAAAGGTCCTCGAAGGGCTTGTCCACCACGTGGGTATCGAAAACTTTCTCCGCTAAGGTCTTGCCCATCTTTGCTCCTTCGCGCCTTCGGCGCCCTCGGCACCCACGGCGCCTGGGCGCCGTGGCATTTCAGCGGGTCCTGGCCGGCGCCGCGCCCTTGGGAGGCGTGACGACCCAGAAAACCCGCAGGGGTTGGTCGGTGACATTGATCAGCCGGTGGGGAAAATCCGAGGCGAAACTGACCGAATCGCCGGGCTGGAGGCGGTAGCGCGCCGCCCCAACCACAAGTTCAGCCTCCCCCTCCACCACAAGGCCCAGCTCCGCGCCCTCATGGCCGTAATCGTCGTTTCCCGTTGAGGCTCCAGGATCTATGACGATCTGGTAGGCCTCGATGCCCTCGCCTCCCTGCGGTCCCTGCTCCAGCATGGCCAGCCGTCCGTAGACGACGCCGGGCCGGGAGGAAAGCACCCGTTCAGCGGACCGGACGATTTTTACCGCCCTTTCCTTCCGGTAGTCCGAAAACAGGTATTCCAAGTCGATGTCCAGGGCGTCGGCGATGGCGAGGAGGGTGTCTATGGCGGGGGAGACGCGGTTGCGCTCGATCTGGGACACAAGGCTTTCGCTCACCCCCGCCTTTTGGGCCACTTCCCGCAGGGTGGAGGACTTGCGCTCCCGAACGGCGCGGATCTTGTCCCCGAACCAATACTTCATCTACCCTCCCAGGCCTTCAATATAGCTAAAGTTGCTGAAATATATATTCAGGGAATCGGCCTGTCAAGGGAAGCCAAGACCATGTCCGGGGCTTCGGGAACTGAGGGCGGAAGGCGGTTCAGCGCTCTATGCCGTCCCTCGCCTGGACGCCCTTTTCGTAATAGTGGCGCAAGGGACGCATTTCCGTGACCAGGTCAGCGCGCGCAAGGAGGAAGGGAGGGGCGTAGCGTCCGGTGAAGACCAGTTCGACGGTCCCGGGGCGGCGGTCCAGAAGGAGTCTCAGGTCATCGTCCGAGACGAGGCCGATCTTGTGGGCTACGTTGATTTCGTCCAGGACCACAAGGTCGTAGGTTCCCGACTCCAGGGCCTTAAGGGCTTTTTGGATGCCCTGGGCCGCTGCGTCGAGGTCTTCGGGCCCGGGGTCCCGGTAGATGAAGCAACCCCGGCCGTATTGTTCGATTTTCAACTTTGCCAACTCGGGGTCAGACCCCAAAAGTTGAATGCTTTCCAGGACCTTTATCTCCGAATATCGCATGCCTTTGATGAATTGCCCAAAATAGACCGAGAGCCCCGCGCCAAGGGCGCGGACGCAGAGTCCGATCGCGGCGGTGGTCTTTCCTTTGCCGTCGCCGGTGTACACCTGCACGTAGCCCCTTTTCATCTTCCCTCCTTGAGCCAGGGCGGCGAGGGAATGACGTGGGGGATGCCGCAGTCAGGCCTCGCCTGCACCAGCGCATCCACTCCGTAGGCCGCCTTGATTGTCTCCGGGGTGAGGACCTCGGCTGGACTGCCCAGGGCGACGATCCTCCCTCGGTCCGCCAGGGCGATCTCGTCGGCCGCAAGGGCCGCGAGGTTGAGGTCGTGGACTGAGAAGACCACCGCCTTGCCCCGGGCCGCCAAGGTACGCATAAGGGCGAGCGTGTCCAGTTGGTTCGCCAAGTCGAGGTCCGCGGTCGGTTCGTCCAGGATGAGTATGTCCGTATCCTGGGCCAAGGCGCGGGCGATGACCACCCGCCGGAATTCTCCCCCCGACAGTTCAGTCACCGCCCGCCCCGCCAAGGCGGCCAGGGCCATGGTCTCAAGGCTTTCCTCCACGCGGATCCGCGATGCCTGGGGAACGGAGCCGAACCATCCGTCGGCGGCGAAAAGCCCCGCCTCCACGTAATCCCTTACGCTTACAGGCCAGGCGGCCTGTTCGCTCTGCAAGACCCTGGACAGGCGCAGGGCCCTTTCCCGCGCCGACAGGCGGCGCACATCCTTGACGCCGTCCAGGAGCACCGATCCCGCCAAGGGCTCCAGCTCGCCGGAAAGGGTCTTGAACAGGGTTGTTTTTCCCGCGCCGTTGGGCCCTATGACCGCCAGGACCTTTCCTGGGAATATTCCCAGGGTAACGTCCTCCAGGACTACCCTCGCGCCGCTTCCCCCGAGGCCGCGGCGGCCGTCCTTGCCGTCGGCACGCCCCCTGGGATAGCCGGCCCGCAGGTTCCTCGCCTCGAGGACGGGGCTTGCATTCGATCCGTTCATGCGACCCTCCCTTCCTTGGGAGAAGCCAGGAGCCGCAGGAAGACCGGAGCGCCGAGCAGGGCGGTGACGATTCCCACGGGGAGTTCCACGGGTGCTATGACCGTGCGGGCAAGGGCGTCGGCGAGCATGAGGAGGATGGCCCCCGCGGCGGCGGAGAGCGGTATGAGCCGCTTGTGGAGCGAGCCTCCGGCGAGGCGGGCGATATGGGGGCCCAGGAGGCCTACGAAGCCTATCACTCCCCCCGCGGACACCGCGGCGGCGGCGGCCAGGGAGGCTATCCCCACGGCAAGGCGCCTCAGGACCCTCATGTCCAGGCCAAGGGTGCCCGCCGCCTCCTCCCCTGCGCCCAGGATGTCCAAAGGCCTGGCTATCGCGACCGCTCCCGCGAGGGCGACCGCCGCCGCGGGAAGTATGGCCGCCACGTCCTTCCATCCCTTGCCTCCGAAGCCCCCGAGCATCCAGAAGAAGACTGTGTGCAGGTCGCGGTCGTTGAGGGTGACGATGAGGGAGACGATGGCGGAGATGAAGGAACCCACCGCCACGCCGGAGAGGAGGAGTGCGGCGGTAGGGGCGATGCGCCTGTTGATTTTCGCCATGGCGTAGACGAAGAGGGCGGCGAGGATGGCGCCTACGAAGGCGAAGATCTCAGTCGATCCCAGGAGGGAGAATCCCCATTTCGATCCAAGCACTATGGAGGCGACAGCCCCGAGGGACGCGCCGGAGGAGACGCCCATGGCGTAGGGATCGGCCAGGGGATTGCGGAACAAACCCTGGAGGACCGCCCCCGACACGCCCAGGGCGGCGCCGGCGATGCCCGCCAGGAGGGTCCTCGCCAGGCGGAGCTGCCAGATTATGGTGCCCGCGATGGGGTCCACGTCCGCCTTCAATCCCAGGAGCCTTTCTCCCAGGACGGCGAGGATGTCCCTGGGAGCCAGGGGAACGGCCCCCATGGAGAGGCTCGCCAGGAGGGCGACGAGGAAGACGGCGGCGCCGCCGCAGGCGAGGAGGACTTTTTTCAAGGGAAATACCTCGGATAGAGGGCCTTGGCAGCCAGGTAAATTCCCTGGGCTATCCTTGGACCGGGGCCGGAGACCAATTCGGTGGGAAGCAGGAATATCTTTTTGTCCTTGACCGCGGGGATCTGGCTCCATCCCGGCCGGGAGGCTATGGAAGCGATACTCATCTTGTCGCCATGGTCGTCGGCTCCCATGATGACCTGGGGGGCCCGGGCGATCACTTCCTCGCCGCTTACCGTCGGCCAGGCGGCGGAGAGGTCGGAGAATATATCCTTCCCTCCCGCGGCGGTGAGGATGGCGTGCTGGAAGGTTGAGGAACCGCAGGTCATGAGGGGTTCGTCGTACACTTCCCAGAAGACCTTCAGCCTCTCCTTCTCCGGGATGGTGGACACGATGGAGGCGATCTTCCCAATATCCGCCGCCAGGCGGTCGGCCTCGGCCGTTCCTCGGGAGGGATTCCCCGTCAGCGACCCGAGGTTCTTAAGCCCCTCGCCGATTTCAGCGAAGCTTTCGGGGGAATAGGCGTACACGGGAATTCCGTAGCGTGCCAGCTGTTCCGTGACCAGGGCGTGGATCTTCCCGGAGCTTACCACCAGGTCGGGCTTCAGGGAGAGGATTTTTTCCACCGACATGGACTTGGCGGAAAACCCGCCTATTTTCGCCACATTCTTCGCCTCCGGAGGAAAATTGCAATACGTCGTGTTTCCCACCACCGCGGCGCCCACGGCGAACAAGGTCTCCGTGGCGGAAGGGGACAGCGATACCACCCGTGCCGCAGGCTTTTCCAACCTGACAGCGGCGCCTAGGGAATCCTGGGCAACGACCGCGCGTGGGTCAACTTTTGGGGTCTGACCCCATGAATTGACCGCGCATACAAGAGCCAGGGCAGCGAGCCACTTCGCATGTTTCATATCGACATTCTCCTTATTTTTCGCTCACGCCGGCGGATTCGAAGGTGGCCATGTCGTTCAGGACACGGCAGGCCGTCCTGCAGACGGGGATGGCCAGTGCGGCTCCGGTGCCCTCCCCCAGCCTCATGCCGAGGTTGAGGATGGGCCTTAGGCCCAGGCTGTCCAGCATATCCCCGTGGCCTGAGTCGGCGGAAAGGTGGCCGGCGATCATGTATTCCGCCGAAAGGGGATGGATGGCCTTGGCGAGCAGGGCCGCGGCGCCCGATATGTAGCCGTCCACCACCACAGGTATGCGCCGGGCGGCTGAGGCGAGGATGACCCCCGCCAAGGCCCCTATCTCAAAGCCACCCAGTTCGGCCAGTACCTGCCAGGGCTCGAGGGGAGAAAAGGCGCGCCTTGCCAGGGCGCGGCGTATCAGCTCCACCTTCTTGCCCAGGGTGGCGTCGTCGATGCCCGTACCCCGGCCCGCCAGGTCCTCTGGATCGCGCCCGAGCAGAGCCGAGGCCACGGCGCAGGCCGCGGTGGTGTTGCCTATGCCCATGTCCCCCGTAGCGGCGATGTCGAAGCCCTCCTTCGCCAGCTCCGCCTCGAAGATCTCAATCCCCGCGGCTACGCAATCATCCGCCTGGGCCAAGGTCATGGCAGGCCCGCGGGCAAGGTTTTGGGTGCCCAGGGCTATCTTCCGGCTATGGATCGGCGCGCCGAGGGGCAGTTCCGAGGCGACTCCGACGTCGGCCACCACCACCCTGCAGCTCGCGCCCTTGGCGATGGCGTTGATCGCCGCCCCTCCGGCGACGAAATTCATCACCATCTGAGGCGTGACCTCCTGGGGATAGGCGCTGATGCCCTCGGCGCAGACCCCGTGGTCCGCGGCCATGACGAAGACCACGCCCTTGCCGATCCGGGGATTCGGCCTTCCCGTCATGCCGGCTATCCTCACGGACAACTCCTCGAGGCCGCCCAGGCTTCCCCTGGGCTTGGTGAGCCTTTCCTGCCTGTCTTGGGCGGCCAGCCTGCTCTTCGCGTCCGGCGCCCCGATCCTTCCCAACACTCTATCTATGATTTCCTTCATTTCTCTTCCTCTTGAGTTTCACGCTTCCCTTCCATCCCGATGACAGCCTTAAGGGCGTCAATGTCGAGGGAAGCGGCCACGGCGTCCGCCAGCCTGTCCAGGGCCTTGTCGACCTGGGCGGCGGCGTCCCTGACCCTCGCTTCCCCGCCAAGGCTCGAAAGCCAGGCCGCCCTGAAGGCATCGGAGGCGAATATCCCGTGGAGATAGGTTCCCCACACCCCGCCGTCCGGGGACTGCGCGCCGTCCATAGACGGACCCACCGCATCCAGCAACGTAAATTCCTGTGTCTCAGCACCGCCTCGGCCAGCCGTAGGTGGCGAAGGGCCCGTCCTGCCGCAGTGGATTTCGTAGCCTCGCAAAGCCAGGCCCGCCAGAGGGGCGAGCCTGCCCGAGGCGCCTAGGGAAATCCGACCTTCCGCGGGACGGACTATCTTCCCTCCCTCAAGGAAGGTCTCAAGGTCCAGGAGGCCCAAGCCCTGCGTCACCCCGGCACGGCCTTCCGCTCCGTTCTCATCAGCGACCCGAAGGCCCAGCATTTGGAAGCCTCCGCAAATCCCCGCCACCTGGACGCCAAGCCTGGAAAGCCAGCGGATGCCATCCCCGAAACCCTTTTCCCAGAGCCACGCCAGATCGGAGCGGGTGGCCTTGGTGCCCGGCAGGACGACAACGTCGGGAATGCCCAGGTCCCTTGGCTCCTGGACATAGCGGAGCCTCACGCCAGGCTCGGCGGCAAGGGGATCGAAGTCGTCGAAGTTGGAGATGTGGGGGAGCTTGATCACGGCGATGTCGAGCCGATGCTCGCCTTGGGCCGCCGCGCCTTGGGCCGCCGCGCCTTGAGCCGCCGCCCGGGGTGAAGCGGCGATGGCGGCTCCGTCTTCGTCGGGGAGGCCGAGCTCGGGAAGCATGGGGATGACACCCAGGACGGGAACGCCCGTCCGCTCCTCCAGCTCCGCAAGCCCTGGCCTGAGCAATTCCAGGTCCCCCCTGAATTTGTTGATCACAACACCCTTAACGCGGCTCCGGTCTTCCGGAGGCAGGAGGGCAAGGGTCCCAACCACCTGGGCGAAGACCCCGCCAGGATCGATGTCAGCCACCAGGATCACCGGGGCGCTGGCCAGCCTTGCCACCGCCATGTTCGCCATGTCCGTGGCCTGGAGGTTTATCTCCGCCGGACTGCCCGCCCCCTCGATGACCACGAGGTCGAAGCGGGACGCGAGGTTCCGGTAGGCCGCCTGGACGCAGTCCCAGAGCTCAGCCCTGCGGGCGTAGTAATCCGCGCCCTCGAGGCTGGCCCAGGGCTTGCCCATCACCACCACCTGGGACCTGCGGTCGCTCTCGGGCTTGTGGAGGATGGTATTCAGGGCCGCCTCGGGCTCCGCCCGGGCGGCCAGGGCTTGGAGATGCTGGGCGCGGCCGATTTCCCGCCCATCGGGCAAAGCCGCGGCGTTGTTCGACATGTTTTGGGATTTGAAGGGCGCGACCCGCAGCCCTTCCCGAGCGAATATCCTGCACAACGCCGCGGCGACGAGACTTTTGCCGACCGACGATGCGGTGCCCTGCACCATGACCGACCGGGGGGTCACGGGACTTGGGAGGACACTGGATCTTTTGGGAGTATGAAGTAGTTTCCGCGCTTCATTATTCAACACCCAGTGAATAAGGGGACGATGTCCGCGCGCAAGGCGCGGCCGCGCGGTCGGTCTCCTGACTCAGAGGCATCCCTCGCATGGTCCATGGGCCTTCCCGCTGTTGCAGTGGCCATGGACGGGTATTCCGCCTCTCTACAGTGCCTGGGGGCGCGTCGGCATTCCACCGACTTCCCGATTAAGCCTTTCGGCGCCGCGACGGAGTCACTATAAAAGCGAAACTTGAGGCTGTCAACCGCTTATCCCCGCCAACTCCGGGACGCCGCCGTCCGCGCCGCGGAAGAGGATGTCCCAGCCCGGGGGCGTCTGCGCCCTGCCGCGAAGGAAGGCTACGTACCTTAGGCTGCCTCCGTGTCGCCGCTCGAGCCTGAGGATATCGCCGGCTTCCTCGGACCAGGAAAATTCTGGCGCCTCGACCTTGGCCTGCGCACAAGACTTGAGGAGGGGAAGCACCGCGTCTTCCCCGCCGGAATCCACCATGAGGGCCCCCGGGGAGAAGCATGCGGCCAAAGCCAAGATTTCCCGATCCCGACGGGAAATTCCCTCCATGCCGCCTGCAAAGGCCATCCTGATTTTCCGGGCCCCGGCGGGATACAAGGTCTCCTGGGCGTAGAGATACTCAAGATAGCGGCGAAGGTCCGCGTCCAAAGTTCCGGCGTGCCGAGGTTCCAGCCTCTCGGCGCCGTCCAGGTCCATGGTGAGGTCGAAGACGGAGTGGAGCTCCGGATCCGACAGGACCCGGATGCCGCTGCTCCGCAGGGAAAGCAACTCCGAGGGCCTTGTCCCGGAAGCGGCCCAGAGAAGGGGATGCCTCTCCCGCTTCGAGCCCGGGTCCATCTGGCCAACCCTCTGGCGGGCTTGGCGCCAAAAATCAAGGGGCACCAAGGAAGCGGAATCGATGAGGAATCCTTCCGCTCCCTTGTCCCTCCAGAAGGCCAGGACGGAAAAAAGCTCAATCCACAGGGCGGGGGATGAGGAAAAGTCGAAATCCACCGTGGAGGCCGGACCAGGCCTTCTTCGACCGAGCTTGGCGCCTGGAGAAGGCAGGTTGAGCTCGCCCCTCTGGATCGCCGGCTTTTCCCCTTCGAGGACAAACCATTCCGGATGCTCCACGGCGTAGGCCGACCGGGGAGAACAGCGGTCCAGTGCGAGCTCCACCATGAGCCTCAGTCCCGCCGATTGGCAGCAGCCGAGGAAGCGGGTGAAACCTTCATCTCCCCCGAAGCGGGGATCGACGCGGCGGTAATCCATGGCGGCGTGAGGATCGCCGCTATCGTCTGCGCAAAGGAAAGCCCTAAGGCATATCCAGCCGAATCCCGCATCCGCCAGCCCCTTCAGGTCCAGCCTGCTTGCCTCGTCCATGGCGCATCGGAAGATCGCCGTTCCCTCGTACTCCATGCCCGCCTCCTTGGGAAGGATAGCATGGATTGACAAAGGAAGCGCGGAATTTGCCATTGTATATATTTCTTACTATATTAGATTCATAAAATTTACGAAGGAGAATTGCGTGAGCGACTGGAATACCATTCCGAACAAGGAAAGCATCGATAAGACTGTCAACGCCCTCAAGGCCAATGGGTTCGACGCCCATTTCGTCGACACCGCCGCCCAGGCCAAGGAGAAGGCCCTTTCCCTCATCCCCGAGGGATCGGAAGTCTTCACCGTATCTTCCGTCACCGTGGATTCAATCGGCCTCGGGGCGGAATTGAATGAATCGGGAAGATACAATTCCGTGCGCGGCGCCCTGGGAAAGATGAACGGATCGACCCAAGGCAGGGAGATGAGGAAGCTGGGCGCCGCGCCGGACGTCGCGGTGGGCTCCGCCCATGCCCTGACCGAAAGCGGCAAGCTGCTTGTGGCATCCCTGACCGGGAGCCAACTTCCCGCCTACGCCTACGGGGCGGGGAAGGTTGTTTTCCTGGTGAGCGCCAAGAAGATCGTCCCCGGCTTGGACGAGGCATGGAACAGGCTCGTGGAGCACGTGGTTCCCCAGGAGAGCGCCAGGGCCCGCAAGGCCTACGGCCTTCCCGAGAGCTTCGAGACCTATCCTTCCAAGGTGATGATCCTGAACAAGGAAGTGCAGCCGGGCCGAATCTCGGTTATCGTCTTCAACGAGCCCGCGGGATTCTAAGCCCCCTCGATCTTGCCGCCCTCTGCGTATAGCATGGGGGCATGTCTAGACTTATATCGATTTTTCTAGGCGGAGGGCTTGGCGCCGTCTCGCGCTTCTTGGTCACCCAAATCGTGGCCGCCAGGATTCCCGGGGTATTCCCTATGGGCACACTGGCGGTAAACGCAACCGGATCCTTCGCGATGGGCTTCATAGTCCACAGCCTCCAGTCCTTCGGCCTTCCAGAACAGTACAGGTCTCTTTTCGCCGTAGGCTTCATAGGCGCCTACACCACCTTTTCGACCTACGCCCTGGAGACTGTCCAATTGGTATCCAAAAAGGCCTATGGGTCGGCGGCGATGAATTTCCTTTTGAACAACCTGCTCTCGTTGGGGGCTATCCTCGCGGGCATGTGGCTTTGCGCCAGGATTCTTGGAGGAAGGTCCTAGATCCACCCTCTCGGGTGGCGACGTGGGGAGAGGACGGCGTCCGTGACTTCGCCTGGCCTAGGCCTTTGGCAGGAGATGGGCCGCCCTGGCGGAGAAGGAGAAGGAAACCGAATCGCCCACGCTGTGGAAGCTGCCGTTCACCGGATCGTAGGAAACGGCGTACACAGGCTTTCCCATCCCCGCGTCAATTTCGTACTCGATCACGGAACCCAGGTACACGGCCTTGGTGATCTTCCCGCTTCCGAAAGGCGCCGCCGCTGGCGTTCCGCGAGGAGACTTCCCTTCCGGAGCCCTTCCCTCCGGGCCGATCTCCAAGGACTCGGGTCTCACGGCCAGGAAGGCTTCCTTGCCCGGCTCCACGCCCGCGGCGAAGCTGTCCGCCAGGAACTCCCTGCCCTGGCTGTTCAGAGTCCTGTATGCTTTGCCCTTATCCTGTGGATCATGTCCAATCCTGTCATCCTGTCCTATCGCCTTCACCGGGAATAGGTTCACCTTTCCGATGAAATCCGCGACGAACTGGCAGCTGGGGCGTGAATAAATCTCGAAGGGGGTGCCCACCTGCATGACAAGCCCCTTCTCCATCACCACGATCCGGTCCGAAACCGTCATGGCCTCGGCTTGGTCGTGGGTCACATAAACCGAAGTGATGCCGAAGGTCTGCTGGATCCGCCGGATTTCCACCCGCATGGATTCCCTCAGTTTGGCGTCCAGGTTGGAAAGAGGCTCGTCGAAAAGAAGGACGCGGGGCTTGTTGACTACGGCCCTGGCCAGGGCGACCCGCTGCTGCTGGCCTCCCGAGAGTTGGTCGGGCCTGCGCTTCCCAAGCTCCGTGATCCCCATGACTTCCATCACCTGCCCCACTTCCCGGGCGATCTCGGATTTGGGCCTGCCCTTGAGCTCCAACCCGAAGCCAACGTTCTGCTCCACGGACATGTGGGGAAAAATCGCATAACTTTGGAAGACCATGGTGGTGTCCCTCTTGTTGGGAGGAATGTCGTTCACCATGGTGTCGCCGATCCAGACTTGGCCGGAGGTGGGAATCTCGAATCCCGCTATCATTCTCAAGGAGGTTGTCTTGCCGCAGCCCGAAGGACCAAGGAGGGTTACGAATTCCCCGTCCCGGATTTCAAGGTTCATGTCCTTGACCGCCACGGTTTTTCCCCCCTCGCGCTGGGGATCGGGAAATTCCTTTCTAATGTCCACTAAACGCACGCTCATCGAGAATCCTCCGTCGCCTAATTCAGAAATGAAGCATGTTGCCGCCGAACCGGCCGTACTGTGCCCGCAAGGCCAGCCGGATCAGCCCTATGGCCGCGGCCACGATGACCACGAGGATCACGGAGTACGCCGCAGCGGCTCCCAAGTTGCCCGATTCAACCTGGGACATGATGTGCACGGTCATGAGATTCCACCGGGAGGAAACCAGGAAAATCGCCGCGCTCACCGCCGTCATGGCCCTCACGAAGGCGAAAACCAGGCCCGAGAAGAAGGCGGGGACTATCATTGGCAGGGTGATGCGGAAGAAGGTGCGCCGGGCGTCGGCTCCCAGGTCCACAGCCGCCTCCTCTATGGAAGGGTCTATCTGCTGGAGTATGGCCGTTCCCGACTCGATGCCCACGGGGATGTAGCGGAAGACAAAGTTCAAGAGGAGGATGGCCAGGGTCCCTGTCAGGACCAAGGGCTTGTGGTTGAAGGCGAGGATGTAGCCTATGCCTATGACCGTGCCAGGCACCGCGAAGCTCAGGATGCTCGTGGTTTCGATCAGCTTTTTCCCGGGGATTTTCGTCCTGGCCACAAGGAAGGCGATGATCATGCCGAAGAGGCCGGCGATGGGCGTCGCTATGCCCGCTATCATCAAGGTGTCCCGCACGGCCTTGAAGCCCACGCCGAACACAAACTTGAAGTGCTCCAGGGTGAGGCTGTGGTCGTAGCCCCATACCTTGGCCAAGGCGCCCAGGAGTATGGAGAGGTAGATGAGGACGACCAGGGCCGAGACGGCGATGCAGAGTGCGAATAGCAGCCCCCTCGCCCCCGGGCTCACGATCTTGCCCGAGGATGCCTGGGGCTTGCCGGTGACCGTGGTGTACTTTTTCCTCCCCACGATCGCCCTTTGCAGAAAGAAGGCCAGGACCGAGGGGATCAGGAGGAATACCGAAATGGCCGCTCCCTTGGGCAGATCGTACATGCCTACGATCTGGAGGTACGCCTGGACGGAGAGGATGGGGAACTTGGACCCGGCCAGGATGAGGGGGTTGCCGAAGTCCGCCAGGGTCTCCACGAAGAGAAGGAGGATGGAGGAGGCGATCCCCGGCACGGCCAGGGGCAGGGTTACCCTGAGGAATACCTTGAGGCGGGAGCCGCCAAGGTTCAAGGCCGCGTCCTCAAGCACGGGGTTCATGGATTCAAGGACTCCCTTCATCGTCATGTAGGCCACGGGGAAGAAGGTGACCACCTGGGCGAGGAAAAGGCCGTTGAATCCATAGATGGGGAAGTTTTGGATCTTAAGCAGGTTCCAGGTAATGAGCCCGTTGTTCCCGAAGAGCATGATGATGGCCAAAGCTCCTATGAAGGGAGGGGAGACGATGGGGATCACGGCGACGATGTTGAAGAATTTCTTGAGCGGCACGTTGGCCCTGACCACGGCGAAGGCGAATATGAAGCCGATCAAGGTCCCCGTCATGGAGGTGGCGAGGCTCATGCCCAGGCTGTTGGTGAAGGCTTTCCTAAGATAGGCGGATTTCAGCACTTCGCCGTAGGCCGCGGCGGAATAGCCTTCCCCGGGCCTGAAGCTCTGGTCCACCACGCTGGCCAGGGGATAGAGGACGAAGACTATGAGTGATCCTAGGGTGATGAGGGCCGCCGCGGCGAGGACGGGATCCCGGGCGACGCGCTTAAGCCTTCCTAAGGCTTGGCTCGCCGCCTGAGATCCCTGGGCGCGGCTTGAGGTGTGGGAGCCCACGGTTACTTAGCCGTCAGGACTTCCTGGACCCAGCGCTCCACCAGGCGCTTCTTCTGTTCCCCCGCCCACAGGGGATCGATGTCGATGGTCTTGAGGGACTCGAAGGCCGGCATGCCGGTTCCGAGCTTGGCTCCCGCCACCACGGGGTAGAAGAAGGTCTGCTTGTCCGTCATGACGTTCTGGCCTTTGACCGAGGACAGCCAATCCACGAGCTCCTGGGCGGCCGCGAGGTTCCTGGCTCCCTTCAGGATGGACACCGCCGGGGCTTCGAACCACACTCCTTCCTTGGGGAATATGACTTCCACGGGGAAGCCTTTCACGATGGCTTCGAAGAAGGCGGGAGTGAACTGGAGGGCCACGGCGCACTGCCCTACCTGGACTGCCTTGGAGGGGGCGGTGCCTGAGGAGGTGTAGGTCTGGATGTTCGGCGCCAGCCTCTTCATGTAGTCGTAGGCCTTGTCCTCGCCCATCAAGACCACCAGGGAGGCGACCACATTGTAGGCTGTGCCCGAGGACTGGGGCGAGGGCATCTGGATCTGGCCCTTGAAGGCGGGGTTGAGGAGGTCAGCCCAGGATGTGGGCTTGGGGGCCCCGATCCGGGCGAGCACTTCCTTGTTCACCGCGAAGGCCATGGGATTCATGTAGAAGGACCTCCAGAATCCGTCGGGGTCCTTGAATTCCTTGCCCAGGGCGTCGAAGCCGGATCCCTTGTAGGCTTGGGTCAGCTTTTCGTTCTTGGCGATGATGTGGTTCTCGCTGGGGGCGCCGAACCAGACGTCGGCCTGGGGATTGTTGGATTCGGCTTTGATCCGCGCGTAGGCGGGGCCGGAGGAGAGCTGGACGAACTGGACGGCGGTGCCGGTTTCGGCGGTGAAGGCGTCCAGGATTTTCTTCGCGTTCACTTCGTCCACGGAGGAGTAGACGACGACGGTCTGCCCCGGCTTGGCGAAGGCGGGGACGGCGGCGAGGGCCAAGGCGATCGCGGCGATTGCAAGGATCTTTTTCATTGAAGCCTCCTAGGAATGGTGTTTGAAATCGTACCCTTCCATCCTAGGGGGGCTTTCCCGATAAGTCAACAATTAGTCGCGGTTATGACAGCCATTAGGACGGGAAAACAGGATTCAACCTGGGGTAAGGCCCTAAAAGTTGACCACCGGCCAAGGCGTCAATCTTGCTGAATCCGCCGCCGCGTAGGGCTGGAACCGATAGGACAGGAGAACAGGATGTTCAGGATCGACAGGATTCAATCCGAGCCCCGCGTCTGAGACGACCCCACATTAACAGGATCTCATCGACTCCTGTTCATCGTGCAGATCCGGTTATCCTGTCCCATTCCAAGCTCCGACCAAGCTCCTAAACCAAATCAGGCACGTCCACCCAGCGGCGCTGCCTCCAGCTTTCCAGGCCAAGCTCGGCGAGCTGGACTCCCTTGGCGCCCTCGAGGAGGCTCCAGCGGAAAGGATCGTCCTGGGCGACATGGAGGAGGAACTTTTCCCACTGGACCTTGAAGGCGTTGTCCGGCACATCCCGTGTGGGCATGAGGGCCCAGTCATGGAAAAAGTCGATCGGACTCGGGATGTCGGGATTCCACACCGGCTTTGGCGTCATCGCCTCGCCCTGGATCCGGCATTCCCGCAAGCCTGCCACGGCAGAACCCTTGGTGCCGTCCACCTGCAGGGTAAGCAGGTCGTCCCGGCGCACCCGCACCTGCCAGGAGGAATTGAATTGGCAGATGATGCCGTTCTTGAGCTGGAAGGTGCCGTAGGCCGCGTCGTCGGCGGTGCAGCGATATTCCTTCCCCTGCTCGTCCAGGCGCTTCTCCATATGCGTGGCGCCGATGGCGGAGAGGGAACCGATCTCCCCGAAGATATTGTCGATCACATATCTCCAGTGGCAGAACATATCGATCATGATCCCCCCGCCCTCTTCCTTCTTGTAGTTCCAGGAGGGGCGCTGGGTGGGCTGGCTGTAGCCGTCGAAGACCCAGTAGCCGAATTCGCCCCGGACGGAGAGGATCTTGCCGAAGAATCCGGTGTCCACCAGGTACTTGAGCTTCAGGAGGCCGGGAAGCCACAGCTTGTCCTGGACTACCCCGTTCTTCACCCCCGCCTTTTGGGCCTGGAAATAGAGGTCCAAGGCCTCGGCCGTGGTGGTCGCTATGGGCTTCTCGCAATAGATCGCCTTGCCGGCGGCGATCGCCTTCGACACGCCGGGAACCCGCTGGTTCGTAGTCTGGGAGTCGAAATAAATCTCGTTCTTTGAATCCGAAAGGGCTAGGTCCAGGTCCGTGGTGTAGCGGGGCACGGAATATGCCTTGGCCAAGGCGGCCAGCTTCCGCTCGTCCCGGCCTACGAGGATGGGATCGGGGACAAGGCGCGATCCGTCCTTGAGCCTTACCCCGCCCTGGTCGCGGATTGCCGCCACGGAACGGGCCAGGTGCTGGTTCGTCCCCATCCTGCCCGTGACCCCGTTCATGATTATGCCGATAGTCCTGTCGCTCATACATGCTCCTTGAAAGCCGTGCGTATATTGCCTAGGAACTCGTCCTGGTCCATGGCCCAGAGACGGTGGGAGAAAATTTCAACTTCCACGAAGCCGGAGAAGCCGGCCTTCTCCACGAGGCCCCGGATGTAGGGGATGTCGATGCAGCCCTCCCCCGGCAGGCCCCGGTCGTTGAGGAAGTCAACCGTGGGTGTGCGCCAGTCGCAGACATGGAAGGCGAAGATCTTGCCCATGGCGCCGCAGCGGGCGATCTCGAGCTCCAGCGCCGGATCCCACCATACATGGTAGACGTCCACCGCCACCCCCAGCCTTGGATGGGCGATGGAATTGCAGAGGTCGTTCGCGTGGCCCAAGGTGTTCACCGCCGCCCGGGCGTCGGCGTACATGGGATGAAGGGGCTCGATGGCCAGCCCCACCCCCGCCCGCGCCGCCACGGGCAGGATCGCTTCCAGGCCCCGGCGCACCTGGTCCCAAGCAACGCGGATGGGAACCTTGGGATCCGCCCCGCAGACCAGGACAATATGGGGAGCACCAAGCTCGGCGCTTGCGCGGATCAGGTCCAGGTTTTCCCGTATCCTCTCCTCCCGCACCTTGGGATCAGGCGAGACGAAGAAACCGCCGCGGACCATGGACACCGTGGCGAGGCCATGGGCGTCCAGCAAGGCACGGGCGGCCTTGGGCTTCAGGTGGGAGATCGATTCCTTCCACACGGAGACGCCCCGTATCCCGGCCTGGGCGTATTTCTCCACCGCCGTTTCGAAAGGCCAGGGCTTCGTCGTGATGGTGTGGATCGCGAAGCGCGACAAATCATCCATGGGGTAAGCTCCTTTTATGCTTCGTCAAATGATGTCGAAAAACCGCTGGGGCCTGGAGCCCCGGGCGAGGCGGCGAAGGCAGAGGGCCAATTCCAGCAGATGGTAGTCTCCCCACATGCAGGACTCTCCCCGGGGAATACCGTCCTCGCCC
Organism: Spirochaetota bacterium; assembly: GCA_040757435.1. GTDB lineage: Bacteria > Spirochaetota > Spirochaetia > Treponematales > Rectinemataceae > VKGY01. The sequence goes on along the minus strand of JBFLXC010000029.1, from coordinate 889 downwards.
GGGGCGGAGTCCCAGCCGTTGGGATAATGGTACACCGCGTGGAGCAACAGCCCCTCGTGTTCGGGGCTCCTGGAAAGATACGGCTCCGCGAACAGGGTCCCCGCGGTCCTCGCCGCCGCGGCGAGGTAACGGCCTCCCGCCCCCTCCTCCAGGGTGGAAAGATAAAGGCCAAGGCGCAGCAGCCCTTGGGCAGAGATCGCCGCGGCGGAGGAATCCACCGGCTCGTGGCGGTTGAAGGGATCGGCGGGCCTGTCGAGGTAGGCTCCCAGCTTGTGCAGGTTGGGGGCTCCCGTATCCCAGTAGGGGATGCCGTCCACGGGCGTGTTTTCGATGTGGAAATCCGCCACGGCGACGGCGGTCTTCAAAAAGCGCTTCAAGACCTCGTCCTTATCCTGGAAATACGGAAGCCCAAGGCTTTCGAACTCCTTGGCTGGGACCTGGGAGAGGTACTCCAGCTCCTCAGCGTAACCGAGCAATATCCAGGCCAGCCCCCTGGTCCAGGTGGAGAAGGGCGAATAGCCCTGCTGGCTGGAAGGGCAGCGGTAAGCCCCGCTCTTCACGTTGAAGATCGACTCGTGGGCGACCCTGCCCGATACGTCCCAGGTATCCCTGCCTTCACCGAAGTACACGTTGAACCTGGCCGTGGTTTCGGCATGGGACAGGAGGCGCGACAGCAGGCTGATCTTCCTGTCCTGTTCCGACATGAGGACATGTCCCAGGGCATGGGCCGCCGCCAAGGACCTGAGGGAGCGTATCGTGTCGGCGAAAAGGGAATGGGGTCCGTTGAAGGAATGGATGTAGCCCAAGCCCCCCGGCAGGTCCGTCCACCTGGCGGCCTGCACCGCTCCGGAGACCTTGAGGGCCAGTCGGTAGAAGTCCATTTCCCAGG
>JBFLXC010000028.1:0-22854 GCA_040757435.1 Spirochaetota bacterium | reverse complement strand
CCATCATGTCGTCGAAGTCCAGGATGACCAGCCCCTCTCCCGGCCTTTCCAGGATGTTGCCCCTGTGCAGGTCCCCGTGGATGCGCTGAAGGGGCTGGGAAAGGACTTCCCTGGCCGTGCCTTCGATCACGCCGAGGCAGAGTTCGGAGAATTCGCCGGAGAATTCGGGGTGGACCAGGGGCAGGAGGACCGAGAGGTTCGCCTTGGCCAGGTCCGGGCCCAGCCTAGGCCGCGCCAGGCAAGGCCGCTTGGCCCCCGCGGCGTGGAGGCGGCCCGCGAGGCTTCCCAGGCGCAGCCAGTCCCCGTCGCCCTCGGGTTCGAAATTCCTTCCTCCCCGCTTGGGAAAGAGGGCGAAGCGGTAGGTCTCCGATCCCGACTCGAGCTCGAAGGCGGGGAGGGTCCCCCCATCGAGGTCAGGCAGGGGAGCCACCACGGGAAGCTCCACCTCGGCGCAATCCAGGAGGAACCTGTGCTCCTCCAAAATAGCTTCCTCGGTCCAGCGTCCGGGGCGGTAGAACTTGGCCACGTAGGGGCTTCCGTCCTCGGCGGCCAGGCCGTACACCCGGTTCACATAGCTTGGGTAGGGGAAGAGGCTGCCGTCCGGCGCGAGGCCGAAGGCCGACTCCACCGCCTCCAGGGCGATCCCTGGGGAGAGGAAGTCGAAGGGCCCGCTCATCCTTCGGCCTCGCGCTGGGCGAGGTCCTCCCAGCGCAGGGTCTTGGCCTCGATGAGGGCGCCCAGTTCCTCGTAGCGGACGTGGGCCGCCCGGATCTGGGCGGGATCGGCCCCGGGGGCGGAAAATAGCCTCTCAAGGACGCGCCTTTCCTCTTCTAAGGCATCGATTTCGGGAAGGAGGGAGTCCAGCTCCCGGCGCTCGGCGAAGCCGAGCTTCTTCTTCCTTGCGCCGCCGGGCTTTCCCTGGCCTAGGGCCTGGCCCAGGGCCGCCTTGGCGCTCTCCGTCCTTGCTTCATCGGCAGCCCTGGCCTTTTCCTCCTCGACGGCCCTCCATTCCAGGAAGGAGCCGTTGAAGGGCTTCGCTTCTCCCGACCCGTCCAGCACCAGGAGGAAGCGGGCTATCCGGTCCAGGAAGGCGCGGTCGTGGGAGACGGCGACCACGCAGCCTTGGAAGCCCTCGAGGAAATCCTCCAAGGCTTCGATGGTATCTATGTCCAGGTCGTTGGTCGGCTCGTCCAAAAGGAGGACGTTGGGCGCCTCGGCAAGGACGCGCACGAGCTGGAGCCGCCTGCGCTCCCCTCCCGAAAGCTTTCCCACCGGCATGGCCTGGAAGTCCCGGTCGAAGCCGAATCGCTCGAGGAGGAGGACTGCGTCCTCGGCCGCCCCGTCGGAAATCCGCACCTTCTCTGCGTGGCGCCGTATGAAATCCAGGACCGAGATGTCCGGGTCTATGGAATCCGCGGTCTGCTCGAAGCAGGATATCCGCGCCGTGTCTCCGCGCTCGACCCGGCCCGAGCTTGGAAAGGCCTTGCCCGAAATCAGGTTGAGGAGACTGGTCTTGCCCGAGCCGTTGGGTCCCACGATGCCCAGCCTTTCACCTGGCCTTAGCTCGTATTCAACGCCGGACAGGACGGTTTTTCCTCCGTAGGCCAGGGATGCCTTCTTGAGCAGGACGGCCTTCTTTCCCAGCCTGCTCTCCGCAGAGGAGAACACGAAGCCCGAGGGAGGCTTCTCAAGTCCTTGGGCTTGCATTGCCCTGATCTCGTCCTTCCTTCGCTCGCTCTTTGTCGCCCTGGCCCTGGCTCCCCGCATGAGCCAGGCGAGCTCGATCTTGAGGTTGGCCAGCCTCCGGTTCTCCGCAGCCTCCAGGGCGGCCCAGCGCTCGGCCTTCCTCTGCAGATAGGCCGAATAGTTGCCCGGATGGCGGAAAACCTTCCTGCGGTCTATCTCAAGGATTGAATCGGAAACCGCGTCCAGGAACCAGCGGTCGTGCGTCACCAGGATGAAGGCGAAGGACGAGGCCAGGAGCCGGGATTCCAGCCATTCTATGCTGTCCAGGTCCAGGTGGTTGGTGGGTTCGTCCAATAGGACCAGGTCGGCCTTGGGAGCCAGGGTGCGGGCTATGGCGGCCTTCTTGGCCTCGCCTCCGGACAGAGTCGCCATGGGACGCCCGGGATCCTGCAGCCCCAGCTCCGCGCAGAGGGAGAGGTATCGGTTCTCCAGAGGTACGGGGCCGTAGGCTTCCAACTCCGCCTCGATCCTGCCGTGGTCGCGCCCCTCGGTCCTCTTCATCCGGGCGTAGAGCCGGGTTTCGGGCGCGTCTCCGCCGTAGAGGAAATCCCCTATCGTGTCCTTCGGCCCGAAGGAAGGCATCTGGGCCAGGCTCGACACGGCCAGTCCCCGCCTCCGGGCTATCTTCCCCGCGTCCGCCTCAAGGCTCCCGCCCAAAAGGCGGAGGAGGCTCGTCTTGCCCGAGCCGTTCCTGCCCACCAGTCCGAGCCTTTCCCCAGCCTCTATGCCGAGATCGAGTTCCGAGAAAAGATATCCGTCCTTAAGGGCGACCGCGGCGCCTGAGATCGAAAGTATGTTCATGCGGCGTCACTTTACCATGCCTTCGCATGTTGTGTCTTTCGTATGGGGAATCGGCGCCGCGCGGTATACTTATCCGCATGCGGACGTTCCCCTTCCCGAGGAGGCACCCTGTGTCCACGCGGAAAATCCTTCTTCCCTTCGCCATCGCCATCGTCCTTGTCCTGCTCGCGGCCTGCGCCAGCGGCAAGCCGCCCATCCCGGCGGTCTATGAGATGGCCCAGCCGGCCACGGGCCTTCCGGCCGCGGCCATGCCCTCTCCAGGCGCAGCCTACGCCATGGGCATGAAGGCCGGCTCCGGCCTCCCGGAGTCCACGCCTCCCGCCTGGGCGGCAGGCCAGCCCGGCGAGTTCAACACCGAGGAATACGACAGGATCGTCGACAATCCCTTCAAGAAAAGTTTGGAGAACCCAGTCTCCACCTTTTCCGTGGATGTCGACACCGCCAGCTACGCCAACCTGAGGCGGTACCTTATGGAGATGGGCGAGCTCCCTCCCAAGGATGCTGTCCGGATCGAGGAGATGGTCAACTACTTCGGCTATTCCTATCCGGAACCCACAGGCGGGCATCCCGTGGCGGCAACCTACGCACTGGCGGCGGCGCCCTGGAATCCCGGCCACCTCCTCCTCCGCGTGGCCCTCAAGGCCAAGACGGTGGAGACCAAGAATCTTCCCGCCTCGAACCTTGTGTTCCTCCTGGATACCTCGGGATCCATGTCCGACGACAACAAGCTTCCCCTCCTCAAGGCCAGCCTGAAGATCCTGGTTGAAAAGCTCAGGCCCGAGGACAGGGTCGCCATCGTAGCCTACGCCGGCAGCGCCGGCCTCGTCCTTCCCCCGACCCCGGGCTCCAAGAAGGAGACTATCGTCGCCGCCTTCGACAAGCTCGAGGCCGGCGGATCCACCGCCGGCGGGGCGGGCATCCGCCTCGCCTACGACGTGGCCAAGGCCAATTTCATCCGGGGCGGCAACAACAGGGTCATCCTGGCCACGGACGGGGACTTCAACATAGGGGTCAGCTCCACCAGCGAACTTGAGCGCCTGATCGAGGACAAGCGGAAGGAAAACATCTACCTCACCGTCCTGGGCTTCGGCATGGGCAACTACAAGGATTCGCGGATGGAGACCCTGGCGGACAAGGGGAACGGCAACTACGCCTACATCGACAACCTCCTTGAGGGGAAGAAGGTCCTGGGCAAGGAAATCTGGGGCACCCTCTACGCCGTGGCCAAGGACGTGAAGGTCCAGATCGAGTTCAATCCCGCCAAGGTGGCGGAGTACCGGCTCATCGGCTACGAGAACCGCCTCCTGGCGAGGGAGGACTTCAACGACGACACAAAGGACGCCGGAGAGATGGGCTCGGGCCACACGGTGACCGCCTTCTACGAGCTTGTACCGGCGGGAAGCGGGACTGGCGGTTCCGGCCCTTCCGTACCACCCGCCGATCCCCTTGCATTCCAGCAGCAGACCTTGGTCCCCAGCGATGACCTGGCGGTGTTCAAGCTTCGCTACAAGAAGCCCGGGGACGGCGGCGAGGCGAGCATCCTCGTGACGGACCGTCTTTCGGAAAAGGCCCTCCTGGTACCCGAGTCCAACCTGGATGAGGATTTCCGCTTCGCCTCGGCGGTGGTGGAGTTCGGCATGCTGCTCCGGGACAGCCCCTACAAGGCCCAGGCCTCCTACCAGGCCCTCTTCGAGCGGGCCCGCCAAGCCAAGGGCCTCGACCTGGAAGGCTACCGCGCCGAATTCGTCCGCATCGTGGAGATGGCGGAAATCCTCGACCGCGACTAGCCGACGGGGGTCAACAGGGGGTCAGACCCCTTGTTGACCTGCCGAGGCTTAAAACTATACCCTTGTACCGAGGAGTTGCCATGCGCGTTTTCAAGCAGTTCGCCTTAGTCCTTATCCTTGGTCTCGTCCTTTCGTCCTGCGTCCTTTCCTTCGATGTGGAGACGGGCGATGTGTACATAGCTTACTATTGGGAAAGTTCAAATCCCATCACCATCCAAAGCGACAACAACACATACCTGCCGTCGCCCTTCCTCAACAACCAATACTATCTCGCCGGTCCGGGGACCTATGAGGGCAGATACAAGGTCGGTAGCCTGTATTATGATTACAAGTACAAGCTTTGGGTCGATTTCTCGGAGGACTTGTTCGCCGAGCTCGACGACGCCTATTTCCAGCTGTGGCTCTCGCCCTCGGGACCGATTTTCTACGACAGGACCTTCGACGGAAGTCCGAAAGACATAAAGGCCTCATCGGGCGAAACCGCGTACAAGGGCGTGGGCGCGGCCTTGGCGCCGGACGCGGATGCTCCTCCCTCGGGGAGCATGGAAGTGTCGCGCAACGGCTACCACATCCAGCTTGAATACTGGAAATCCGAAGAATAGCAGCCGACGCGCCGTTTTCCTATGAGTGAGATCGCCTATCGCAAAGCCCGCGCCTCGGACATGGAACGGATCAGGGAGCTGATCCGGGAGTACGCCGCGGGCATAGGATTCGACATCGAGTACCAGGGCTTAAGCGAAGAGTTGGCCGGGCTTCCGGGCAAGTACGCCGAGCCGGAGGGGGCCATGCTGGTGGCCGAATCCGAAGGCGAAGTCATCGGGATCGTCGCGTTGCGCGACCTAGGCGGCTCGGCCTGCGAGATGAAGCGGCTCTATGTGTCCAAGACGGCAAGGGGCTTTGGCGTAGGACGCTCGCTGGTGGAAAGGATCGTCGAGGAGGCGCGCGAGAAAGGGTACCGGGCCATGAGGCTCGATACCCTCCGCAGCATGGGGGCCGCCCTGGCCCTCTACTCCTCGGCGGGTTTCCGGGAAAGGGATCCCTACATCTACAATCCCCTGCCCGGCGCCGTCTTCATGGAAAAAATCCTTTAAAAACGTGTGCCTCTTCCCACCGTCAGACCCAATGCCCAAGGATAAGAAGCCTTAGAACGAAGGCCCTTTCCCCGCGTCGAATCCTCCCGCGAAACCAATTCCCAGGTCGACGATGGGCAAGGAACCTACAGCAGCTTTAGGATCTCGCCGGTTCCCAGCTTGGTCCTTGCCTCCTCCGCCTTCTGGGCGGAGGCGATGGCCGCTGATTTCGCCCTTGGGGCCGCCGCGGCGAGGGCCTCGCCCAGGGCCGCGAAGTCCCCTGCGACCGTTCCCAGTATCCTGTCCCTCATCGCCTGCCGGTCCGCCTGGCCATATCCCGTGAGGTAGTGGACCAGGGACGTGAATCCCTTGGCGTCGGGCAGCATATAGGCGTCCACGTCGCCGATGGTTCCCACGATGGAACGGACGATCTCCTCCCTCGAGGGGGATGCGGAGGTGAGGAATTCACCGGCCTTCGAGAACAGGTCGATGGTGGATTCGAGGTTGGGATCCCTATAGGAGAGGAAGGTGAAAAGACCGGAATTGAATTCGTAGGAGGTAAAGCCCCCGTAGGCGCCGCCCTGTACCCTGACCTTCTCCCAGAGGAAGGTGGTGTCCAGGTACTTCTTCGCCACCAGGAAGGAGCCCGCCCTGGGATCCGCGGGGGATAGGGGAAAGGCCGTGCCCACGAAGCTGACCTGGCTGGGGGCGGAGAGGAGTTCCAGGCTGGGGATAGCCCGGACAGGACGGATGGGCCTGGCATCCCGGGACCGGTTGGGCAGGGCGGAGATGAAAACCTCCAAGGCAGGCCGCAGGGACGAAAGGTTTTCCCTGTCCAGGGTGACGTTTGCCACCGCGCCTCGGGCATTCACGACGGAGGCGACCAAGGCCTTGAGGTCCGCGAGGACTCCCGGCCAGTCGGAATCGATGCGCTCCGACAGGCCGCGGAGGAAGAGGAGCTGTTCCATCCCTCCCATCCGTTCCGACATGGCGTCCGCCTCGGTGTAGCCCGACCTCAGGCGGAGGCTCACCAGGCGGTGGCCGGCGGGGATCACCGAAGATTCGGCGTCCGCCTTTTCCTCAAGCACGATCTGCCGGAGGCGTTCCTTGTCGTCCAGCTTCGCCCGGGTGAGGACCTCTCCCAGAAGCTCGAACAGCTTTGGCGCCCCGTGGGCCAGGGTCTTGGCGCGCAGGATGAAATAGGAGGCCAGGGCCTGGGTCTTCCATGCCGAAGCCGCCAAGGCGGTGGCGGAGACGCCTCCGGTGTGGATCCCGATTTCCTGGCCCAGCTCTATGTAGTCCCTTAGATCCGTGCCCATCTCCAGGAGAAGGCGTCCCAGGATTCCGGCGTAGGGGATGAGCCTGTCCTCAAGCCCGTCCAGGGGGAAGGCCAGGTCCAGGTAGAGGATGCCCGAGGTGGGCAGGTCGTGGTAGAGGAGGGTCGCGCCGTCGGCTAAGGGGTATGATTCGGAAGGTATGGCCGCGGTCTTCGGTGGAAGGTCGGCCAGGGAAAGAGAGGGGATGGTGGCCAAGGCTTCCGGGCTGTCCGGCTTTTCCTGGAGTTCCTTGAGCCTCGCCGCCTGGGCCTGGACTTCCTCAAGCCTGGCGGGCGACATGGAAGCCTTGGCCGTTTCCAGCGCCTCCTTCTCGGCCTTCAGCCTCGCCTCCTCCGCCCCGGCGTCGGGGAAGAGGTGGACGCTGGTGCGGTGGGGGTTGTCCAGGAGCCAGCGCTTTATGAGGGCTTCGAAATACCCGCCCTTCGCGATGCCTTCCTTGACCGCGGCCAAAGGTTCTTCGAAGCTCAGGACATCAAGAGGATTGGCTCCGTAGAGCCACTCGTTCAAGGCCTCGAGCATCACCGCCAGCCCCCGGGGAAAGCGGCCGGTGTTCTTTTCCCTCAGGGCGAATTCGATGGTGTTCATGGAGGCGGCGACGGCCTTGGGATCTATTCCCTCCTGGGCCAGCTTCCCCAAGGTTGAGAGCACCACCTCCTCAACCTCGTTCGTCTCCTCCGGATCGACACCCTTGAGTCCCACCGACCAGGCGCTTTGGCGAAGCGACTCCTCAAGGCCGAAGCCGGCCAGATCCTCGCCCAGGCCTGAGTCGATGAGGGCCACGTGGAGGGGGGAGGAGGGGGTTCCGATGAGGATGTGGGAGAGGATGGACAGGGCGAGGCTGGTCTCCGTGTCCCTCGCGGCCGCCTTCCCGTCCGCAGAAGTGCCGCCCGCGGCCAAGGCCCAGTTGAGGGCGACCCAGGCCTTGGGTTCCTTTCCTTCGTAGGTCGCCATGACCTTGCGGGGCTCCTGGAAGGCGGGTTGGAGGCCGGGAAGGCTTTCGACCTTGAGGTATCCGTACTTTGAGAGCCATCCGTCCAGGAACTCAAGGCGCTTCTCCGGATCGTCGTCGCCGTAGAAATAGATGAAGGAGTTGCTGGGATGGTAGTAGGTCCTGTGGAAATCCGAAAAAGCCTTGAAGTCCAGGCTTGGGATAACCGCAGGGTCCCCTCCGGAATCAAGGCCGTAGGCCGTGTCCGGGTAGAGGGACCTGCGGCAGAGGTCGTCGTGCAGGTCGTCGGGATCGGAATAGGCTCCCTTCATCTCGTTGTACACCACGCCCTTGTAGCTCAAGGCCTTGGTCGCGGGATCGACCTCGTAGTGCCAACCTTCCTGGCGGAAGGTGTCCTCGGTCAGGAGCGGATTGAAGACGGCGTCCAGGTACACGTCGATGAGGTTGTAGAAGTCCTTTTCGTTGGTGGAAGCGAGGGGATAGACGGTCTTGTCGGGATAGGTGAAGGCGTTGAGGAAGGTGTTCAGCGAACCCTTTATGAGTTCCACGAAGGGTTCCTTGACCGGATATTTCCTGGAGCCGCAGAGCACGGAATGCTCGAGGATGTGGGCGACTCCGTCGGATTTTCCGGGAGGGGTGCGGAAGCTTATGCCGAAGGTCTTGTTTTCATCCTTGGCGAGGATGGACAGAAGGGGGGCCTTGGTGCCGTCGTGGATATAAAGGCGGGCGAGGGCGTCGAGCTCGGGGATTCTTCGTTCTTCCAAAAGAGTGAAGGACATAGGGTGCTCCGTCATGGGAATGGGCGTCGCGAGACGCCGTTTTTCAAGATAGCGCTTTTATCGCCCGGGGACTAGCGCCGGGTCCGCCCGCTTCCAGGGCCCAGGAGGCCCTGGAACGACTTCATGTGGAGCTGGCGGCGGAACACAAGCCTGCCCGCGGCGTTGGAGATGGCAAGGCCCACGGCCAGGGCGAAGGCGACCATGAGGGTGGTAAGGCCTTCCTCGATGGCCCCGGAAGGGTCTCCCTCGAAGGTCCGGAGCATGGTGTAGTACATGCCTCCTCCGGGCACCAGGGGGATGATGCTGGCTATCATGTAGGCTGTGGCGGGACGCCGGCGGAACCAACCCGCGGTTTCGCTGTACAGGCCCGCCGCGAGGGCGGCGAAGAAGGAGGCTATGGCTTCCGAGCCTCCGGCGGGAAAGATCTGGTAGACCGCCCGGCCCACCGCCGCCCCCAGGGCGGCGAGGAGTATGTCCACGGAATGGAGGCCGAAAAGGAGGGCGAAGGCGGCTGTCGCCGCCGCGGCGTAGAAGGGCGGAAGGATGAATTCCAGGGAGAGGATTTCCGGCATGGTCAGAGCCCTCCCTTCTGCAGGAGCTGCCAGAGGGTGAAGGCGCCTCCGGCTCCCGCGGAGATGGCCGCGGCGGTGAGGAAGGCGTCCGCTCCCCTGGCCAGGCCCGCCACCAAGTCTCCCGCTATGGTGTCCCGTATCGCGTTCGTTATGGCGACGCCGGGAACAAGGAGCATGATCACTCCGATGACGACGATGTTCACGTCGATGGGAAGGCCGTAGGCGTGGAGCCCCAGGGAGGCTCCGGCGGCCAGGGCCCCGCCGGCGAGGCTTATGAGGAAATCGGGGAGGTGGAGCCTGGTGATGCCAACGGCGAGCAGGGAGATGAGGACTCCAATGCAGGCCGCCGTCGCGGCGTCCAGGGCTATCCCGCCGAAGAGAAGGGTGAAGAAGCCCGCGCCAGCGGCGCTGGCCAGTGCCTTCACGGCCAGCGGCCTATCCTTGGACCTTTCGATGACGTCAAGTTCCTTCGACGCCTCGTCGATGCCCAGCTTGTCCGCCGCCAGGTCCCGAACCATCCGGTCTATGCGCGAGACCCGTTCCAGGTTCATGCCCCTCTTCTTTATCCTCCGGACCACGGACCTGACCTGGCCGTCCGCCCCAACGAAGGAGAGCATGAGGCCGGTGCTGGTGGCGAAGCACTCCGCCTCCATCCCCCCCTGGCTGGCCAGGATGCCCATGGCCACGTCCTCGGCCCTGTAGGTCTCCCCGCCGTTTTCCAGCATGGCCCGGGCGGCGTCGGCGGCGAACAGGAGAAGGTCTTCGGCTTGCATGGCCCCATACTAGCCTTGGAGGCTTTGCCCGGCAAGGCGTTGGGAGGGCGCCTGGTGGCCGGCGGATGGTTTTGGGCCAGCAGGCTGCTTGGAGCCGGCGGGCGCCTACGATCGCCGCGACGCCCGGTATGGGAAAAATCCGGGATATAAAAATCAAAAAATATCGATAAGGATCTAGGCGAAAAAAACCGATTTCAGTATACTTTCCACGAATCCGGGGAATCGGCCGCGCCCGCATGGGGCGGATCGTCCCGGATCAAGCAGCGTCGCCTCCTATGAGGGACGTATCACTCGCGTTTCGGAGTAGAACCATGAAACGACTCTCCCTTCTCTCCCTCCCCCTGGTGTTCTTGTTCGCCTCTTGCGTCGCCGTCTTCCCCTTCGACGGTCTTGTGGGCAACGGGAACGTCGCGACCTACCCCCTCGCCCTCGCCCACTACGACTCCATCAAGAATTACAGCTCCGCCAAGGTCGTGGTAAGCCGGGGATCCCAGGCCGGCGCTTCGGTGACCATCGACGCGAACCTGCTGGATGCCCTGGACATCCGCGTCGAGTCGAACACCCTGGTCGTGTCCCTGAAGCCCGGAAAGAGCATCATGCGATACAGCAAGTTCGTGGTGGACGCGGTGGCTCCCACCCTTGCCGAGCTGGGCACCTACGGATCCGGGCCCATCACCTGCGCCGACAACTTCACGGGCAGTTCCCTGAGGCTCTCCACCAACGGTTCGGGCAACCTTTCCGGCGCCTTCGACTACGACGAGATAGAGGCCAGCATCGGCGGTTCGGGAAGCATCGGCGCCACCTGCGTGGCCACCAGCCTCAAGGCATCGGTCCTCGGCTCCGGGGACATCGTCCTCAAGGGCGGGGCCAAGGACATCACCGCCAGGATCGGCGGCTCGGGAAGCGTCATGGGCGATGGATTCAGGGCGGAAACCGCCGATTTCTCGATACTCGGGGCAGGATCGATAAGCTGCAGGGTCTCCGATAGACTCAAGGCCATGATCGGCGGCTCGGGGAACATCAACTACTACGGCAGCCCCTGGGTGGAATCCTGGGACTCGGGCTCGGGCTCAGTCCGGCGCGTGGGGATGTAAGGCCCCTATTTCGAATTTCCCGAATCCGCCAGGTCGACCAGCTCCAAGGGAAAGGGCTCGAAGAGGATCTGCTCGAGAAGATATTTCTCGCCGAACCTCAGGGCCCAGGACTTGACCAGGCGAAGAAGGACGCTGGCCGGGATGCGCTCATCCCGGTACTGCTCCACCATTTCGACGAAGAAGGCCCTCTCCCCCGCGGAGAGGGATTCCGAAAAGCCGCCGAAGGCATGCTGGATGGCATTGATGAGGGATCCGTACTTGGGCGGGCTCGCGAGGGCCCGCCCAAGGCCTTCGCGGTACTCCGCCAGGACCCGGCTGATCTCCATGCCCTGGTTGTTCGCCACGATCTTTCCCAGGCTCCGCATTTCCTTCTGGTTGTGCATGAGGAGGAAGAGCTTGTGGATTGTATGGAAGCGCACCAGGGCCGCCATGGTTCCTTCGGCTTCCACGCGTCGGAACCGGGCGAAGGTCCATACCGCGCCCAGGAAATGCTCGCGCAAGGCGAAATTCCTCAGCCTCCCCTCGTCCTCCACCGGCAAGCCTTCTCCCCGGGCGAGGACCGCCTCCCCGAAGAGGCCTCGGCCGGGCTTGGCCGCCGATCCGGGGAGAGGGGTGTCGTATACTTTCACGTCCTTCCAACCGCAGGAGGGCGACCGGGACTTGAGAAGGTATCCGTCCAAGGGCGGCAGGCTCGCAAGATAGGCGGCGGAAAACTCCCGCATCGCCGCGCCCACCCTTCGTCCCGTCGCGGGCTGGAGAAGCTCTATCGAATCGCCATCCCGCACCACCCGCACAGGGTCCCTGGGGCAGCCCAGGCCCACGGCCATCTCGGGACATTCATGGACAACCTCCACCCTCGCCGCAAGGGCGGCGGCGAAATCATCCCGGATGACTTCCCCGTTCCAGCGGCAGCGGTCGAATCCAAGGCATCGCGAAAAAAATACAACAGGCACAGGATGGTCCATGGCAGCCTCCTCTCCCAGTATAGTCGGTTTTCAAGATACTATGGAACCAAAATCCGCCACCCGACGACTAACCATCGGAATCGACAGGGAGGTTCGATATGAAAACAAGGAATTTCGGCGCGAGGGTTTCCAAGGTCCTGGCGGTGGCGGCCTGTCTGCTCGCCCTCGCCGCTGTTCCGGCCTTCGCCCAGGCGGGGCCGGCGGGCAAGGACGCGGTGCGTTCGTGGCTCAAGGACCTGAGGATCACCGACCAGGAGATGGCCGCCTTGAAGGACGCTGTGGCGAAGGACGAGGAAATGATCGCCAAGGCGAGGGCGGACATCCGGATACTGCAATCCTCCATAGCGCGGCTCATGCTCGAGACCCAGCCGGACAAGGCGGCCATAGGAGCGGCATTGGACGCGAGCCTTCAGGTGGAGAAAACCCTGAGGCTCGCCCAGATAGACAGGCAGATTGCCCTGCGCACGATACTCGGCGAGGAGCGGTGGAGAAAGATCCTCCGCCTGATCCGTGAGGCCAGGATAGTAGAGAGGGGCGGAAAAGGTTGGGAATCCTTCTCACGCCGGGGGCTGTCCGCCGAGGACGCCCGGCGATGGTCGCAGCTCCTGGGCCTTCTCCGACAGTGCTTCTGAGATGAGATCGCGGGATCCAGCGGAAGGGGAACCCGGGGACGAGGAGTTGGCGTCCGCCGCGGCTCGGGGGGATGAAGGCGCCTTCAGGGCCCTAGCCCAGCGCCATTGGGCCCGGATCGGAAGTTTTTGCGCCGCCATGGCGGGCTTCGATCCCGAGGTCGCGCGGGAAGCCGCCCAGGACAGCCTTGTGAGGCTTTTCAAGGCCCTGCCGCGTCGGAAGGGCGGGTCATCCTTCTCCACCTTCCTGTATGCCGTCTGCCGCCATGCCGCCTTGGACGCGCTGAGGCGCCGGGCCCGGTCCGCGGCTCGCGCGGTTTCCCTGGACGAGGCTACGGTCCCTGACATCCACGATGAAATGGAAAGATCCGAGGTCCGGCGGGCGCTGTCCGAGGCCTTGGCTACCCTGAAGGCGGACGATCGGGCCTTGGTCTATCTCCACGAGGCGGAATCCGTGCCGTTGCGCGAGCTGGCCCGGCGTTTCGGGCTTCCCGAGGGAACGGTGAAATCCCGCCTTTCAAGGGCGCGGGCGAAATTGGCGGGCCTACTCAAGGAGGGGGGGATGGAGGGAATGGATGGCTGAGAAGATCGATTTTTCGCCTCTTCTGGGAGAGGCCCTGAAGTCCCTGGCGGAAGAAAGCCGCCCCGGGGAGCCGGATCTTGATGCGGTATTCAAGGCCGCGGCGCCAGTCAGGCGGCTAAGAGCATTGTTCCGGATGGCCGCCGGAGCCGCCGCAGGCATGGCCGCGGGGCTGGCGATAGGGTTCCTCGCGGGAAGCCGTTTGTCCGCAGGAATTCCAGCCGGCGGCGCGGCGGCAACCCTATTGGATAGCTGGGTTGAGGCAAGCCCGCGGACTGAAGCATACGCCGCCTTGTCCGTGGGACGCCCGGCCCTTGGTGAGGAACTTTCAGGCTATATATTCGAGCTTTGGCAGCCCGGCGACCTGGGCGCCATACCGGCGCCCAGGCTGTATCCCGATCAGTAGTTGCGGGCGAAGAGAGCCCTGTGCTTGGCCTGGGCTCCGCAGATGGCGCAGGAGCCCTGTATGCCCTCCTGGTCGCCCAGGGGCATGCAGCGAAGGGTTGCCTTGGCCTTGGCCTTCAGGTCGGCCTCGCAGGCCGCGGAGCCGCACCACAAAGCCCGGGCGAAGCCGCCGTGGGCGTCCGCCGTTCCCATTCCCTCTGCGCCGAAGAACTCCAACAGGCCGGGCAAGTCCGCCACATCCTGGGTGTGTTCGATCCTGAATGCCTTGGCCTTCTCGTACAGGGATTTCTGTATGTCTGCCAGGATATCCTTCGCGGCGCCTACGGCTTCCGCGACGGATACTATCTTTTTCTCTCCCGTGTCCCGCCGCGCCAGGACAAGCTTTTCGGCCTGCATGTCCCGGGGGCCGATCTCTATGCGCAAGGGTGTGCCCCGCATCTCCCACTCGGCGAACTTCCAGCCCGGGCTGGAGGAGTCGTCGGAGTCGACCACAGCCCGCACACCCGCGGCCTTGAGCTCCGCCAGGACCTTGTCGGCGTAGGCCAGGACCGCGGCCTTGGAATCGTTCTTGTATATCGGGACTATCACCGCCTCCTCGGGGGAGATCGAGGGAGGCAGGACGAGACCCTTGTCGTCCGAGTGGGTCATGATGACCGCGCCGACCAGGCGGGTCGAGACGCCCCAGCTGGTGGCCCAGACATAGTCGAGTCCGCCTGAGCGGGTCTGGAACTTCACGTCGAAGGCCTTGGCGAAATTCTGGCCAAGGAAGTGGCTCGTGCCCGCCTGGAGGGCCTTGCGGTCCTGCATCATCGCCTCGATGCAATAGGTCTGGACGGCGCCCGCGAATTTCTCTGTCTCGCTCTTGAGGCCCGTCACGACGGGAATGCAAAGGTGGCGCTCCACCACGTCGCGGTAGACCTCGAGCATCTTCAAGGTTTCATCCACCGCGTCCTGCTCTGTCTCATGGGCCGTATGGCCCTCCTGCCAGAGGAATTCGGCGGTGCGCAGGAAGAGGCGGGTGCGCTTTTCCCAGCGCAGGACGTTGGCCCACTGGTTGATGAGGATGGGGAGGTCGCGCCAGGACTGGACCCAATTCTTGTACATGGACCAGATGATGGTCTCTGAGGTGGGGCGGATGCAGTAGGGCTCCTCAAGCTTTTCGCCGCCGCCGTGGGTGACAACGGCAAGCTCGGGAGCGAAGCCTTCCACGTGCTCGGCCTCCTTCTCCAGGAAGCTCATGGGGATCAGGAGGGGGAAATAGGCGTTGGAATGGCCGGTTTCCTTGAACCGGCGGTCGAACTCATCCCTGATCCTTTCCCAGATCGCGTAGCCCCTGGGCCTGATGACCATGCTCCCCTTGACCGGAGAGTAGTCCGCAAGCTTGGCGTTGAGAACGATATCGATGTACCACTGGGAGTAATCGACTTCCCGGGGAGTGATCTTGTCGGCCATTGCCCACCTCGATGGAAAAAAATGTAGCCAACTATACTAGAAATCCCCCTCCCGCATCAATCGATGGACCTGGGCGCGGGGACTTCATGGAAGCGGCGAAGCACGGTATCCTTAGGCCGTGACACTCCAGATACGAAGGCGCAGCTACTGGATCCTCTTCGGCGTTTCCTGCGCATCCACCCTCCTGGCCTTGGCAAGCTCCGTCATCCTGGCTTTCCGGGGAGACCTGCCCGTGTTCCTCATAGAGCACGGCATCTACTCCATCCATGAGTTCCTGGGCCTGCGCATCCCCTCCCAGGTCTTGTCACTGGCCGACGCCGTCCTCCTCTGCGGCTTCGCCGTGACGGGGCAGAGCTTCATCCTCAGGAGCTTCAGGCAAACCGTCTCGGCGGAAATATTCTTCTTCGCCTTCTGGCTATGCTGCGCCTCATTCGAAGCCCTCCGCCCCCTCCATCTCCTCCTCGCCCTTGGGGGAAGCGCCGACGGCGTGCTGGCGGTGATCGACAAGGCCTACACGGGAGTGAAGTTCTTCGGCTACTCATCCCTCTTCATCTCGGGCCTCTACGCCTCGGGCATGAGGAATGAGAAGCACCTGTCCATCGTGGCGGTCTGCGCCGCGATCTCCGTCGCCCTGGCCACCAGCCTGCCGGTGAACACGGGCATCTGGGACAGGACCCTCCTCTTCAAGGTGGGATACAGCAATCTGATCAATGGATTTGCATTTTCTATAATTATAATTACAATAACAAATTATATTATCGCAACCAGGGTGAGGGGCGACAGGTCCTTCTACTACGTGGCCTTGGGCCTCGCGGCTTCCACGGCGGGGACCTTCCTCCTGTCGAAGGACATCTCACCCCTGGCCAGCCTCGCCGCCCTTGTCGCGCTGGGATTGGGGAGCTGGCTTTACATCAATAAGCTCCACTCCTACTACCTCTGGCAATAAGGGCGCCAAGGGCGGCGCCTCCGCTAGGCGAGGACCAGGGAGGCGATGAAGCCTGCGGCAAGGGGGAGGATGATGTTGTCAAGATCCTTCGTCGGCAAAGCCTCGGTGACGGTGGCGCCAAGGGCGATGGCCAGCGAAGGAAGGGCTTGGCGGGACACGAGATAGGCGGATAGAAAGCTTACGATGAAACAGGTGACGCTGCCCTCCAGGGATTTCCCCTTGGTGAAGGGAAGCCGCACGCGGCCCGCGATCTTTCCCACCAGGCTGGAAAAGCCGTCTCCGAAGGCGAGGATATAGATGGCGATGGAGGCGGGGACAGGCTTGAAGACCAGCACTGAGGCCAAGGCGCCCAGGCCCAGGGTGATGGGGCCGGCGACGAAGCGCCCCGCGTCGCGGATCCTCGCCGCCCGGGCTGTGAGCTCAGACACAAGGGGCACCTGTATGCCCCGCATGCGCAAGGACTCGAAGACATAGTAGGCCGCTATCCCCCCTCCCAGGAGGACGATGGTGAGGGGCTTTGACAGGGAGAGGAGGAGGGGAACGAAGGCTATGAGAAGGTGGATGGACTTCCTGGTCAATTCGATGGCCAGTTCCCCGGCTTCCAGGCGCTTTTGGGGGAACTTCACCCGTATGACCGACCGCTCGCTTTTTGGAAATGGGCTGATTCTGAAATCCGCTCTTTGCATTTCGGCTACCGCCTTGTCCTTGACAGGATGCCGGGGCTTTGGTAGGATGCGAAACCATCCGAGAGCGTTCGGTGGGCGATTAACTCAGCGGGAGAGTGCTACCTTCACACGGTAGAAGTCATTGGTTCAATCCCAATATCGCCCACCGAACGCTCTTATTCTTTTCCGGCCCTCCTGTCCAGGACTACAGTATACTCGTTTTACTTCCCGATTTCCACAGAAGTCCTCTTTTTGGCCAGGGACCGGTCCTCAACCTTCCCCAATACCCAGAGCAGGGAGGCCGAAACCCCCGCGATTCCACCGATGACGGGCCAGACGGCGCCCAGGGAGCTGAGGTCGATAAGCTTGCCCGTGACCGGTGGGCTTATCATCCAGCCCAGGCCTCCAATGAAGGGAAGGATGGCGTTGAACCTTCCCCGGTGGGATATGGGGGTGTGGTTCGCCACATAGGCTCCTTCGTTGGTGGCGTTCACGATCTCCCCCAGGGTCCAGAGCACGGTGGAGGCGTACATGAGGAAGAGGGTCTTGGAGGCTCCGATCATCCCGAAGCCTACCATGTAGAAGAATCCCGCCAAGGCAACGGCGTTGATGGGCTTCCACTTCTTCGTCCAGGCCATCACGGGGGTTGAGAGGAAGATGACCAAGGCGGCGTTCAGGGTCATCATGGAGCCGTAGATAGCCGCGCCTGAGCTGCCGAAGAAGGCCTTGGACTGCAGGGGCAGGGCGAAGCGGTGCTGGGCGTAGACGAAGCCGTACCAGGTTGTGAGCATGGTGAAGAGGATGAGGAAAGGCCTGGACATGAGGGCCTGGACCAGGGTTCCCGTGTGGGCTTCCTCCGTGCTTCCCGTTCCGATGGTGGCGTCTATCTGCTCCTGGGTGGGCTTGGTCTCCGGCACCCTGAGGCCCAGAATGCTTATGGCGACCAAGGCCGCTATAGCGTTGCCCCAGAACAGCCACGAGGAGGCGTGCTCGAAGAGGAAGCCGGCAATGAGCGAACCCACGGCGAAGCCGAGGTTGTGCCCCAGGTACTGGAGCGAGAATGCGGTGCGCCGGTTCTCCGGGGTGGTCAGGTCCGTCATCATCGCGGACCGGGCCGGGTCGGTGATCCCATCGAAGAAGACGCTGGCCAGGACAAGGTAGGGAACCATGGCCGAGAAACCGGCGAAGCCGCAGGGTATGAACAGGGCGGCGGAGACGACCTGTCCCGCCACCATGATCTTCTTCCTGCCGAACCGGTCCGCCAGCTTCCCCCCGATGAAGTTGCCCGGGATGTAGAGCATGGAGATGATGAAGAGGAAGGTTCCCGCCTCGGTCTGGCTCATTCCCAACCTGCTGGTGAGGTAGAGGGTGAGGAAGGGGAACACGAAAATGCCCATCGAATTGACGACGGTGATGATGAACAAGGTGTAGAGGGGCTTTGGCAGCCCTCGGTACACTCCGAAGAGGACGTCGAGCTTCCTTGCCCAGAACGTCCCGATGCTTGATATTCCTTTTGTCTGGATACCCATGGATGTCTGTCGTGTCCGCACGGTGTGCGGTTACGTTCCGGCGCTTACGGCGATTTTTTGCGTCGGAGGGTGATTGCGCGCGCGTCGCAATTCGCGAAGGCCATGATGCGGCCTACATGTTCCGCGCGGGTAGCTAGGGTTTGTCGAAAGGGGGTGCGCTTTCTGTACTAGAGCCCTAAGCAGTCGCGCGGGAGGTTCGGATCGGGGAATTGTTTGCTACGTCCACTGCTTCGGCTCCTTTCGTGAAGATTGCGCCTATAATCCCAGATTTCCTTTCATTAGTCAATACGATAGCCGATACTAGGATCGAGGAGAACCCAAGATGGCGGGATTGTTTTTCGGCGAAGCGGAGACAAGGCTCGAGACATTGGAAGCGGGGAAAGTCTCGCGCAAGGTCAAAGCCCACGGCGACAAATCGATGATGGTGGAGGTGTACTTCGCGAAGGACGCGATAGGCGCTTTCCACAGCCACCCGCACGAGCAGCTAACCTATTGCCTGGAGGGGGTTTTCGACTTCACCCTGGGATCCGAGCATTTCCGCCTTTGCGCGGGAGACAGCCTTTGCATTCCCGGGGGCCTGGGCCACGGAGTTGCCTGCCTCGCGGAAGGCAGGCTCCTGGACCTCTTCTCGCCTCCCCGGGAAGACTTCCTGGCCACGAGGGGCTGAGGCGCGCCTATGGAAACGCGGGGATGGAACAAGCTGAAGGCTTTCGCCTACCTGGCCTTCGCGGTTCTCCTGTCGGCGGCCTTGGAGCTGTTCGTGCTCGCCTACAATCCGCCCCGCTACGCCCTTCCCCTGGACGGACCGGTATCGGCGCGACGGGACGGGCTTTCCCTGGGCTCCCTTGAGATTCCCTTCCTGAATTCCTGCGGTTCGAACAGGAAATTCACCCCGGGCTTGTATACCTACGCCATGGAGTTCGAGCTTCCCGCCGATTTACGGCGGGAAAAGAACTTGGCCTTGGTGTTTCCACAGATAGCCGGCGCTTCCCTTTCCGTTTCCGCCAATGGGACCCTGCTTGGGCGGCGGGGCGATCCCGCGGAGGGCAGGGCCACCATCTGGAACGCGGTCCATGTCTTCCACCTGCCCGAGGCTGCGGCGAGGGAAAGGAATATACTGGAAATCGAAATCCTGGGCACCTACGAGGCGGGAATCACTACGGTGCCCTACGTTGCTCCGGCTCGGAAGGTTTCGGCCAGGATCTTCGCCCTCACCTTCTTTTCGGAATACAACATCTGGATCTCCGCCGGCGCCCTCCTGGCCATTTCCATAATCTCCATCGGCATAGGCAAGCTGGGCGACAAGACAAGGAAGGGAGGGGTCCTCCTCGGGGCGGCGGGGCTCTGCGTCGCCTTGTTCCTCCTGGATTTCGCCTTCATCGAGAGGCTTCCCGTCTCCATTGTCATGTTCAAGAGGATCGTCGTATCCCTGCGGCACCTGGGCGCAGCCCTCTTCATCATGGCGTATTTCGGATTCCTTGGGAAAAAGATGGACGCCTTCGCCCTGGCTTTTTCCGGCATCCACGTGGCCTGCGCCGCCCTTCTCTTCGCCATGCCGGGAGGCATCGTGGAGATCAAGCGGCTGTACAATTTCACCTACCTGGCATTCCTCCCTCTCCAGGTCTATCTCTTCTTCCTGGTCCTGCGCTACGCCAAGGAGGACAGCTCCTTCAAGCCTGTGATGTTCGGCGTGGTGGTCGCGGTGCTCTGCGCCATCCGCGACATCGTCCTATTGGTGCTGGTCGACGACGCCGGGGCCATAATGATCTCCCACTACGGCTTTGTAGCCCTCACCCTCTCCTCCAGCTTCTATGTGGTGAACGATGGACTAAAGCATTACCGGGCTCTTATCTCCGAGCGCCAGCGGGCGGCCTTCTTCAGGGAGGAAGCCCAGCGGGATTTCTTGACGGGGAGCTACAACAGGAAAATCCTTCCCGCCTTGGTCCAGGATCTGGAGAAGCCCTTTTCCGTCATGGTCTTCGACTTGGACGAATTCAAGTCGCTGAACGACGAGTTCGGCCACGCCACCGGGGATGCGATCCTCGTCGACGCGGTGCGGGTGGCCCGGGCGAACATCAGGGCTGACGATTTCGTCCTACGCATAGGCGGAGACGAGTTCATGGTCATCCTTCGCTCCTGCCCCCTGGAGGTGGCCCGCACCATAGCCGCCAGGCTCATCGCGGACTGCGTCAAGGCCGCGGTTCCTGTGCTGTCCGGCGGGGCGCCCGGCAACCTTTCCTACTCCATCTCCGTAGGTATAGGGCATTGCGAGGGGGAGGGCCAGGCCACCGCTGAGGATTTGAAGGCCGTGGAGGCGGCGGCGGACAAGAACATGTACAGGGCGAAGGAGCTCGGCAAGGGACGGTGGTTCGGCTGAGCCCCCGTCGCATCCCCGCCGCCCTTGCCTCCCCGCAATCCCGGGGCTAGAATTCCCGCCATGAAAGGAATAATCGTCGCCGCGGGCTACGGCACCCGCTTCCTCCCCGTCACAAAGACCGTTCCGAAGGAAATGCTCCCCGTGGGGACCACTCCCTCCATCGCCTTCATAGCCGACGAATTCGTCAGGTCGGGCATCGACGACATCATCGTCATCAGCTCCCGGAGGAAGAAGGTCCTGGAGGACTATTTCGACCGGGAGATCGAGTTGGAGGAGCTTTTTTCCCGGGAGGGCAAGGCCGACCGCCTCGCCCAGGTCCGCCCGCCCGAGGCCAAGGTGACCTTTGTCCGCCAAAGGGAGATGCGGGGCACGGGCCATGCCCTGCTGCAGGTGAAGAACCTGTTGGGCGGGGAGGCCTGCGTGGTCGCCTATCCCGACGACCTCCACTTCGGAGAGCCGCCCCTGGCCCGCCAGTTGGTGGACGTATACCGCGCCACGGGAAAATGCGTCCTGGCCACGATCCTTGAGCCTGGGGATGTGTCGAGGTACGGGGTGGTGGACCCCGCCCCGGACGGCCTGGGGGTGAGGGGCTTCGTGGAAAAGCCCGCTAGGGGCGAGGAGCCCAGCCACGAGGTCTCCATAGGGCGCTATCTGTATACCCCTGAGTTCTTCGACAAGGTTGAGGAGGGGTGGGCGAAGCATAAGGGCGGAGAGTATTTCCACAGCTACGCCCTGGACAGGATGATAGAGGAGGGGAAGGTGGCCTTCGCCCGCATCTCAGGCCGGAGGCTGGACACGGGGGATCCGGCGGGCTACCTGGAAGCCATCCTCTGGAACGCCGCCCGGGACCCGGGACTCAAGCCCGCCCTGGATAGTTTCGTCCGATCCTACGTTCCTTGAGCCTCAGTCCACGGTGATGGACTTGGACACATTCTTGGGCGCGTCGGGGTGGACTCCGTGGCCGGCCAGGCCTAGGGAATCGAGCCATTCCATTTTCCTCACCGACATGCGGTAGGCGAGGTACTGGAGCAGTATGGCCGCGCCGAAGACAAAGAGACAGGGATCTCCGGTGGGGGGTATCTCAAGGTAGGAAGCCCAGTAGGATCCGTAGCCCATGGGGGCCCCTTCGGCTGCCAGGGCCAGATCCCCCCTCCTCTCGGCTATAAGGATAACGTCCGCGCCTCGGATCTTGTGGGTGTGGATCTGGCTCACGGTGATGCGGGCGTCCCTATCGTCGGGGGGGCATATGAATATGAGGGGATAGCTGGAAAAGCCGGGCTCCAGGATTTCGGGGTGGATCTTTATGAGGCCTTCGGCCTCCACCTTGGGCGCTCCCCTGCTTTCCGGGGGCAGGGACAAGGCGGCTTCCAGGATGCGCTCCACGTCCGCCAGTGAAAAAATCGTGTTTCTTCCCAATATGGTGTTCGGCCCGTGCTTGAACTCCACGGCGTCGTAGCCCTCGGTGTGGTTGAGGGTCACTTCCCGGATCTTCAATGCCCCCTCCCGGGCTATGCCTATGAGGCCGGTTCCCAGGATATGGATGGAAGGCCGTGCGAAAAGCCGCTCCGCCGCTTCCTCCAGGCCGTCGCGGCAGGAATTGAGGCTTTCGGCCATCAGGCGCTTCGCGGAAAGAAGCTTGGCCTTGACCTCCCGTTCGGGCAGGACGAAGCTCGCCGCCCCCAGGTAGAGGACGGCCAGTTGGTTGATGAATGACTTGGTGGCGGCCACGGCGATCTCCGGGCCGCAGAGGATGGGGAGGTAGAAGTCCGCCAGCTCCTGGGGGATCCTGGAGTTTTCGTTGTTCACAAGGCATGCGCGGCGGATCTGGGGGTTTTTGTCCTTCACGTCCTGGAAGATGTCGACCAGATCCTTGGTTTCCCCGGATTGGGTGATGCCCACGATAAGGTCCCCTTCCTTGAGGCTTGAGATGTACATGGACCTGAACATGCCAGGATTACATGGGTGGATGGGCAGCTTCGCCAGGCGGTTGAAGAAGTAGGCTCCCGTCAGAGCGGCGTGGTAGGAAGTGCCTGAGGCGACGAAATATATCCTTCCTCCGGAGTTGTTGGCCTCCATGACGGCGGCCTTGAACTCCCTGAGATAGCGGAGGACGGCCCTGCGCTTGCGCCACACGAAGAGGCAGTCCGCGAGGCCCAGCTCCTCCTCCCGCCCTGGGTCCAAAGCCTTGAGCTCCGCAAGCAGTTCGGCTTCGTCCGAGAGGTAGCGTTCCCGAAGGGCCGGCATCCTGCCCGCCGCGGCGACCCGGTTCTTGACTTCCGCCCAGGCGGGCCTGGAAAAGATTTCCTCCAGGGCGCCGGCCAGCTTGCCGGGGCCGAATTTTTCCCCCAAGGCCGCCAGGGCGTCCGCCGATTCCTTGCTCTCGTCCTTCCTTTCCTCG